>JACCWK010000210.1 GCA_013697655.1 Nitrosospira sp.
CGCTGCTTTGCTTGAAGCGGAATGACTCGTTGCCGGTTTCGACGATATGGCAATGATGGGTCAGTCGATCCAGTAGCGCGGTGGTCAGTTTGGCATCAATGAACACGCTGCTCCATTCCGAGAAGGTCAAATTAGTTGTGATGATGACGCTGGGCCTGGGTGAGGGCGGCGAGCAGAACGCACCGCTCGGCCGCGCGGTTATCGGCGGCCTGGTCTTCGCAACGGTTGCAACACTGATCTTCGTCCCCGTTGTTTTCAGTATCGTGCACGGCAGGCCCGGCAAGAAGTCCGCCCCCGCCCCCGTTGCCGGAGAAATACATGCCGCCTGACACTTCAGTTCCTGGTGTGGCGTCGAGTAAATTGCGCCTCGCGGGTATTGGTGCCGCGGTCATCGTTATAATCATCGTCGTTGCTGGTCTGTCTCTGCGAGCCTCAAGCAACGAGCAGCTGCGGAATTGGACCGATGAGCAGGCAATTCCGTCCGTTTCTATTCTCAAACCCGGCAAGCACGTCGGTACCCCCACCCTTGATCTGCCCGGCCGACTGGAACCCTATTCGCGCGCATCGCTGTATGCTCGTGTCAGCGGTTATCTGAAAAGCTGGAAAGTCGATATTGGCGCTCCGGTCAAAGCTGGTCAATTGCTCGCCGAAATCGAAACTCCGGACCTTGACCAGCAGTTGTTGCAGGGGAAGGCCGATCTTGCCGGTGCGCAGGCGAACGCGTCGCTCGCTGAAATAACCGCTCAACGCTGGCAGCTACTGTTGAGTTCCAATTATGTGTCAAAACAGGCAGCTGATGAAAAGACGGGCGACTTCATGGCCAAGAAAGCATTAAGAGACTCTGGTCAGGCGAATCTCGACCGTTTGCGAGCGCAGAAGAATTTTACCCGCATCGTTGCACCATTCGATGGCCTCGTCACCGCCCGGAGAACTGATATCGGCACGCTGATCAATGCCGGCAGCGGTATGGGACAGGAACTCTTCGAAGTATCGAAGACGAACACGTTGCGCGTCTACGTAAACGTGCCGCAGACATACGTGCCAAGAATCCCGTCCGGGACCAAGGCGAGAATCACGGTGCCGGAACAGCCAGGCAAGATTTATGCTGCAACCATTGCCTCGTCGGCGGAAGCGGTCAATATCGCGTCAGGTGCAACGCTGATGCAGATTCTGGTCGATAACGCGAACGGAGAACTGCTGCCAGGCGCATTCGCCAACGTAAGTTTCGATCTTCCTCATAACCTTGTTGTGCTGAGTGTGCCGACGAGCGCACTGATGTTCGACAAGGCAGGTCTCCGCGTTGCCACGGTCGGGCCGGCAACAAGGTTATGCTGAAGGCATTCACGATCATGCGCGATCTGGGCAAGACCATCGAATTAAGCTCGGGACTTGCACCCGCGGATCGCGTCATTGAAAATCCGCCGGATGGTATTGCCAAGGGTGATCTCGTGCGAATCTCCGACATCGCGAAAAAGATAGATGGCGCGGAGGGTACGTCCAGCAGTAGCAAAGGCCTCAACTGAAGTATAGGAGCTCACACGGGGCGGTGGTTGAGGTCACATGCAGTTTCCCCATTTCGTCTTTCGGAGGCGCTCAAAACTGGTGATTCCTCGGAAACTCATTACTCATGGCATCGTTAATCATCGACGAGGCTCCATTGATGTGTGCCGCGAAACTTAGCCGTAACGACTATGGCATGAGTAGTTTTTGCAGTCCGTCGCGCATGAGAATTGGTCATTGCGTTGCATGAACAACTTTTCAACTATTGAACTTGTCATTCCCCGCAGTCTTGCTGTAGGGAATCCCTGACAATGTCCTCATATATCCTGACATCCTATTTCAACACTTCCTGACAGACACCCTCGCCGTGTGTATGGTATTTATAGGCAAGTTGCAGGTCTTCCATGAGATCTCATGGGAAAGCAGGGGGGATTCTCATATCCAAGTATGCAACTTTAACAAGCATTGAATATGCGAAACGAATTCCGGTGAATAAAAGAGCTTATATAAATAAAAAATCTTGGAGAAGATAATATGGAACGCCTCACTATATCGCTAAATGATCAACTCGCCGAGCAATTTGACGTCGTAATGCATAAGCGCGGTTATTTTAATCGGTCGGAAGCCGTGCGTGACCTGATACGGGATCTGCTTGATACCGTCCGCGTGGAAGAACATGCCGAAGGCCGATGTATTGCGACGCTCAGCTATATATACAGCCATCACGAAAGCGAGCTGGCAAGCTCGCTTACTGCCGTGCACCATGATCACCATGATCTTACGCTATCCACGATGCATGTACATATGGATCATGACAACTGCCTGGAAGTAGCCATCTTGAGCGGGTCTATCAAGAACGTGAAAAAATTTGCCAATCATATTATTGCCACACGCGGCGTACGCCATGGCAAACTGCATCTCTTGCCGGTCGAGACACCACAAGAGCATTATTCTCCTGATTCTTCACTGCATGTTCATAGCGCCGCTATTGCATGATGAATTAAATCGGGAAAAATGGGCGATATGTTGAGAATGTCGATATTGAATTAGCATCAATTCGCTATTCCAGCAATTTGTGCTCGGTGACATAGCGGACCAGCTGGGCATTGTTCTGCATATTCATTTTTTCCAGAATGCGGGCGCGGTATGTGCTGACGGTTTTTGCGCTTAATGCCAGCCTCTGCGAGATTTCGGCTAATGATACGCCGGTGGTGATAAGTTTGAGAACATCATATTCCCGATCGGAAAGCGTGGAATGCAATGGTGTTTTCGATGCTGGACCGACGTCGAACAGCAGTTTTTCCGCCAGTTCGGGATCAATATATTTCCCGCCGTTTGCCAGGCGACGGATCACGGATATCAGCAGATCGGTTGGGCTGTTCTTCGTGAGATAGGCGGACGCGCCTGCGCGTATTGTCCTGATAGCGTATTCATCCTCATGATATGTACTCAACATCAGCACCTGCCGCCCTGCATCGTCGGCCATCATTCGTTTGAGTACTTCCAGCCCATTCATGCCTGGCATGCTGACATCCAGCAATGCCACATCCCATCCGCCATGGCGCATTTTCCCCAAGGCATCAAGTCCATCTGTCGCTTCGCCGACGACTACGATGTCGGCTGTTTCGGCAAGAATCCGTTTCAGCCCGTCCCGGAAGAGCCTATGGTCGTCAGCTAGAAAGACCTTGATTATCATGCTCATTATATCATTGGGATCGGTTGACATTGGAGAGCCTGGTCGACTTGTCGATACCGAAGTGAAGAAGTACCAATTAGCAGGCCAAAAGTGATCATGAAATCCCTTCATTTCGTTTGATTGGTATGCGCACGTTAACCACTGTTCCTTGCTGCGGCAAGCTGGTGATATCGATACCGCCCCCCAGTACGGCCGCCCGTTCTCGCATTCCAAGCAGGCCAAATGACTTTTTCTTTGCGGCATCCGCAGAATCAAATCCTTTACCGTTGTCGCGCACCTCAACAATGAGATCATCCGCATTCTGCGACAGGGTGATTTCGACCCGACTTGCTTCGGCATGTCGTGTCACATTGGTCAGAGATTCCTGCACAATCCGAAATATTGCCACCGTCTGATCTTCATCCAAATCAATCGAGACCTCCATCAAATGCAACACACAGCTTACGCCACCATGTTTCCTGAATTCATCGGTCAATTTTTTTATGGCCGATACGATACCCAACCCCAGCGAAGCCGGACGCAAATGTTCCGCAACGTTGCGCACGCTCTGACTCGCTTTAACCACCAGTTCTGACATGTTATACCTGATGATTTCCACTCTTTTTCTATTATCTTCTACATCCTTTAGCAACGAAAGCTCCAAGTGCAATGCCGCCAGAAGCTGACCCAGTTCATCGTGAATCTCGCGGGCAATGTATTTACGATCTTCTTCCCGCATCCGCTCGACATGCGCTGCAAATTCCCGTATCGCGGCATCGCGCACCCGAAGCTCCTGCTCTACCAGGATACGTGCTTCCGCCTGCTTGTGCTCCAGCCACTTCCCTATATCGTCCCCGATGACGTCGATCAGATTCTGCTCCTCCGGCAGCAAAAAGGGCTGGCTCTCACTGTAAAACACCTCAATCCAGCCAGAAGCCTCGCCGTAGACCATAATCGGCTTTCGTAATCCACGTGTATGATCCTTATCATATTGATCGGAAACAAATTGCTTGCCATCGAGTTCAATTATGATACTGGTGATATGCGGAAATTGCATCGCCGTGATCAGGTACACAAAAATAGTCCGGCAAACTTCCTCCAATGAGTCAGACTCCATGCCGCGACGGATCGAATAGAAACAATTGATTTCCTTTAATCGCTCGCATAAGGATGCCTCGACCTGTTTGAGCTTGATGATCTCATGTTCAATGGCTTCCGCCATGGTATTGAAGTCGGCGCCGAGCTCAGCAATTTCATTGTGCGTAGTGATATTGCAGCGGGTGGAGTAGCTGCCTTGAGCAATGCTGTTCGCCTGACGGCTGAGATAATCGAGCGGACGCAGGATATTGCGACGCATGTAGAAAGCGGCGACCGCTACGGCAAGCAGTGCAGTGCAAAGTACCCCCAGTATCAGCAGGATTTGCTGCTGGAATTTGGACTGTAAATTGTTCAGCGTCGTTTGAGTGCGATGATCCAGCTCAGCCATGAATTGGATGATGGGTGCCATGATTCTGGCTTTCTCAGTTATATAGCGTTCTCCAAACAACAGGTCGATAGCGAAATCGCGGTCAGGCGCACGAGGTACGGTGAAATTTCCGTACCCGTCGTCGTATAACCCCTTTATGGCAGCGAAGGCCTGTTTTTCCAGATTAACCAGATTATCGGAATTCTTTTGGGATTGCCGTAGCAGATCGAGTTCCCGTTCACTAAAACCTTCACGACGCATTAAATCCATCAAGGAGACAGCATTACCCGGCATGTTTGGTAATGGCGGTCTATTAACATCCCAATAGGTGATTGAGTGATTTTCCGGAGGGCGTGGCCGCTTGCCGTTACGGATGTCCAGGATCTCAAAGAAGAATTGTTCGTAGATCGAATTGCCAGTGGTGATATAGTTACGAGCCATCTTGGTGAGATCTTCAGAACTATGAAATAACTCATTTGCGAGTTCCAGAGACCGGTGTTTTTGGCGCTCAGCCTCGGTGATCTCATCCAGCGTACCCAGCACCTGAGAAGAAAGGAATATCAGCAGGCTGAGTCCTAAGACAGTGACAATAAGACAAAAATTGATGAAAACACCGATTCTCATGCTTTTCCTTGCGTCTTGTTAAATCACAACCACTTGCCTTGTCTGTAGCCAGAGTTTTCCAATCGCGATTTTAATACTGGGCCATTTGATGTATGGTTACGTTTGCTAATCGTTCCGTATAAATGCCGTGGATATTGGATTAAAAATCTACCCAATAGCACAATTTTTTATCTTTCGGCGGGCAAATCGCAGCATGATCCGCCCCGATATTATTTATATTGGCCTGGCATCTCCGCCCGCTGCGGGCTTAGTTTGGACGAGTGTTTCTGCTTCTCGCTCGTGGTCAGACGGTTTCCCATTTTTTTAGTGGCCCGCCTGAATTACTGGAACAAGTCATGGCTTTGCAGCCCCATCCAAACGTGGTTCGTAATAAATATACAGGAAGTCCTCTTACACGAAATTTGTAATCTGTGGGTATTTTCTAATGACTCGGACCAAAAAGTCCTGCATAGTTATTCAGGTCGGGTTGACGAATATAAAAGGAGATTTTCAGGGATGAAGAATTTAGAGGAAAGGGTATATAAAATGCCCAGCTATGAATCAACGTCGGCTGACAGCCCTTCACAAAAAAATGCCCTCGGGACGCAAAGCGAAAATTTCTTTGCCCGGGTAGCGTTACTGGCGGTAGCGCTGGTAGTGGGATTTTCATCATTGCTGACCGGAGTTCACGCCGCGGACGACTTCAAGTCCATCAGCAAGCCCAAGTGGGCTATCGACGAGACCAAGTGGATGACTCTCGGCGTGGGTTTTCGCGGCTCAGGCGTATGGGCGGAAAGCCGCAATTACCAGAATGATTTCAGCATTGACAATGCCCGTCTCTACGTCAACGGGCAGGTCCATCAATACGTCAAATTCGAAATCAATACCGAATGCTTCTTCTGTAATAACACGCACTCCGGCGATAACCCCAAGATGTCGTACAACATGCTTGATGCGATAGGGAAGGTCGAGATTAACCGGTATGTGAACCTCTGGGGCGGGCGTATGCTGGTTCCCACGGAGCGGGGCGAATTGAGCGGTCCTTTTTTTCAGGCCACTCACGATGCCTTCAAGACGCCATTTTTCTCGCAGGACTTCAGCACTAAATTCGGCAGCGGGGGTGCGGGGCGCTACGGCCGCGATGACGGCGGCACCTACTGGGGCAGTGTTGAGCCGGGTTTCATCAAGGGCACGCTGGGTTATGCCGTAGGCGTGTACCGCGGATTGCAGTCATCCACCACCATTGGCCCCAACCAGGGAAATGATGTGTTGTGGGCGGGACGCTTTACCTACAATTTCCTGAACCCCGAGAAGAATCCGGGTTATTACACCAGCAGTACCTATTTTGGCAAGGCGGGAGACATTCTGGCGCTTGCGTTCGGCGCATCGTACCAGAAAAACGGCGCGGGCTCGTTCGCCAATCGCAGTGATTTCCTTGGCCTGGTCGGCGATGTCCTGTTTGAAAAGGTTTTGCCGAAGAATATGGGGGTGGCCACGGTAAACGGGGAATACAAGCAGTTCTACGCCAATTATTCTTCCCAGGCTTTTGCCGATCCGGGTTGCCTTTGCATGTTCGATGGGAAATCCTGGACGGTCACTGGACTTTATCTGATCCCCGTCAAGGTCGGTATCGGAAAATTCCAGCCATATGGCAGATTCACCAGCATACAACCTAATCACAGCAGCAACCGGGAGGAGATCGAGGGTGGGGTGAATTACATTATTGATGGTTTCAATGCGCGCATTTCGGCGTACTACCAGCATGGCGATCTCTACACCAAAGGCTTGAACTATGCGCCGGGTGTGATAGGTGACAAGGTGGATGTCTTTAAATTGTCGTTTCAGTTGCAGATGTAAAGTTTGCGAATGCGTGAATTTTTGTGAAGGCATGAGATGTGGCCAATCGTGGAAACGTTATTATCAGATCAGCTGTGAACAGCAAACAAAAAAATGCGTCCTACTATTCTTACTGAAAAACCCGCAGCCAGACAGGATTCCGGCGTAGTGGTTCATCGACTTTATCCCGCGGAGCGTTCTCCTCATCCAGCGCCAGGATTGCCGCAAGCTCGCCTCGAGGCACGGCTGTCACTCGACTTCTCGAATGATAGTGGCACAACCCGCCTGGTGGGAAGGGAACATTTTGGCCCCTTGATCGTGCAAAAACCGTTTTATCCCGACGGCCGGGACCTGTGCCAGGTCGTTGTTATTCATCCGCCGGGCGGCGTAGTAGGCGGGGACAAACTGGATATTGCGGTCAAGGTCGGGGCATCGGCGAAGGTCCAGGTCACCACCCCGGGGGCGGCCAAGTGGTACAAGGCCAACGGTCATATCTCGCAGCAGGCTATTCGGCTGGATGTTGGCGCGAGTGGTTTGCTTGAATGGGTACCTCAGGAAACCATCTTTTTTGACAATGCCCACGTTCAGATTGATCATCGCGTTGAGATGGGAAAAGAATCAAGCTATATCGGCTGCGAGATACTCTGCTTTGGCCGCACCGCATCGGGTGAGTCTTTTACCGGCGGGCATATAGGGCAACGTACACGCATTTATCGCGCTGGCAAGCCGATCTGGTTCGAGCAGTTGCGACTGACTGGCGGCGGCATGGGCATGACTGGGAGCTTGGGTCTTGGCGGAAACACGGTGTGCGCCACGCTTGTTGCCGTCGGCAAGGCCTTGCCTGCCTCGACAATGGATACCGTGCGCGAAAGCCTTGGCGCAATTGCCGCAGGCCGCGGTCATTTGGGTGTTTCGCAATTCAATTCGCTGGTGGTGATGCGCTACCTGGGAAATTCCAGTGAGACCGCGCGCCGGATAATGCTGCACTGTTGGGGGCTTTTTCGCCTGGAGATGCTAGGCCGTCAGGCGATGGTACCAAGAATGTGGAATACATAATGCCGTTTGTTTTAAGGGGCATTATTTTATAGGAAAGGGCAAATTTAAAACTTTGCCGAAGCAAATTTTAAAAAATTCACTTTACTGAGGAGGAAGCAATGGATCTTACACCAAGAGAAAAAGACAAGCTGCAGATATTCACGGCGGGTTTGGTAGCGGAGCGGCGCAAGGCGCGGGGCTTGAAATTGAACCATCCGGAAGCGGTAGCGTTGATCACCTGTGCGGTGATGGAAGGCGCGCGCGATGGTCATTCCGTTGCGGAACTGATGGCGGAAGGCACGCGCATTCTCACCCGGGGCGAAGTGATGGAAGGGGTTCCCGAAATGATTCCCGACATCCAGGTGGAGGCGACATTTCCCGACGGCACCAAACTGGTGACGGTTCACAACCCCATTCCCTAAATCAGGAGATTAAAAATGGCTAGAGTACCCCTAATTCCAGGCGAAATATTCGTACAGCCTGGCGATATCGAATTAAATGTCGGCAGAAAGACCAAGTCTCTCAAGGTTTCCAATGGAGGAGACAGGCCGATACAGATTGGTTCCCACTTTCATTTTTACGAAGTCAACTCCGCAATGAAATTGGACCGGGAGGCCGCCTACGGCATGCGCCTGAACATCATGGCGGGCACGGCGATACGATTTGAACCTGGACAGGAGCGCACCGTCGAACTGGTCGAGCTTGGAGGGGATCGCACGGTATACGGATTCAACCAGAAAGTAATGGGCAAACTAAAATAAAGCGTACGGTCGACAACTTACAGAGGAGCAGAAAATGACTTTTAAAATTTCCCGTCAGACATATGTCGAGATGATGGGCCCCACCACCGGTGACCGCATCCGCCTGGCCGATACCGAGCTTTTTGTTGAAATCGAAAAGGATTTCACCACCTATGGCGAAGAAGTGAAATTTGGCGGCGGCAAGGTGATTCGCGATGGCATGGGTCAATCGCAGCGCAACCACGCCGATGTGATGGATACCGTGATCACCAATGCGGTCATTATTGACCACTGGGGTATCGTCAAGGCGGATGTCGGCCTGAAGGATGGCAAGATCGCCGCTATCGGCAAAGCCGGCAATCCGGACATCCAGTCCAACGTTACCATGGCCATTGGCGCGGCCACCGAAATTATCGCCGGTGAAGGCTCCATTCTCACCGCCGGTGGTATCGACAGCCATATCCACTTTATCTGTCCGCAGCAGGCCGAAGATGCCATGATGAACGGCATCACCACCATGCTGGGCGGGGGCACCGGCCCAGCGGTCGGCACCGCTGCCACCACCTGTACGCCGGGCCCCTGGCATATCCACTCCATGCTGCGGGCATCGGATGGCTTGATAATGAATACCGGCTTCTTTGGCAAAGGCAATGTCAGTCTGCCGACTCCCAATGAAGAACAGATCCTGGCTGGCGCCTGCGGCCTCAAGCTGCATGAAGACTGGGGCACCACCTTTGCCGCCATAGATAACTGCCTGAACGTGGCGGACAAGTATGATGTCCAGGTTGCCATCCATACCGATACCATCAACGAAGGCGGCTACCTTGAAAATACCATTGCCGCCATGAAGGACCGCACCATCCACACGTTCCACACCGAAGGCGCCGGCGGCGGCCATGCGCCGGACATCATAGCAGTAGTGGGTCTGGAAAACGTGCTGCCCTCTTCCACCAACCCAACGCGACCCTATACGGTCAATACCCTGGACGAGCACCTTGACATGCTGATGGTATGCCATCATTTGAATGCCAATATTCCGGAGGATCTTGCCTTCGCGGAATCACGCATTCGCAAGGAAACGATCGCGGCCGAGGATATCCTGCATGACATGGGCGCCATCTCGATGATGTCATCAGACTCCCAAGCCATGGGCCGTATCGGCGAAGTCGTGTTGCGCACGTGGCAAACCGCACACAAAATGAAGATCCAACGTGGCACTCTGCAAGAGGACAAGGCCAAGCACGATAATTTCCGTGTCAAGCGCTATATCGCCAAATACACCATCAATCCAGCCATCACGCACGGTGTCTCGCACGCGATCGGCTCGGTGGAGGTAGGCAAGTACGCGGATCTTGTCCTGTGGCGGCCAGCTTTCTTCGGCGTCAAGCCCTCCATGATCCTTAAAGGTGGAATGATTACGGCAGCCTTGATGGGTGATCCTAATGCTTCGATTCCGACGCCACAGCCGGTGCACTACCGGTACATGTTCGGTGGGTTCGGGGGCGGTATCAAGACCTCCTGCTTCACCTTTACTTCGCAGGCAGCGCTTGATGGCGGCCTGGTGGATAGCCTGAAGCTCGACAAGAACCTCATCGCCGTCAAGAACACCCGCAACCTGCGCAAGAAAGACATGATTCACAACGGCGCCACCCCCAAGATGGAAGTCGATCCGGAAACCTATGAAGTGCGGGCCGACGGACAATTGCTGACATGCGGGGCGGAGGATGTTTTACCGATGGCCCAGCGCTACTTCCTGTTCTAAGCGGCTATGCTCACTTTAAATACACGAATAGCGCATGCGGATTCGATTTTCGCGCAGCTTGTACTCCCGTACGAGTTGCGCGAGAACAGCCGTCTGCGCACCGCGCTGGCATCGGGAGAGGAAGTCGCTATTCTTACCTTGCGTGGGACCGTGCTGCGCAACAATGATTTGCTCAGGGGCGATGATGGCCGGGTAGTGCAAATCGTGGCGGCGAACGAACCTACCTACCGGATAACCTGTCATACCCGACACGATCTTTTGCGCTGTGCTTTTCATCTGGGTAATAGGCACACCCAAACCCAGGTGGGCGAGGGTTTTCTTCGCATTTGCCAGGATAGCGTGCTCAAGGAAATGCTGCAGGGGTTGGGAGCGACCGTAGTGGAAGAAAGTGCTCAGTTCGAACCGGAAGCGGGCGCCTACAGTGGGGGTGGCCATCATCATGATGACGATGGCCACGGTCATTCCCACGCGCACGGTCCGCTGGCCCCGATTCCGGTGCATCAGAAGATCCATCGTCCGTCGGACAAGCAATAGAGGCAGGGAGACCATGATGCAGACAACTTCCCTTTTACGCTTGCTTCAATTGGCGAGTCCGTCGCTTCCTGTTGGCGCATATACCTACTCGCAGGGCCTGGAAGCTGCCATTGAGGAGGGCTCGGTAAGCGACGAGAACTCGGCCCGCATTTGGATCACCGAAGCGCTTAGCGTGGTTGCAGATTTTGAGGCGCCGATACTTTGGCGGTTGCTGAAAGCTTTTTCGGCGCATGACGAAGCGGTGGTCACTTCCTGGAGCGAGTGTTTTGTTGCGTCACGTGATACCGCCGAATTTCGGGCGGAAACCATCCAGATGGGATATTCGTTGAGTAGATTGGTGGCGGAACTGAAGGTTGCGGATGATTCACTGCTTAGGATAATGGCGAGTCAGTCCGAGATTCCGCTGCCTACCGCATTTGCCTATGCAGCGGAGGCACTGAAAGTACCGCATGAAGCGGCGCTGCTGGGCATGTTATTTTCCATTGTTGAGAACCAGATGCTGGTTTGCGTGAAATCGGTTCCACTTGGTCAAGTCTCAGGCCAGCGGCTGTTGCTTTCCCTGCATAGCGCGATTGAAGTTGCTGCCTGCCATGCACAGGCGCTTGACGATGACGAACTGTCCAATTGGGCGCCGGGATTGTCGCTGTTGTCCATGCAGCACGAAGTCCAATATAGCCGTATTTATCGATCCTGAATGATCTTGCGAAATTTACCTAATTGACGGAAATAAAATGACTGATACATCTAATCCCTTGCGTGTTGGAATAGGCGGGCCTGTTGGCTCAGGAAAGACGGCTTTGTGCGAAGCATTGAGCAAGAGAATGCGCGACCGGTACGAAATGGCCGTTATCACCAATGACATCTATACCAAGGAGGATATGGAAATCCTGCTGCGAGCGGACGCATTGCCGGCGGAACGCCTGATGGGCGTGGAAACCGGCGGCTGCCCTCACACCGCCATCAGGGAAGATGCCTCAATCAACTTGGAGGCGATTGCGCGCATGACCGCGGACTTTCCGAACCTGGATCTCATCCTGGTGGAATCGGGCGGAGATAACCTTGCCTCGACCTTCAGTCCCGAACTTTCCGACCTCACCATCTATGTAATTGACGTTGCCGCTGGCGAAAAGATACCGCGCAAGGGCGGGCCCGGAATCACGCGTTCCGCGCTGCTGGTCATCAACAAGATTGATCTTGCGCCCCATGTCGGGGCGAGCCTCGAAGTCATGGCGCGCGACGCGAAGCGGATGCGTGGCGAGCGGCCATTCGTCTTCACCAATATGCATACCGGAGAGGGTGTCGATCAGATCGTTGATTTCATCATAAAACAGGGATTGCTGGATGAGATCAAGGCGCAGCACTCCCGCAGCCACACGAGTGCTTAGTTTTTTCGGGGGAGGATTTCGAAAGAGGCTAAAGGCCGAATCACCACGGAACCTTTTGGGTAGCCTACTTGGAAATTTATCAGGTTATCTAGTGAATGGCGGTATTTTTTGTCTAGCTGCAACACTAAAAATAGCTCTTTATCATAAAAAACGCTGGAGGTACTAAAATGGAATGGTCATTAACAATAGACAAGGCAATGCCCCGCCCTTTGCGCGTGATTCTGAGAGGGGTAGGCCAGGTATTTTTTTGCTGCAATGCGGTGACTGGGCTTATCTTTCTGGTGGCACTTTTTATTGGCGGGGTAACAGCCGGCGCCGCGGCCACCGTGGGAGTGATAAGCAGCACCGTTGCCGCCTATCTCCTCGGTTTTTCGGAAGACGATATCGATGCGGGACTGTATGGCTTCAATGGCACGCTGGTGGGTCCCTGCCTGTTTCTGTTCCTGGAAAATTCCCCTCAGCTATGGCTGTACGTGGTGCTTGCCTCGGTCCTGTCGAGTATTGTTTTAGCGGCGCTCATGAAAATTCTTGGCCCCTACAAGATTCCCGCCTCGACTTCCCCCTTTGTCCTTAGCTGC
This sequence comes from Nitrosospira sp., assembly GCA_013697655.1. Lineage (GTDB taxonomy): Bacteria > Pseudomonadota > Gammaproteobacteria > Burkholderiales > Nitrosomonadaceae > Nitrosospira. Next base: position 13,114 of record JACCWK010000210.1, read on the forward strand.
TGGATGTTCCTGGTTGCCGTATATTCGTTTGACAGTTTTACACGGGGACCTGTTTTGCCACCTCCCGGCACGCCTGCCATGGTAGCGGATGTCGCGGCGATTCCTGCTGACATGTGGTTTACGGCCCTCACCAAAGGCGTTGCAGAGGTGATGTTCGCGGACAGTGTCATAGTCGGTATCCTGTTTCTCACAGGTATCGCCATCGTCTCCTTGCGGGGCGCATTGATGGCGGTGGGGGGGACGATTATCGGCGTAGCGTTTCCGATAATGTTAGGAGCAAACTTGGGCCTGATCGAAATGGGGCTGTATTCGTTCAATCCGGTACTGACCATGATGGCGGTAGGATGGGTATTTTTGAAACCTGATGGTAAAAGCGCGGCGTTGGCGATCCTTGCGGGCTTCCTTACCGTGATTTGCCAAGCCGGTCTTGCCAACTTTCTCGCGCCCATAGGCCTGCCCACGCTTACCTTCCCATTTGTGTTGGTGATGTGGATGTTCCTGTTTGCCGCGGGAAAATCAAAATACTGGGCGGATTCCGACGCATAGATATAAGCGCTTAATGGCTATCGGCCCCTCATGTCAAGTTTGTTCATCAGGGGCCGATTAGCCACCCGCTCGATCCTCCAGGTTTTGAGGTGATATAACGGCCTATTTAACGAAACGGAAAGTTTTACGCTATCAAGACGTTTAGTTGCTTTAAATCCGGAATGCTGGGGCGGTTCTCAATATCCTTAGTCATTATTCATGATCAATTTTTATGTAACATAAAAATCTCATGTTTACCAAACCTCAAATGTTTCATTTTGCCAGGGGATCAAGACTTGTAGAGTTAAGGCGCAGATGTGCGCTTACCCAAAGTCAGCTGGGTGACCTTTGTGGGGTCACCAGAGCCATTATTTCACAATGGGAAAGCGGCGTTTCCAAGCCGGAACTCAGCAAGCTTATAGCGCTTCATTCAAAACTCGATTTTTCCCTTGCGTGGCTGCTTACCGGCTTCGAAAGTAAAAATGGCTCTGATGCTATGTCAGAGATCAAGGGGAGGAGTCTTCTTGGTGGACCTTAGCTGTGGATGAATGATTTGGCAACATCAATAAGCCAACAAGCTCGCCAAAATGATATGTCATGTCAACGTTTGGTGGCGAATTCCTGGGGGAAGGTCAGATCAACTCTTCCGGTTTTAAGGCTATACACGCCGCCAACCACAAGAAGTCTATTGTCTGCCACCAATTTACTCAAAAGCGGTGGTTGTTTTTTCAGCCTGTCCACATTGCGAACGACATTCATTTTGATTGCGTTGTCATAACGGTCGCCTGGCATGCCCTTCACCGCCCTGACCGCGGGTAGCAACGCGCTCGCCATGGTTTGAATGTGCCCGGGAAATTGTTCGTTTTTATCGAAGGCATTGATGGCGGCCTCCACAGCGCCACAGCTTTCATGACCGAGCACCATGATCAGCGGCGTATGCAATACGGCAGTTGCATACTCGAGCGTAGCCAAAAAATCGGTGGTTAAATAATTGCCGGCGACGCGAGCCACAAATAGATCACCGCGCTGCTCATCAAAGCAGAATTCAGGGCTGACCCTTGAATCGGAGCAACCTAAAATACAGGCATAAGGATTCTGTCCCGAAACCAGAGCTGCCCGGTCTTCGCTGAAGTCAAAAGGTGTGGATTGTCCGGCGACATAACGCTTGTTACCCTCCATCAACCTGTCCAACGCCTCATTAGGCGTCATCACGTTTTCTGGCAGGGGCGGTGGCTTGGTGCTTGCGGCGAAAGCCGTTCTTCCGGCTGTTCCGGCAATGCCCAAAGCGAGAGCGGAGGCTGTGGCCAGCTTCAGAAAGCGGCGCTTGCCCGGGTCCTGCTCAGGTTTCTCATTTTTTTGATCACATAGTTCGCACATATCAAAAGCGCATTGTAGCGGCCTCATAGTCAGGTAAGTGGATTGCTGTGGATATGCGATGACGCTGTGGGCGAGTGCTGTGCCTGCGTGATTTCCACCGGAACCATGTGTAATTTGCCATGCCGCACGCCGCGCGTGGCCATGACAAGGTCAGCAAAATTTCTTACGCTTAGAATCGAGCCGCGGAGGATGGCTACTTCGAGGCAGTTTTTATGATCCATATGCACATGCATGGAAGATAGAATAAGGTCGTGATGAGCATGCTGCGCCGATGCGATGCGGGTCGCCAGATCATTCTCGTGGTGATTATAAATATACGTGAGCGTGGCGACACAGTGACCTTCATTCCCTTCTTTGATGCGCTCGGTTTCCAGCTTTTCACGTATGAGGTCGCGCATCGCCTCCGAGCGGTTGGTATAGCCGCGTGCGTGCGTGAGGTCATCAAACTGCTTAGAGAGCCGGTTATCCAGAGAAATGGTAAGACGTTCCATTGCAATCCCATGAGAATAGAAGGTAATCAGCCACTTTGCGGCTGCGGAAATATAACCCGACTATTATAATATAAGCGATCATTGGCATGGAAAGAAATGATCTACGTGGAATATTCAAGGTTTGGGGGCAAGATCGGGAAAGAGCCGCTTGATAGCGGATGTCATGGTTAAGACGCCTTATCGGTCTAACGCTCAATGTTGCCATATTATCACCGCAGGCCGGTCGTTCCAAATAACGGAAAATTACGGTCAACCCATTGATCCTGCGTAAGTTATTGCCTTGGAGGTATTTTCGGTTTGTAACATGCCTATGAGTGCATACCTCGGTCCGCGCCCATTCTCCGGAGTGTTATTTGTGGGAGGAGACCGTTTTGGTAACTCCTTCCCCCGCGAAACAGGCAGCCGCCTCTATAAAGCGGCGTGTATAAGGGTGAGTACCATGAAACAAATACCTGCAGGTGGATCTCCCTCTTCAATCCTCCCCCTTGTGCAACATCACAGCGATACCAGTGCGGGAGGACGTTTCTCGCAGCGATTAATGGCGAAAGGGTGAGAATGTCTGGTTGGACAGATTGGAGCTGAAAGTGCTGTCCGGGACGGGCTTATTCTGATCAGAAGGAATTAAAAATTGGCAATAACGCTCACCCGGAACGAGCGGCTTTCAATCGGATGGAAGTGCCTGTCGTCTATACCCGCAGCTGGCTCGCCGGGTAGTCTGGATGTGTAGAAATAATCAATCGCATGCGCGTGCGTGTTCAGTAGATTAAAGCCTTGCAGTACTACCCGAACCTTTTTGTCGAGCTTGAAACCGATCTGACCATTCAGTGTCATGGTGTGATTGGATTGAACGCTGTTATCTTCGGTCAATGGACGTTTGCCAAAATAGCGAAACTGCATGCTACCGAAAAGAGGACCGATGTTGTCCACGGCGATCGCGGCTTTTCCCACGCCTTGAATCGCGCCTGGAATGTGATTTCCGGCAGGGTCCGAGCCGGTAAAACGGGCCTTGGCCAAAGCATAATCCAGATCAACCGTCAACCAGTTATTCGGCATATAGAAGGCTGAAACCTCAACACCCTCCCGTTTGCTGGGACGGCTTGCCTCATTGGTGCCGGCGTCGCCGACGAACAACAATTCAGATGCCAGGTCCAGCCGGAAAAAAGCCAACGAGGCCTGGAGCCCGGGAAGAATTGCAGTGCGCAGCCCGGCCTCATATCCCGTGGAACGTACGAGGGGGCTCACCCGTCCCACGGGGTCGCCGGATTTGGGATCCAGAGTGGTTGTGGTGCCACGGGCGTCGTTGCTATGAAAGCTGCTTCCATAGTTAAGATAGTATTCGGTTTTGGCCCATGGGCCAAAAATAAAACTGAGCTTGGGATTAGTTATGCTGTCGTATTGCTGACCGGAGTTGGCGCTATTGTTGCTCTTGACATCGAACCAGTAGAAATCGCTACGCGCTCCGGCTACGCTGCGAAACTTCTCCAGCCATTGGACGCTGTTCTGATAATACAAGCCCGTACTATTCTGGAGAATGTGGTCCCGGCGCGTGGTTGATAGCGTCTGCCGTTGCTTGGTACTCAGGAGCCCATTGTCGATGACATCGTTCTGAACCTGGACCCCCACCGTGTTCTCGAATGCAAAGCCAGCAATATTGTTTACCCATGCATGGCTCAAATTCAATGCGGTTTGAAAGCGCTTATCGACCTGCGAAAATTGATCACCGTTTACGGGGTCATCCAGGAAGTAGGTAAAATTTGAAAAAAGGGCGAGATTACTGTGAATAGCATAGAGATTGACTTTAGTAATTCCATAATCACTGGTGTGTTGCAAGGCTCCGGACAGGCTGAAACGATGTGACTCACCGCCGTCACTGGGATCAATCGCGCCCAGACGCGAAATCAACCCACTCGATAGCGCGCGTTCGGGAATCTGGTCGGTAGAATTCCAGTTAGCGCCATACCCCATCGCAGTGATATTGAACCGGGTATTGCCGGTGTTTTGACTATAGCGCAGCACCGTATTGAATTTTTTATAATTTTCCTTCGTGACCCACGGCCCATCCTTCGTGTTGAGTTCGCCGGCAAAAAGAATGGTACCGGCCCCCATATCCCGGGAATTGGCGACAAGCCCTCGCATGAATCCCTGGTTACCTACACTGAAATTGGCAATGCCCGCCGGCAATTTATTCAGATAGCCAATGCTGACGGCACCTGCTGAGGAGAAATCACCTTGATCCGCATAGTAGGGGCCCTTCTGGTATTGAAGTCCGGAAGCGAGTTCGGGAATAAGAAAATTGAGATCGGTGTAGCCTTGGCCATGCCCATGGCTGCGCTGGTTAACCAACATGCCATCGACTGAGATCCTGAGGTCAGTGCCATGGTCAAGATTGAAGCCACGTGCAAAATACTGGTTTGCTTTCCCTTCACCACTATGTTGCGTGACAATTAATCCCGGCACGCTCTCAAGCAGCTCTCCTGGACGATAAACCACGCGCTGATCGAGCTGTTTCTTGAGAACCGTGCCTTCATTGGCTGAGTTTGCCGATCCGATCAGATTGTTGCTTTTAGCTGTCACCACAACTTCATTGAGGGTCGGCACTCCAGCTGCGTGGGTAGCGAAAGGCACCCATATCATAAGACTAATAACCGGCCGGGAAATCAATGCCGGGAGGTGAGCAGCGACCCGAGACAACTTTAATACATTGGCGTAAATGAGCAGTAAAGCAGGGGTATTTTTCAACCTTCGAAGGCTAGTGGCTGACTGAGAGTCCATGAAAAAGAATTCACCCTGAGATTTTATTATTCTAGTTCTGGTGAATAGCAAAAAATCAAAACCCGATGCTCAATTTCCGTATAGTATGAGGTGTTTCCAATTATTCATACTATCAAAGGACAGACTGGGCGACGATCTCGAGATATAATGTCCGGAACGTATGAATAATTTTATAATGTTCATACATTATATATTTATTTTTATTTTATTGTCCAGATGCCGGTGGAGAGGGTGCAAGACGGCAATCATTCGTCATCGTGCAGAAGCAGTGCTTAAAATAGAGAAAATATTTATGAGAAAACTGGTCCAGTTTTTAAATATATTTTTATGGCTTCCGTTAACACTGGTTCCTTACAGTTCGGTTCATTCCTCGGAGGCAAAAAAATTCCACATTGTGACAACCGTTGCCCCCATCACCAATATTGTCCGGAATGTTGGCGCGGGATATATTGATGTGACGGGAATCGTCCCCGATGGAACCGATTCCCATACCTTCGAGCCGGTTCCATCGGACGCAAAAATACTCGGTGCGGCCGATATCATTATCGTAAATGGCCTTGATCTGGAGTTGCCGACGGTAAAGCTGGCGGAAAAAGTAAAAAAAACAACAACTCCGATTCTTCAGCTCGGTAACCGTACCTTGCGAAAGGAAGACTGGCGATTTGATCACAGCTTTCCCCGTGCGCATGGACATCCGAATCCGCACTTATGGCCCAACATAGCATTGGCCATGCGGTATGCTGAAATCGTCAGGGATAGCCTGATCGCGCTCGATCCGCAGCACAAGAAGGGTTATATCGCTAATACAGCAGCGTATCTGGCCAAGCTGCAGAAGCTGGACAATGCCATCTTTGATTGTGTGAAAAGCATCCCCCAGAACAATCGCAAGCTGGTCACGTATCACGACTCTTTTGCCTATTTTGCTCCGCGTTATGGCATGAAGGTTATCGCAGCCATTCAGCCGGCAAATTTTTCCGAGCCGGGGCCGCGAGAGGTAATTCGCATCATCAAACAGATCAATAAGGAAAAGGTGCCCGCTATCTTTGGTTCTGAAGTATTTCCGAGTAAAGCGGCGGAACAGATTGCTCGCGAAACCGGCGTCAAATTTATCGATCAGCTTTCGGATGACGAGTTGCCGCAGCCTCCCGATAACTCTTTTATTGGCATGATGACCAACAACATGGTTGTCATGACCGAGGCGCTGGGCGGCAACCCTCGCTGCATGGCAAATGTTGACACTAGCAATGCCATACCCTGAACCAGGGATTAGGGTGCATGAAATACGCGATTAGCTTAAATAACGTTACCGCTGGCTATGAGCGCAACGTGGTTTTTAGACATCTGTCACTGGAAATCTCAACCGGGCAATTCGCCGGCATAGTCGGGCCCACCGGATGCGGGAAGACCACGCTGCTTAAAACCATATTGGGTACGCACCCTGTTTTCTCCGGCAATGTGCTTTTAAATGGGTGCTCCGTGGACAGAGTACAGCCGGGAACCATTGGTTATGTCCCGCAGTTGGGAAGCGTGGATTGGAGTTTTCCAGTCACCGTGGAAGAGGTGATCATGATGGGACTCTACACCGACAAGCGAATCTGGCCGTGGGCCGGTAGGGGAGAACGTGAGCGCATCCATGCGCTAGCTCACCGGCTCGGCATTTATGACTGCTTGCATCATCATATCGTTCATACCTCCGGCGGCCAGCGACAGCGCGCATTTCTTGCGCGTGCGTTGATTAACAGCCCAAAACTGCTGATTCTGGATGAGCCAACTTCTGGCGTCGATATTAAAACCCAGCATGAGGTATTGCATTTGCTCGGGGATATCAGTAATGAAGGCATTACCATTTTGCTCACCACCCATGACCTTAACGCCGTCGCTTCACACCTGCCCTGGGTGATTTGTTTCAATAATGGGTTGGTGGCGCAGGGTCAGCCGCATGATATCTTCACCAACGAAATCCTGACCAGAACCTACGGTGGTGACATCGTCATAATCAAGCATGACGGTCACTTCCTGATCGCCAACAACACCCCCTTGCACCTCACGCGCAACTATTCATAAATGGAATTTCTTCTCGAACCCCTGGGCTATGAGTTTTTTCGCCATGGTCTGCTTGCTGCGCTAATGGTGGGTGCTTTGTGTGGCTTGGTGGGCGTGTATGTGATACTGCGCGGCATGAGTTATGTAGGCCACGGGTTGTCGCATGCTGCGTTTGGTGGTGCCGTGGTAGGCTTTACACTCAATTTTAATTTCTATGCCGGTGCAGCTGCGATGGGTCTCCTTGCCGCACTATTGATTAACCGGATCACTAAAAACGGCAAAATTAAATCGGACGCCGCGATCGGCATTGTTACTACAGCCATGTTTGCCTTGGGCGTCGTCATTATCAGCCAGGTCCGCACCTTTACTCAAAGCTTCGAGGCGGCTCTATTCGGCAATATTCTGGGTATTACCAGCAAAGACCTGCTTGTTATCGGACTGGTCACCGCGTCCACCATGATTGCGATGTTTTTCATGTATAGACCGCTGCTCTTTTCCACCTTCGATAATGAAGCGGCGCGCGTATTCGGCATCAGGACGGGCATCGTGCAGCTAACGTTTTCACTTCTTCTTACGCTGTCAATCATTGCGTCGATGAATGTCGTCGGCGTTACCATGATTGCCGCCACTCTTATCACTCCCGCCGTGACAGCCCGCATGATGACGGACCGTTTCAGCCGGATGCTGATTTATTCCTTCATCATAGGTGCGATAACCGGCGTCGCAGGCATGTACTTGAGCTACATCTTTAATGCAGCCTCGGGAGCAACCATCGTATTATTTGGAGCGTTATTATTTTGTTTGACGGCGGCGATCAAATTTATACGGGAAAAATTCATGCTGCGCGCCAATCTCCACCGTCATGGCGGCCTGATGCATTTCCACCCGCACGATGAAGGTCATATCTCGCGGGATCATGAGCGTGAAAGTAGCAGCGAATCAGGTGAGGTCGCGCAAAAAGCCAAGTAACCTCAACCAGAAATCAATCCCCATTTCAGGATAATTACAGCGCGGGCTGCAAAGCTTGCCGCCGAAGTCAACCCTTCCGCTCAGCATTTTGCACTACTCTGGACCCTGGCCTAGCCTACCGCCCTGAGGCGGCTGGGCACCTTTATAGTTCGCTGAGTCCTTGCCTGATTCTGGCTTCGAAGACTTTTTTCCCGTGACTTTCGTTTCGTTTGTCGTACTAGTCTCCTTCCCGGATTTTTTTTCGGTTATTACCGATTTTTGCGTGGATTCACCTTTAAGATTTTGCGACTGGGCATGAACCATGCCGCTTAACCCCAGAATCAAAGCGTTGATAAAAACTATCGATTGGAGTTTCCTATTGCTTGAGGAAAAAAGATGTTTCATGACAGGCTCTCTTATAGAAGCATAGCGAAATAGCTGAAATGAACTCTACGCGATGCTTGAAACCCGCACAGTACGCTACCGCACACCCAGACCTGGGGCAGTCCCTGGACCGATAGTCCCCTAATTACACAACTGGTTTCGCCACACTGATAGTTGGCTATCGATGCTGGGCTAGAGGGCAATGCGCTCAGCTAATTAAGAACCTCAGCGGCAGGCGAGGAATCGGGTCCATGGCGCAGGACCACTCCGCTTCCCTTTCACCTCGATCAGGCGAATCCAGTCTCTAACGGTATTATTATGGGCAGTCAGCTATCTCTACCCTATGTACTTTACCGCACAGTATGAATCGCAACATTCGTCTATGCTGTTAATTCATGCCGTTTAAGAACTTGTAACCGCTCAATAACTCGGATGCTCGGAATGTTGATGGCGGCCTACATAATAGGCAAGCAATACCGGAATTTTTAATCTTCTAATAGGAATTCAAATCATGAATAAAGATCAGGTCAAAGGTACTGCAAAAGACGTTGCCGGAAAAGTACAGGAAGAAGCAGGAAAATTGGTAGGAAGTAAAGAGCAGGAAGCAAAGGGGCTCTCCAAGCAAATAGCTGGTAAAACGCAAAAGAGTGTAGGAGACGTCAAGGAAGCTATCAAGGATTCGACCAAGAAGCGTTAATAGTGTCGATATCGATAAGATGCTAACTGGATCGGATCTGTCGCATTGAGTCTTTTTTTATGCCATATAGCACAGGTCGATTAGCGGCATGACTATAATGTATTGTGCATAGTTAATTAATGCGACAGACCCAATTTGCTACTTATCACATCCGCCGCTTAACGATTAACCGGGCCGCCGCTACGGACATTCATCACGGACGATGAGACTGCGTAAGCGGCAAAGCAACTGGTTGTGTACAGCTTCTTTATCGACTGTCCTCCTTTTCCGAATTCGCGCCCTACTTTGCCCGGCTTTTTAGCAACTGCTCGACAAGCTATCATCCTGCAAATTCATCCATGGCACCTTATTGGGCAGGTTTACGGAGTCCCAAAGACTCCCAACCCAGCCGGCAGGATAAAAATAAAGGTGCTCCAATAGATAATGTTGTCCATGGCATTCCCTCCGTATGAAAGAGTTTGAGATAAGGTTGGGTTACATCATCTTCCTTCATCTTTATTACAACTGTTCGTATGAGGCGCTGTCATATGATGGACATACTCATATGTGATCATTAGCCGCTGTGTCTATTCCTTTTTTAAAGACTCCCCTCGGTGTCTGCTGCTTATAGACGCCATTGCCCGGAACAGGTTAATCCCACGCCGGGCTTTTTTTATTTAAAACTCAAACGTATTGCCTCGATAAGTCGGCCTCGTAACTCTTACCGGTTAAGCAAAGGAATGTTTGGAACGGACGATTGCTCTATAATTTAATCATCAAAGTCTGACATTACGCTATTTACAGAATGAGACACGCAACAAGTAAAGCAACTCGCCCGCGTATTTTTTTAAACCCGACGAATTTTGAAAGGCTGACCTCCATGAAAACTAGAATCATACGAATATCAATCATCTTAGCTGCCATTTTTTCGACGTTAAGCTTCGCTCAAGAAAACCCCTCGCTCCCCCCTGTGAAAACACAGGGTCAAACCCAGTTTCTTTCGGGAGGCATAGGTCAAGATGAATCAGAAGCGATATTTCAGGCAAGGGGCTCATGGCCATTGATGCTGGAACTGACTCAGGCGGCCGGCTCCAAGGCCGAATATATCAGCGACGTCCAGATAACCATTAAAGATGAACTGCGCAACACCGTTCTGGATACTAACGCCGAAGGACCTTACCTTTTGGCAAAACTTCCAACTGGAAAATACTCCCTCGAAGCGACCCACAACTCGGTTACCCTCCATCGTAATCTGAAAATTCAGAAGGGCTCCGCTAAAAAAATAACCTTAGTCTGGCCGGCTCCAAAAAATAATTGAAGTGGCAATGGGACATGCCCGACGCTAGGCGATAGCGCTTTCGGGCAGCCCTTCCGCCGCTCGCGCCTCCTGAACTTTTGGGTGGGATTCAATACGCCGCATGTACTTCCCCAATACCGGCCAGGTAGAGATATCTATCTTCAGGAGGCCTGTCCAGGTGAGCAAAGTATAGAGGTAAGCATCGGCAATGGTGTATTGCTCTCCGGTCAGGTACGGCTTCTCCTTCAGCTTGCCCGCAATATATGAAAAATGGCGGCCCAGCTTCTTAAGATAACCGTCTTTTGCGTCGATACCATGCCAGCGAAAAATGGATAGAAGCTTTTATGTACCTCTGCGGCAATAAAATTGAGCCACTCATTGAGACGTACCCGCTCAAACGAGCCGAGCTCTGGGGCAAGCCCTGATTCAGGTTTTTGATCCGCCAGGTACTGGATGATCACGCTCACTTCCGAGACCGTCTGATTGTTATTCAGCAGCAGAAGAGGTACCGTGGATTTTTCACTGATCTTGTTAAAATCTTTGCCGGATTCGGTTCTCTTGACTTTTAGGTCGACCTTCTCCAGATCGAATGCGTAGCCTGCCTCAAGCAGCACAATATGTGCGGCAAGCGAACATGCGCCAAGCGTGTAATAAAGCTTCATGAAATGCTCCTCGATTGTTTATGATATTGCGAAATACCCGAAAACCTGATAACTATTTTTGGCGACCCTTAGTGAACTCTCAGCCATCATTATCGATTGATAGATGATATCGATCAGGACGTCAAGCCATCTTAAGCGCTTATTGATATTCGGTATGCCGCGAGGAACGTCGCACCGAATTTATTGTTAATGAAAAGACATGGTGCAATATCAGCGGAGCAACGTCATCTATCAGTTGAATAGCTGACGTTCGGGTGCGCTGCGAAAGCGATAAAAGAGCGGCTATATCTGGTTCCCGGACATTTTCACCTGCTATATTTTTATGTACCCATATGGGGTATTGACAGTATACCCTATAAGGGTATACTGCGGTTTTATCTGGAATCGAAAACCACTCAAAACTCTTCCGCATACTCCTTGGGATCTTGGACCCAGACTACGACATCTACTATATTTAGTGTGCCTCGGTGATTATCCGATTTTGCAGGCAACGCTCCGGGGATGATTTATTCAGAGATCTTCTAATGAGAATATTTGTTCTGATTGCTTTCCTGTTTTTCATCCAATCCGCTGTTGCCGCAGACGTTTCTCCCGTGGATGCTCCCGATACGATGGCGGAACGTGTTAAAGCCTGTATTGCCTGTCACGGTCCGGAGGATAAAGTGGGAAGAGATGCGTACTATCCGCGTATTGCAGGCAAGCCGGTAGGCTACCTGTTCAACCAGCTGCGTAATTTCCGGGATGGACGGCGCCATTATCAGCCTATGGCTTTGCTGCTGGAAAATTTGCCCGATCAATATCTTCGCGAAATGGCCGCATATTTCGCCTCTGTGAAGCAAGCATTTCCCCCACCCGAGCCACTGATCCCCTCACCGGAAGAAGTGCGACTTGTTCATAAACTTATCACCCTCGGAGATCCGGCGCGGAAAATTCCTGCCTGTGTTGAATGCCATGGTAGGGATTTGATGGGAACAGACCCATTTATCCCGGGTTTGCTGGGTTTGCCGCGCGTATACATAATCGCTCAGTTCGGCAATTGGAAAAATGGTGGGGTAATGCGAGGTCAGACTCCCGACTGCATGTCGGAAATCGCAAAACAGCTCACAACCGACGAGGCAAGCGCCATTGCAACGTGGCTAGCCGCGCAACCCGTTTCAGAGTCGGTTCTGAAGAGCAGGACCCCGGCGGCAATCTCCGTCGAATTGGCCAGACGGTGCAGCAGCATTGTTCTGGAATCGGGAAGCTTCCAATGAAATGGGTTGCCATCACAGTCGCGTTTGTCGGATTGATACTTCTTGGCATAACCCTCCTGCCGGTAACCCCCTCCTCCGCCTCCGTAGAGAAAGAATCGTCACAGACATTAGATATTGCGAAACAGCAGTCACGTCAAAACCAGCAGGTTCGAGGCGCATATCTCACGCGAGCCGGTAATTGCATGGGATGCCATACGGCAAAGGGTGGGCCGCCTTACGCGGGGGGTCATATCCTTGCCACAGCTATTGGATCGTTTATTACACCCAACATCACGCCGGACGAGGAAACTGGTATTGGACGCTGGAGTGAACAAGAATTCTGGCTGGCATTGCATGATGGCATGGCACGCGATGGCAGACCCTTGTATCCCGCGTTTCCGTACACGGATTATACGAAAATCACACGCGAAGACTCCGATGCCATCTTTGCCTATCTACAATCGCTTCCACGTGTTGAACAGCGCACTCCGCCAAGCCAAATACGTTTTCCTTTCAACCTCCGGCCCCTCCTGTATGCCTGGCGTGCCCTTTACTTCACGAAGGGTGTATATCAACATGAGGCTGCAAAAAGCGATGAATGGAACCGTGGCGCTTATCTGGTGCAAGGGCTGGGACATTGCAACGCTTGCCACACAACCCGTAACCCGCTTGGCGCCAGCCAGGGCAATGTGCTTGGGGGAGGACAAATCATGGGCTCCAACTGGTATGCGCCTTCCTTGACCTCACTTCAGGAAGCCAGCTCCTCCGATTGGCCGATCGAGGATATTGTTCAACTGCTGACTACAGGCTTGTCGTCCCGGGCAGTGGCCACAGGACCGATGGGTGACGTCGTCAGCCAGAGCCTTCAGCATCTGACGGAGGCTGACGCCCAGGCCATGGCTACATACCTGAAGTCATTGCCTGAAAGCGCTCCCTATTCCAGAGGAATGGCTCCCGAGCTTACCGGCGAAGTGGATAAGCAATTCCGGCGAGGCGGCAAAATCTACGAGACATACTGCCAGGATTGCCATGGGAATTTTGGGCAGGGCGCACCCGGCGCATATCCTGCGCTGGCAGGCAATCGCGGCGTCACCCTCGCCTCCCCGATCAACGCGATTCGCAGCATTCTCAATGGCGGCTACGCGCCGGTCACTGCAAGCAATCCGCGTCCTTACGGTATGCCGCCCTTTGCACAGGTCTTGCGCGACGAAGAGATCGCGCTGGTTTCGTCGTACATTCGTAACGCATGGGGGAATCGTGGCAGCCTGATTACCGAAGTTCAAGTTGACCGGAGCCGGAAGGGCCTTCAATGAAAAGCATGGATCAAAGGTGAGTGCTAGCGGACTCCTATCAAGGTAATCGGCTATCCGCCATCATTCTCCTCTCGGGCACGGCGCTTCGCATATAAAGATGCGGTCACAACGGTCCAAGTTAGCCCGCGCCGGGTATGTATGAAATATGGTCCAGCCTTACCAGGAAATCTCTGAGTAGCCCACGACTTTGCAATACGCGCGGACAACTTTCGCTCTCCAATTATTGTCGTCTGCTTCATACATTGCATAAAATGTGACGTATCGTACAGATAGTTTCGATGAATGCTTCCATCATTACCCATCATTGCCAACCTATAACCAATGTCCGACCGAGACCTCATGTGGTCAGTTGGCCGGAAAGACAGGCAGTGACATACAAGGAGAAATTCATGGAAAATATCATTGCAGGACGGTTCCAAACAGAAGACGAAGCCAGGTCGGCAGCGGCGTCAATGGGTGATGTGGTAAGCAAGGATGATTTTTGCATTTTTTTTAATAATCAGCCGGGTGCTCACGACTCGGACAGGGATGCCGGTAGTTCTGGTGACCAAGGCGCCGGCAAGGGCGCGGCAACAGGGGCGGCCTCTGGAGGAATTGTAGCAGGTACCATCGGGACACTGTTTGGGGGTCCGGCTGTTGGTGCAATAGCGGCGGCGGTGGGTGGGTATACCGGGTCGCTCGCAGGTACAGCGGGAGGTTTACCAAAAGAAGGGGAGGGCACGGAAAAAGTCCCCCATCCGAGGTCTGCCGGCATGATGCTTGCAGTACGTGTCGCAAATGCAGATCATACCCAACGAATAATTGAGCGCCTAAGACGTCATGGTGCCGCCGACATTGAAAAGGCACAAGGCAAATGGACGAACGGCAATTGGGCAGACTTCGATCCGGTAGCGTCACCTCAACTGGTGGACTGATTGTGATTGCCTTGTCCTTAATTTCTATGGCGAATGATTCTGACCGAGACTCCTGAGTCATATGCGCGATTAAACGGATGATTACTTTTATTGCAATATGGCAAGCAGAATATCACGATGGTTTGTTGCGATATGCTGGCACAGTTCGTAGCTTGATATTTGGCGGGGCAATCACGTGATGTCTTTGCATGAGAAGAATGGATCAAGCGCCATAAGTGCAGAGGCTCTCGCTGCACAAGCGATAACGGCAGGACTGGTATATGTTTCGGATAGCGAGCCAGGAATCCGGAGGCTCCGGCGGGGACGCGAATTTCATTACGTAGGCCCGGATGAAAAAGCACTGACCGATAAAGCCGAACTTGAGCGCATAGCCAGGCTGGCGATACCTCCGGCTTATATCGATGTGTGGATTTGCCTTCATGCCCGGGGACATTTGCAGGCAACGGGGCTTGATGCGCACAAGCGCAAGCAATATCGTTACCATCCCAACTGGCGCGTGGTGCGGGACGGGATCAAATTTGATCGAATGGTGGAATTCGGAGAAGCGCTACCCGGGCTTCGGCAACATTTGCACCGTGACATGCGGCGAAGGGGCCTGCCGCGGGAAAAGATCCTTGCCGCTATCGTAAGCCTTTTGGATACCACCCGCGTACGTATTGGCAATCTTTCCTATGCCCGCGATAATCGTATCTTCGGGCTCACCACGCTCCGCAAACGTCACCTTGCGTTCGTCAGCGCGCGGCGCGTAATGCTGAAATTCAAAGGCAAGAGCGGTGTTGAACACGAGGTCAAGATTAACAATGGGCGTATCGTGAACATCATACGCGATTGCCAGCAGTTGCGGGGGCAGCATCTTTTCCAGTATGTGGATGACAATGGCAAGCGTCATTCCATAGGGTCCGAACAGGTCAACGGTTACCTGCGCGACACCATGGGTGCGGAATTTACCGCCAAGGATTTCCGGACCTGGGGCGCCACGCTGCGGGCTTTTGAGCTTATGCTGGATACACCCTTGCCAGAGTCTCCAAGTAAACGCGCGCTCAAAACCTGCATTGTGTCCGCAATCAGAAAGGTAGCAGAGGAGTTGCGCAACACCGTTGCAGTCTGCAGGAAATCTTATATTAATCCTTTGGTGTTTTCCGCGTGGCAAGCGGGCATTCTCCACCAATGCTTGCAAGAACAAGCAGAGGGGATACGCGAAGAGTTGGAGGATATGGTTCTGGCTTTTCTTCGTCGAGAACAGCTTTGAATCGCACCTGAACGGTGCTCAGGAACACCTGAAAAATCTTCCTACGCTCCAATCACGCGGCAAAATGAAAGATGCATACCTTTCCTGACAAGCGATCCAGCTAAATCAACGAACCCATGCGGCACAATGTCGCATGTGGCATATTGCCGCATCATGGAATTGATGGGTGCCGGCCCTGTCTAATTTTCATCTGCCGTATTTAGCAGTACACAGCAAAGCACCATAACCAGCGGTCAACCTTTCGCCTGAGCAATCTAGTGCTGTTTGCCCAAATCTCTGGCTTATTTATATGACTTTGTATTACATGCTGGATTTTTTCAATTCAGCGTAATTAATACTCCCTTACGGTATTTAAACTATATACCCTAGTTGGGTATAATAAACCATAAAGAATAGAGAACTACCTATAAAACTTAATCGCTTCTTCGCGCATTCCATGGAGAGATAAAAATGAACACATTACGAATTATTGCACTTTTCGTCGGCGCTACATTAACCGGAGTATCGTTGCTTGCCGGAGCTCATACCGAAGAATATTTCGATTCCAGGGATTCCCTTCACGGAGGCCAGGTGCGTATGACAGGTCCTTATCATCTGGAGCTGGTCGCCAGGGACAAGGAGATCGTGCTCTATGTCGCAGATCATGCTGACAGCAAACTCAGCACGGATGGCGGCTCAGGTAAGGCAACAGTTCAAACCGGCAAAGACAATACTAAAACCTCCATCAAACTGGAGCAGGCGGGTGACAATATCCTCAAAGGGACGGGAGATTTCTCTGTCACACTCGAAACGGTAATTACAGTATTTGTTGCGCTGCCGGGACAGGAAGCTCACTCCGCCTGCTTTACCCCGCTAAAGCCAAAGGCCAAGCTTGACAAGAAAGCCAAAGATATTAACCCGCAAGAAAATAGCCACGACGGACATCACCACCATAATATGTAGCACTGGCTATGGCTGGCTAAATAAAACGAGGAAGCCGCTTAAGGCGGGAATATTGCCCCATAACATAGAGATGCAAAGGAGCGGCTTCTCATTGATGATATCGTGGGCGTCAATGAACTACGAAATCAAAGCCATGAGCTCGGAACCTGAGGCGTGATAAGGAATGCGGCGGCAAACTTTATTCACCGATAGCGAGGGATCCATCCGCAGCACGTATTCAGACGCGTCCTTATACCGGCTCTCCTTTTACAAGAGAAAGTTGAGTATCAGCCTGCAAGTTGCAAAGAAAGTGCTGAAAAGGGGTATCCCCGCTCAGTATAGCGCGGGCATCAATCACTAGACGTAAACGTCCACTTTTCAATCTCAACAGCTTTAGATAACTGGGGTACAAATGATGCGCAGGCACAGCGATGCCGGAACCCGGAGTCTCATCAGGATAACCTACCCATTCAGGCACCCATCCGGACTGACGTATGACCGATTCTGATTCCTCAAAAACATATGCCGTAACGCCGATAGCATTACTCTTCCAATGCCCGACCGGCATTGGACGCATCGCCGATTTAAGAATGGACTTTGCGATTTGCGCGGAAGTACGCTTGGGTTCAGGTTTCATGATAGAGATCTCCTTTTTATTCGGTTCAAGACCCGCTCCCGAGCTTATTCCGACACCGGAATCCTGATCCAATCGCAGGAACACCATAATATCAACGGGGGAACGTACCGTTTATCTTACGGATTTCCGCAACGTTTCAAATTGGACTTAAGTACATATCCTCCAATGGCGTATCTCATTCTTGCGGCTGACCACTGCGAGAGACATGAATGGACAAAGGCTGATGGGTTGAAAAGAATGCAGAAGAATTCTATAAAGGATATAACAGATGCTGTTCAGCCCAGTAAATGTTTCTCGAGATTCGACTCATTTCCAGATTTCCATGGACGCAATCTAAAAAGTAACGGCTTCAACCATGATAAGATTCGATCCGCATTCCCACTACGATCACGAAAGAAATCCCAATGGCGCTTAATTTGGATTCGGAACCAGTCATGATCACGTGTCCTCATTGCAAGCATAACTTCGAGGAGACGATTTCACGGTTGAAATATCACCCAAAACATTCATGCCCCTCTTGCAAAAAGTACGTGGGAATAAATTTACTGGCGCTTCATGCCGCCCTCGAATCCTCACGGAAGTCCATGGACGATCTCCTCGACAGGTTGCTCAACTCCGGCAGGTAATCTCCGCCGCAGCTATGGCTAAGGCATGCGCGACTATCTGCCTTCATTCTGAATATCAACTTCTGTTCCAGCGCATACCAGATCGAACAATTCCAACAAATCGTTGTTGCGCATGCGGATGCAGCCGATGGAGCCGGGCTTGCCCATCTCTGTTGTATCCGGGCTGCCATGAATATAAATATAACGGCGCATGGTATCGACAGCGCCCAGCCGGTTGAACCCGATCTCGCGACCGGAAAGCCATAAAATACGCGTCAAAATCCAGTCGCGCCCTGGAAAGCTGGCGCCCAGTTCCGGCGTGTAAATTTCACCGGTGGGACGGCGCCCCACGAATACCGTGTTGATTGCTTGGCCAGCGCCTATTTTGGCGCGAATAATGTGCTTTCCCAGCGGCGTGCAGAAACTGTCGCTCGCCTGCCCGACCCCATTTCTGGCGGAAGAAATGCGGTAACGCCTGATAACACTCTCATTGTCATCATACAAGCCTAATTCCTGAGATGGAATGCCAATTACGATTTTCACCGTCACTCCGCTCCCGTAGCCCGCTTACGGCGTTCTGCAAAGAATTGTTTCAATCTGTTGCTCCCCTCCTCCGCCAGAATGCTGCCGGTAACCTGCGTATGATGGTTAAGCCTCATCTCTGCCGGCAAATCGATCACGCTCCCGCATGCGCCGGTTTTGGGATCTGCTGCCCCGTAAACCAGGCGCGCAATACGTGCGTGAAAAATCGCCCCTACGCACATGGCGCAAGGCTCCAGCGTTACATAAAGCGTGCAGTCCGCCAATCGGTAATTACCCATATGCTGCGCCGCATCGCGTAGTGCCATTACCTCCGCATGGGCAGTAGGGTCTGCCGCCGAGATCGGACAATTATAGCCGCGGCCGATTATCGCTCCGTTCTTCACCACCACCGCTCCTACAGGCACCTCGCCAGCGTCTTGCGCCTGCCCTGCCAGGTCCAGCGCCGAACGCATGAAGTCAATATCCCGATTATCCACGGTTATTCATATATCCGATTAGATCGCGTTTAAAAGCTCATGTGCCCAAATAAATACCGGGGCCAACGTTTCGTCGTTGGTTTCCGTCATCGAAAAGGATGTTGCCCCTTCTTGCAATTTGCAACAATATAGTCTAAAAAATACTATGGGTGTTATCCGTCAGTCCATGCATAAGGAAGCCTGGAAACGCACGACACGCTTATTTGAAGAAGTTACCAGCATAATTCCGGCGTGCCGATGTTGTGCCGATACACCTGAAATGAAATTTTATAACCACCTGCATTCCGTGCGGACAATGTGAAGCAACAGCAGCGATGTTATAAGTGCGATGGAGGTTACGCAACTCTAGCAGTCGCCCAATGTAGAGAACAAATAAACTGTCCGGGTCTGTAGCAAATGATCTGTCCGGTTTTATGCTATCCCGAAGGGGGGACAGACATGAGACGGACGGAATGGTTACAGGAGACTCGGAAGATGAGATTTGA
>JACCWK010000211.1 GCA_013697655.1 Nitrosospira sp.
TGGGGTAATTCCCATCGACATTCAACGTTTCTGAGAATCTGAAAGCGATTTTATGAAAGCACGATTGAACCTTTGCGCTAAAACCGGCAAATTGGTGGCGCCTATAACAGCAAGACCGACAGGCTGCTAGGAGAAGTTTAAATGAAGGCGTCAAGCATTCGCGCACTGCGCGGTCCCAATTTGTGGAGTCGTGATACGGCCATAGAAGCCATTGTTTCTTGCAGTGAAACTGAATGTTTCATTGATAAAATTCCGCATTTAATCGATCGGCTGCGTGGGCAATTTCCGCACATGGACTTGAGCCAGCCGGTTCGCCACCATGGAGCGGCGACCATAGCGCACGTACTTGAACGTGCCACGCTCGCTCTGCAAGTTCAGGCCGGTTGTCCGGTAACCTTTAGCAAGACTATCCAAACGCTGGAAACCGGAATTTTTCAAGTTGTTGTGGAGTACAGCGAGGAAGCCGTGGGTAGGCTTGCTATCGAGCTCTCTCAAACCCTATGTCAGGCGGTGGTCGAGGATATCCCTTTCGATATTGGCGATGCCGTGAACCGTCTGCGCGCACTGAACGAAGAAATACGCCTTGGTCCTAGCACGAGTTCAATTGTCGGCGCCGCTGTCGCGCGGGATATTCCTTTCCGCCGCCTGACGGACGGCAGCCTGGTGCAATTTGGCTGGGGAAGCCGCCAGCGGCGTATTCAAGCCGCCGAGACCGATCTGACCGGCGTTGTCGCTGAATCCATTGCGCAGGATAAGGAACTGACAAGGATGCTGCTGAGCGCAGCCGGCATCCCCGTTCCATCAGGACGAGCGGTGGCGGATGCCGAAGATGCATGGGCCGCCGCATGTGAAATCGGCGGTCCGGTCGTGGTCAAGCCGCAGGACGGCAATCAGGGAAAAGGAGTAGCCGTAAATCTCGCAAGTCGCGGACAAGTGGAAGCGGCGTACGCGATCGCGGCTGAAATCAGCGGCGAAGTTGTGGTTGAGCGCTACATTCCGGGTAAAGACTACCGCATGCTCGTGATCGGCAATAAGCTGATCGCCGCCGCGCGCCGCGATCCACCCCAGGTTATTGGCGACGGCTTGCACAGCATTAGCCAACTGGTAGATCAGGTTAATAGTGATCCACGACGTAGTGAGGGTCACGCCAACTCACTGACAAAAATTCATTTCGACGAAATTGCTCTAGCCCATCTGACAACTCAAGGTCTAACGGCAGAAGCCGTACTTCCCAAAGGTGCTCGTATTTTTCTGCGCAGTAACGCCAATCTTTCCACTGGAGGCACAGCTGCCGACGTTACTGATGACGTTCATCCCGAAATTGCAGCGCGCGTGGAAGCTGCTGCACAAATGATCGGTCTTGACATCTGCGGTGTCGATGTTGTCTGCAATAGTCTATCGAATCCGCTCGAAGAACAAGGCGGCGTTATCGAGATTAACGCTGCGCCAGGTCTTCGGATGCATTTGCAGCCTTCATTTGGTGAAAGGCGGCCGGTAGGGGAGGCAATCATCGATAATATGTTTAAGGGTGGCGATGACGCACGCATCCCGGTTGTCGCGGTCACAGGTACCAATGGCAAGACCACTACCGTTCGCCTGATCGCAAGTATCCTGAATTGCCAGGGCCTGCGCGTTGGTATGACCAGCACCGATGGCGTCTATATTGATGGCCAGCGCATCGATACGGGAGATTGCAGCGGCCCAAAGAGTGCAAAGAAGGTTCTTCTTCACCCCGATGTTGACGCTGCGGTCTTCGAAACCGCGCGCGGCGGCATATTGCGCGAGGGATTGGGCTTCGACCGCTGCCATGTTGCAGTGGTGACCAACATCGGCATGGGGGATCATCTCGGTCTTTCATACGTCAATACGGTGGAGGATTTGACCGCGGTGAAGCGCGTCGTCGTGCAAAACGTTACGCCAGGGACGGGCGTCGCCGTTCTCAACGCCGCCGATCCGCTGGTGGCTGGCATGGCGGCCCATTGTTCTGGTGCCGTTACTTTTTTTGCCCGCGATCCTCAGAATCCGGTAATTGCCAAACACCGCGCGCAACGCAAACGCGTTATCTATCTCGATGGAGATTCGATTATCGCCTCTGAGGCTGGGGTCGAACACCGCATACCGCTGGTTGGAATCCCTGTCACGCAAGACGGTACCATCGCATTCCAGATCGATAACGCGATGGCTGCCACTGGAGCGGGCTGGGCGCTGGGCCTTGATTGGGAGATCATTCGCGCCGGTCTGGCCAGTTTCATCAACGATACCCAAAACGCACCAGGCCGTTTCAATCTCTTCAGTCACCGCGGCGCTACCCTCATTGCCGACTACGGCCATAACGCCGATGCAATCAGGGCGCTCGTGCATGCCATAGATAAGATGCCAGCCAAGCGGCGTTCCGTGGTCATCAGCGGGGCAGGCGACCGGCGCGATGAAGACATCCGCCAGCAGACGGAGATATTAGGCGATGCTTTCGATGAAGTTGTGCTTTACCAGGACCAGTGCCAGCGAGGCCGTGCCGACGGGGAAGTGCTTGGCTTGTTGCGGCAAGGGCTGGAGAATGCGAAGCGCACCCGTGATGTCAAGGAGATCCGAGGAGAATTCGTGGCCATTGATGCCGCCTTCGCCAGCTTGAAAGCCGGGGAGCTATGCCTAATTCTTGTCGACCAGGTAGAAGAGGCGCTTGGGTATATTACCAGGCGTGTTGTCGCTGGTTGATATTAGTGGTTCTATAGCCTTTTGGAACGTGATGGAGCATGCTCCTCCCGTTTCGACCGCAATTACCCCCACCACGCGGTATGGAGGTTCCCCAATAACGATGCACACCTGGCAAGCGAGGCTGCAACGCTAATTGCAATTTACTTGGGTTACTCTAAACTTAAGTTGGTGGAAGATGGTCGACTGGGTTCGCTCAGCGACAGTAAGATTGTTAACCAAAGAGGAGAAGAATTATGGCAGCAGATAGCATTTATCGAATAACAGAAATAGTCGGAACCAGCAAAACATCCTGGGAGGATGCAGCCAAGAATGCCGTCAAGACTGCGGCAAAGACCTTAAGGGATTTGAGAATTGCAGAAATCGTAAAGCTTGATGTGGTGATTGAGAACGGTAAGGTGACGGCGTATCGCGCAAGAATGAGCTTGTCGTTCAAGTATGAAACCAAGGAAAAATAGTCCAGGAAAAAAACAACTTGGTGATAAAAGGGGCGTGATTACGCGCCTCTTTTATCTTCTTGCTGTGGAATATAATTCCGTTTAAGCAGCGGTAGCTTCTTCCTCGAACTGAAGTTTCACCTTGCTCTCGGTATCGATATCTACCGTCACTCTGCCGCCATTGGCAAGACGTCCAAATAGTAATTCATCCGCCAAGGCGCTGCGTATGATGTCCTGTATGAGACGCGCCATGGGACGCGCACCCATGAGGGGATCAACGCCGTTCTTAGCCAGGTACTCTCTTAATGCTTCCGTGAATATCGCCTCCACTTTCTTTTCATGAAGCTGCGCTTCCAGTTGCATCAGGAATTTATCCACCACCCGCAGAATGACTTCCCTATCAAGTGTCGCAAAGGAAATGATCGCGTCCAGCCGGTTGCGGAATTCCGGAGTAAATAAGCGTTTGATGTCAGCCATCTCGTCGCCTGCCTGCGAAGCCCTGGTGAAACCCATGGAGGCTTTGGTGAGCGATTCGGCGCCGGCATTGGTGGTCATTACAATTACCACGTTGCGGAAATCCGCCTTGCGACCATTGTTGTCTGTCAAGGTGCCGTGATCCATCACTTGCAGCAGGATATTGAAAATATCTGGGTGAGCTTTTTCAATCTCATCCAGTAGTAATACCGAATAAGGTTGTTTAATGATAGCCTCTGTGAGTAAACCCCCCTGGTCAAAGCCGATGTACCCAGGGGGTGCGCCGATCAACCGAGATACTGCATGTCGCTCCATGTATTCCGACATGTCGAAGCGGTGCAAATGAATGCCTAATGCGTAGGCAAGTTGTCGTGCTACCTCGGTTTTGCCTACGCCGGTCGGACCGGAAAAAAGAAATGATCCGACTGGTTTCTGCGGATTACCCAAGCCGCTTCTTGCCATCTTTATCGCCGCAGTCAGCGCATTGATGGCCTTATCCTGCCCAAATACCACCGCTTTCAAGTCGCGATCCAGCGTCTTCAGCGTGCTCCGGTCATCGCTGGAAACATTTTGCGCCGGAATGCGCGCAATTTTGGCAATAATCTCCTCTATCTCATGTTTGCTGATGATCTTGCGCTGCTTCGATTTGGGCAGGATGCGCTGGGCGGCGCCAGCCTCATCAATGACATCTATTGCCTTGTCCGGCAGATGCCTGTCATTGATGAATCGCGCCGACAATTCCGCCGCGGTGGTAAGTGCAATAGCGGTATATTTCACACCATGGTGCGCCTCGTAACGGGGTTTCAGGCCCCGCAGGATTGCGACGGTTTCTTCTACGCTTGGCTCAAGCACATCGATTTTTTGAAAGCGGCGCGATAGAGCGTGATCCTTTTCGAATATTCCGCGGTATTCGCTGTAAGTGGTTGCACCGATGCATTTCAGTTGGCCGGTATTAAGTATCGGTTTCAAGAGATTAGAAGCATCCAGCGTTCCACCGGAAGCCGCGCCTGCACCAATCAGCGTATGAATTTCATCAATGAATAGGATGGCATTGGAACTATCGAGCAACTGTTTAAGCACTGCTTTCAGGCGTTGCTCGAAATCGCCGCGGTATTTAGTGCCGGCCAGGAGCGCCCCCATATCAAGGGCGTAAACTTGGTGATGCGCAAGAACTTCGGGGACGTCATTTTCGATAATTCTCCGAGCCAGTCCCTCAGCGATAGCTGTTTTGCCTACTCCCGCTTCACCTACCAGCAAAGGATTATTTTTGCGGCGGCGGCACAATGTCTGTATCAGGCGCTCCAATTCTCTTTCGCGCCCGATCAATGGGTCGATCTTACCCGCAAGCGCTTGGGCATTGAGGTTCACGGCGTAGCTTTCCAATGCGCCGCCTGCACCCAATTCCTGCTCGTTAACCCCCTCGCTTTCGGTCTTTGCACTGCCGCCCTGCGGCACTTTGCTGATGCCATGGGAAATATAATTCACTACATCGAGTCGGGTCACACCTTTCTGATGAAGAAAATAAACTGCATGAGAATCCTTCTCGCCAAATATAGCCACCAGTACGTTGGCACCCGTGACTTCCTTCTTTCCTGAAGACTGGACATGCAGGATCGCGCGCTGGATGACACGCTGAAAACCAAGCGTAGGCTGAGTGTCTACCTCACCGCTGCCACCCACTGTTGGGGTATTCTCAGTGACGTGTTCCGCCAGTAACCTCCGCAAGTCGTCGATGTCCACCGAACATGCGCGCAATACTTCGGCGGCGGTGGGATTATCCAGCATAGCCAGTAATAGATGCTCCACCGTAATGAATTCGTGGCGCTTTTGTCGCGATTCGACGAACGCCATGTGTAAACTTACTTCCAGTTCCTGAGCAATCATTTCAAGTTTCCTCCATCACGCACTTTAGCGGATGTTGATGCTGCCTCGCAAAAGTTACCACCTGTTCAACCTTGGTGATAGCTACATCATTAGGATAAACGCCACATACTCCCACTCCGTCCATATGAACTTGGAGCATGATTTGCATTGCCTGTTCTCGGTTCATCGAAAAAAAAGTTTGTAACACAGCTACAACGAAATCCATAGGCGTGAAATCATCATTCAGTAAAATCACCTTAAACATCGGCGGCGGCTTGAGTTTACTCTTTTCGGCCTCCAGTACAACATCTTCATTATCTCTTGTTGTCATGATTTTATATCTTACCTGCACATCAGTTAGACCATAAATATATCGAATGATGTCGTTCGTTGATATATTTGATGATAACGGCGAAATATTCAAGTACCTTGAGGAAATTATTCTATTGCAATTCTGTAAAATAAGTGCATGACTACTTGACTTGAACGGCGGATTTGCGTAAAACGGCTGTTGGCGTTTGGCTTCAAGTTCTCTGCAGTACCGGTTACAGCCGTTTTGCGGTCTTGAAACTCAAACAGTATTCGGGTTTCCGGCCCGGTTTTTTTATAGGAAGCAAAAATGGCAACAGGTACAGTAAAATGGTTTAATGATTCCAAGGGTTTTGGTTTTATCACCCCGGATGATGGTAGCGAAGATTTATTTGCTCATTTCTCCGCAATCAATATGTCCGGGTTCAAAACACTGAAGGAAGGCCAAAAAGTAAGCTTTGAAGTCACCCAGGGCCCGAAAGGTAAACAAGCTTCAAACATTCAGTCTGCCTAAGATCTCCTGCTGGCACGGTCGAACCGTGATCAGTTTGTAATCAAAGGATTATGCAAAAACCCCTTGCCGTGAAAGCAGCAAGGGGTTTTTTTCATGCACAAAAATTAAAGATGCATCAGGCCATGTGTTCAATAAGTGCTTGGCCGAAAGCGGAACAAGAAACTTTCCGCGCACTGGTCATTTGCCGCGCAAAGTCATAGGTCACGATTTTATCCCGGATAGTTTGCTCCATCGCCTGGATTATCAGATCGGCCGCTTCAAACCAGCCCATATGCCGCAGCATCATTTCCGCCGACAAAATAATCGATCCCGGATTAACCTGATCCTTGCCGGCGTATTTTGGCGCGGTGCCGTGGGTTGCCTCGAATATTGCAATGGAGTCACTAAGATT
Organism: Nitrosospira sp.; assembly: GCA_013697655.1. Taxonomy (GTDB): domain Bacteria; phylum Pseudomonadota; class Gammaproteobacteria; order Burkholderiales; family Nitrosomonadaceae; genus Nitrosospira. The sequence goes on from JACCWK010000211.1 coordinate 6,698, forward strand.
TGCACCTGGCGCTATACCGATGCCGCCTACTTGGGCCGCCAAAGCATCAGAAATATAGTCGCCATTCAAATTCAGTGTCGCGATTACGTCGTATTCCTCCGGGCGCAACAAAATCTGTTGCAGAAAAGCATCCGCGATAACATCCTTGATAACAACGCCGCCCTTGTCGTCGGGCAGTTTCATCCATGGGCCGCCATCAAGCAGACTTGCCCCGAATTCCCTCGCGGCCAACGCATAGCCCCAATGTTTGAACGCACCCTCGGTATATTTCATTATGTTGCCTTTGTGCACCAGCGTGACCGAGCGGCGCTTGCTATCTATGGCATGCTGTATTGCCTTGCGTACCAGGCGCTCGGTGCCTTCCCTGGATACCGGCTTGATGCCGATTCCCGATGTCTGCGGAAAGCGTATTTTGGTGACCGCCATGTCTGTTATTAGAAAATTGATGATTCTTTTCGCATCCTTGGACTCGGCTTCCCATTCAATGCCGGCGTAAATGTCTTCTGAATTCTCGCGGAAAATTACCATATCGGTTTTCTCCGGATTTTTTAGCGGACTTGGCACGCCCCGAAAATAACGCACAGGACGCAGGCAGACATATAGATCAAGTTTCTGGCGCAAGGCCACGTTAATGGAACGGATGCCGCCGCCCACGGGGGTGGTCAGCGGTCCTTTGATGGAGACTACATATTCTTTTGCAGCTTGCAGCGTTTCATCGGGCAGCCATGTATTTTCGCCGTATATACGGTTGGATTTCTCGCCCGCGTAAATTTCCATCCAGGAAATCTTGCGCTTGCCGCTATACGCTCGATGCACTGCCGAATCTACAACTTTAATCATCACAGGCGTGATGTCTAAACCGATACCATCTCCTTCTATGAATGGAATAACAGGATTATTCGGCACATTCAAAGAACAATCTGCGTTGACTCGGATTTTTTCGCCTTCTACTGGCATCCTGATGTGCTGGTACATGGTATCTCCCAATAATTAACGCGCTGGCTGCATCAATATTTTTTAAGCAAGGACAGGCAAGCGCGGATCATCCCATTTTACCTTGGTTTTGGTGAGAAGCACTAACGCGTTGCTTTGCAGCCTGGGGGGCGATGTCATACGGGCTCCGATGCGACAAAGGGATACGTATAGCAGCATTGAATTCGCTCATGCTAAGTTGACTGCCTTTTCCTGTTATTTCTTTCCGCTCGGGTGGGCGATAGCATGCGGGCTGCGATACACTTGCATGTTTGCTGTTATACAATTGCCCAAGGAATTATGATCTGGAAGCCTAATGTCACTGTTGCAGCCGTCGTCGAGCAAGACGGAAAATTCCTGCTGGTTGAAGAGCAGACGGGTGGCGGGATGCTGTTCAATCAGCCAGCGGGGCACCTGGAGCCGAACGAATCTATCACACAGGCTGCAATTCGGGAAACTCTCGAGGAAACCAGGTACACCTTTACTCCGCAATGGGTACTAGGTATCTATCGCTGGCACTCCCGTCCCGATAACATTACATTTCTTCGTTTTGCCTTTTCCGGTTTCGTTAGCGGTCATGATCCCAGTCGCCCCCTGGATGCAGGAATACTGCGCGCAGCTTGGTTTGGCCCGGACGAGATCCGTGAAATGACTTATCGTCACCGCAGTCCGCTGGTAATGAAGTGCGTCGACGACCACCTGGCAGGAAAACACTACCCTCTGGAAATTCTTACCCATTACGATTGAAGTGTTAAAGCAATGAGTAAACAGCGTGTGGTGATCGGGATGTCGGGCGGGGTTGATTCATCCGTTGCGGCGCTGCTATTAACACAGCAGGGGTACGATGTAATCGGCCTCTTCATGAAGAATTGGGAAGATGATGATACCGGCGATTATTGCTCGTCCCGTCAGGATTTGATCGATGCCGCATCGGTCGCGGACATCATTGGTATTCCTTTGGAGGCCGTGAATTTCTCAGTTGAATACAAGGAGCGTGTATTCAATCGGTTTCTCGCCGAATACAAGGCTGGGCGGACTCCCAATCCGGATGTGCTATGTAACGCCGAGATCAAGTTCAAGGCGTTTCTCGACCACGCGGTGGGTCTCGGGGCAGATTGTATTGCCACCGGTCATTATGCCCAGGTACGCGAAAAAGAGGGCGTATTCCAGTTGCTAAAAGGCGAGGATGGAACCAAGGATCAGAGCTATTTTCTCCACCGTTTGAACCAGACGCAATTATCCAGAACTCTGTTCCCCATTGGGCATCTTTACAAACGCGACGTGCGTAAAATCGCCAGGGATCATGGGCTGCCAAATTTTTCCAAGAAAGACAGTACTGGCATCTGCTTTATCGGCGAACGACCCTTCAGGGAATTTCTCAACCGTTATTTGCCGCATGAGCCGGGAGAGATACAAGCCCCGGACGGAACCGTCATGGGCACGCACGTCGGTCTCATGTACTACACTATCGGCCAACGGCAGGGATTGGGTATTGGCGGAACCAGGGACAGTGATGGCAGGCCGTGGTTCGTATCGTCCAAAGATGTGCGGGGAAATATCCTAACCGTGGTACAAGGCCATGATCATCCTGCCTTGTTCAGGCCTTCGCTCACCGCTATCGACTTGACGTGGATCAGCGGCCGGACGCCGCATTGCAACTGGGTTTATGCCGCCAAGACCCGTTATCGTCAACCCGATGCCCCCTGCACTATTGGCTACATTGGGCACAGCAACTGCAGAATCGAATTTGCCGAACCCCAGTGGGCGGTAACACCGGGACAATCGGTGGTGGTTTACGAGAGCAAGATATGTCTTGGAGGCGGGATTATTACCGATGAGCGCCAAATGGAATAAGAAACTGAAGGGAAGTGTGCGAGCTAACTAACTCAATGGGGTATTCATCATTCCAATACCCGCTTATCTTCGCTATTCTTTCGGCGCCGTTTCCATAAACGGCGTGCGCTTTTCCAGCCTATCTGAAAGCTCAGCGAGATTGGGTGAGGTATTGCGCCATTCAATTTCCGGGAAGCGAAAAGATATATAACTTAGGGTGCAGCCCAACGCAATGTCAGCCAGCGTATAGACATTACCGTCGCACCATTTTTTATCGCCTAGTTCCTTGGCGACCGCTTCCAGACCCAGTGCAACTTTCTTCTGTTGGCGCAAGATCCATTCCGGGTTTTGTTCGACGGCATGTCTTTTTCGTTCAAGGAATATCGCGGCTGCGGCGTCGCAGATACCATCTGCCAGTGCTTCCCAACGTTTTACCATGATACGGCGCCGGTTGGGCTCGGGAATCAAACGAGATACCGGATTGGCACTATCAAGATATTCGACGATTACGCGCGAGTCGAACAAGGTGGTACCGTCGTCCATAATCAGTATCGGGATCTTGCCAAGGGGATTGTGAGTCGACACTTGACTATCGGCGTTCCAGGGAATGTCTACATCAAAATCGTAACCAATGCGCTTTTCCGCCAGAACGATGCGTGCCTTGCGCACATAAGGACTGGTTAGTGATCCGATAAGCTTCATGACACATCCTTGGCGGCAATTGGATTCAGGCGCGTATTATACCGGCTTTCCATGTTGCATGGCATAGTCTGGGCATTTGCTTTCCTATGTTAAAATGACTCAGCCAGTGGAATACAAGAACCTCTGAACAAGTCCCCGAGTTTGGCAACAATGCGCTCCAGGAGGATTTATTCGGAGATTTCCTAATATAGAATAAACAATATGAACTCTTCTTTTCTCACCGCACTTTCACCCCTTGATGGACGTTATCACAGCAAAGTCGCCAGCCTGCAACCTTACTTCAGTGAACTCGCGCTAATTCATAACCGCGTAATGCTGGAGATCGAATGGCTGAAAGCATTGAGCCATTCGCCTGCCATTGCTGAGGTTCCGCCATTTTCTACCGGAACTATCACCGAACTCGACAAGCTTGCGGTGAACTTTTCCGAAGCTGACGGAGAAGCGGTCAAGCTCATCGAAGGCCGTACTAACCATGATGTCAAAGCCGTCGAATACTGGCTCCGGGAACGATTAGATAATAATGCCGAAGTCGCGGGAATTGCGGAATTTATGCACTTTGCTTGCACATCGGAGGACATCAATAATCTTTCACATGGATTGATGTTGATGCGCAGCCGCGACCAAGTTATGTTGCCGGCACTGGAACAAATTATCAGCAAACTAATCCAGATGGCGCATATGCTGTCGGATACTCCGATGCTTTCGCGGACTCATGGCCAACCTGCAACACCCACTACCGTTGGCAAGGAGTTCGCCAACATCGCTTATCGCCTGCAACGTGGGCGTGAGCGGCTTACAAAGGTGGCTATCCTGGGAAAAATCAATGGCGCGGTGGGTAATTACAATGCCCATTTAGCCGCATATCCGGATTTCGAATGGGAAAAATTTGCGCAGGATTTTGTAGAGGCACTTGGTTTGGAATTCAATCCCTACACCACTCAGATTGAACCGCACGACGGTATGGCAGAGCTATTTGATGCTTATGCACATATAAATACGATGCTGCTGGATTTTAACCGCGATATATGGGGATATGTTTCATTAGGCTATTTTAAACAGAAAACCAGGGCGGGCGAGGTTGGCTCATCAACGATGCCGCATAAGGTCAATCCGATTGATTTTGAAAACTCGGAAGGTAATTTGGGTATCGCTAATGCGCTACTTCGGCATTTCAGCGAGAAGCTGCCGGTGTCGCGATGGCAGCGGGATCTGACGGACTCTACCGTACTCCGCAACATGGGCGTAGCGTTGGGACACACGTTGCTTGCATATCAATCCTGCATCCAAGGATTAAACAAGCTGGAAGTCAGCCCGGGACGTTTAATGGAAGATTTGGAGAGTTCCTGGGAGGTGCTGGCGGAGCCGATTCAGACGGTAATGCGCCGCCATGGGGTGAGAAATTCCTACGAGCAACTGAAAGAACTGACGCGCGGCAAAGAGGGCATAACCAAAGATACGCTGCACAAATTCATCGATGGTCTTGCCATCCCCGGGGTTGAAAAAAAACGCCTGCAAGAAATGACGCCGCATAACTATATTGGCAGGGCCGCGGCGCTTAGCCGAAAAATCAGAAATTAAAATAGATGGGTTATTTGCACGTTAGATTTCTTTATTGTTCAGCACAAATTATGGCTTGCGCCGACATTTCGGTTCGCGCCGTTCCAATGTAAACAGCCTGCTGAGCTTCCGTGATGTTTTACCCGCATTGTCAACGATATAAGTGTGCAAGGCTGGAAGCGCTTGTATGCGCTGCTGAACTCGAAAACATACTCGATGTTAGAGTTCAATGTCTTGAAATTAGAAAAACCATCCCGATATATTTTAGATAGGAGAGCCCGATGCCAAATAAACAGCAGCCTAACCCCGACCATCCCGAATTGACCTCTTTCACGGATGAAGCCAACGCGCCTGAGGCAAGCGAAAATCAGACTGCAGAACCAGTGGCGGAAACGATGCCCAGTCTCGAACAATTACTGAAGCAATGCGAACTCGACGCCGCGGAGCATCATGATGCCTGGTTGCGCGCTAAGGCTGATGCCGAGAATATACGAAAACGTGCGCAAATAGACGTTGCTAACGCTCACAAATACGCTATTGAAAATTTTTCTACTGAGCTGCTGGCGGTAATGGACAGTCTGGAGGCGGCGCTAGCGGTAGAAAATGCCACAGTTGAGAATTTCAAAAATGGAATGGAATTGACACTCAAGCAGCTCACCGCAACCTTCAATAAATTCAATATCAAAGTTATTGATCCGAAGGGTGAGAAATTTGACCCGCACCAGCATCAAGCAATTGGTACGGTAGATTCCGATCTTCCTTCCAACACAGTGGTTCAGGTAATGCAAAAAGGCTATATTTTGAATGAGAGGGTGATTCGGCCCGCTCTGGTGATGGTTTCGAAAGCCAAAGACGCTTGAAATAGACTTGAAATTGGTATCATGACCCCCGTTTTCGCAAAAACGGAAGCGGATATTCGGTATTAACTACTACAAGGATCAAATCATGGCAAAAATTATCGGCATTGACCTCGGTACCACCAATTCATGTGTGGCGGTCATGGAGAACGGAAAATCCAAGGTGATAGAGAACTCGGAAGGGGCTCGTACGACACCTTCTATCGTTGCCTATACGGAGGACGGTGAAATTCTGGTGGGAGCCTCGGCCAAACGTCAGGCCGTGACCAATCCTAAAAATACCCTGTTCGCGATAAAACGCCTGATCGGGCGCCGTTTCGATGAGGAAATGGTGCAAAGGGATATCAAAATGGTGCCCTACCAGATCGTCAAAGCCGACAATAATGATGCCTGGGTAGAAGTACGCGGGAAGAAAATTGCGCCCCCGGAAATTTCCGCGCAGGTGCTGAAAAAAATGAAAAAGACTGCGGAGGATTATCTAGGTGAGCCGGTGACCGAAGCAGTTATCACGGTCCCCGCATATTTTAACGATTCGCAACGTCAGGCGACCAAGGACGCCGGGCGCATAGCCGGATTGGAGGTTAAACGCATCATTAACGAACCGACCGCGGCGGCCCTGGCTTTCGGCATGGATAAAAAAGAAGGCGATCGTAAGGTGGCGGTATATGATCTGGGCGGAGGCACTTTCGATATTTCCATTATCGAGATTGCAGAAGTGGAAGGCGAGCACCAGTTTGAGGTGCTGGCTACCAATGGCGATACATTCCTGGGCGGTGAGGACTTCGACTCGCGCGTGATTGAATACCTTGTAGATGAGTTTAAAAAGGAAAGTGGGATAGATCTAAAAAAAGATATGCTCGCGCTGCAAAGATTAAAGGATGCGGCGGAAAAAGCCAAAATTGAACTTTCTTCCAGTCAACAGACCGATGTTAATCTGCCCTACATCACTGCTGATGCTTCAGGCCCCAAACATCTGGCGGTGAGAATCACTCGAGCCAAACTGGAAAGTCTGGTAGAGGAGTTAATCGAGCGAACGGTGGAACCTTGCCGCATAGCTATCAAGGATGCTGGCGTGAAGATTTCCGATATCGAGGACGTCATTTTGGTGGGTGGGCAAACCCGCATGCCAAAGGTGCAGGATAAAGTAAAGGAAATTTTTGGGAAGGAACCGCGCAAGGATGTGAATCCGGATGAAGCGGTTGCAGTAGGCGCGGCCATTCAAGCGGGCGTGCTGCAAGGTGAAGTGAAAGATGTGCTGTTGCTCGACGTAACTCCTTTATCGCTGGGTATCGAAACTCTTGGCGGTGTTATGACTAAGTTAATCCAAAAAAATACCACCATTCCGACCAAGGCGCAGCAGGTGTTTTCAACTGCCGACGAGAACCAGACTGCGGTTACCATCCATGTATTGCAAGGTGAACGGGAGATGGCATCCGGCAACAAGAGTTTAGGACAATTCAATCTGAGTGATATTCCCCCAGCGCCGCGCGGTATGCCGCAAATCGAGGTAACATTCGACATCGATTCCAATGGCATACTTCACGTATCGGCCAAGGATAAGGCCACGGGTAAGGAGAACAAGATCAAGATCCAGGCAAGCTCCGGCCTGTCGGATGAAGAAGTGCAGCGCATGGTCAAAGACGCCGAAGCTCACGCCGAGGAAGACCACAAGGCGGTGGAGCTCGTCACCGTTCGCAACCAGTGCGATGCGATGATCCACTCAGTGAGAAAGACATTGAAAGAACACGGCGACAAACTGGATGGCGACGAAAAATCCAGAATAGAAGCGGCGTTAAAAGAAGCAGAGGAAGCGCTGAAATCCGATAGCAAAGAAGCAATTGAGGCAAAAACTCAAGTGCTGGCCGAGGCCTCGCATAAACTGGCGGAGAAGATGTATTCGCAGGAGCAGACTCAGCAGCCACAATCCGGCGCGGAATCTTCATCTCATAACGGTGGCGGTGAAAAACCCGTGGAAGGCGAAGTAGTGGATGCCGAGTTTGAAGAAGTAAAAAACAAGAAAGAATAGGTGCTATGTCATCCAAGCGGTGGTGCGGAGGAAGATTGGTTGGATCTTTTCGGCACTGTCTGCGTTTTGGCTTTTTCGGAAGAAAGCAGAGCGATAGTGTATTGAAGTAATCTCGTGTTCTTCCAATTTTCACGAAAACTAATATGAGTAAACGCGACTACTACGAAGTGCTGGGTATTAACCGCGATACCAGCGAAGAAGAAATCAAGAAAGCCTACCGCAAGCTGGCGATGAAGCATCATCCGGACCGCAATCCGGATAATCCAAAATCGGAGGATCACTTCAAGGAAGCCAAAGAGGCCTACGAAATACTTTGTGATCCGAAGAAGCGTGTTGCGTATGACCGGCATGGTCATGCTGGCGTGGATCACAGTGTAGACGGGGGAGGGGGTGCCCAAGGATTTACTGACGCATTCGGCGACATATTCGGCGACATATTCGGCGGACGAGGTGGGCACGCCAATGTATATCGCGGTGCGGATTTGCGCTATAACCTGGAGATCTCCCTGGAACAAGCGGCACGCGGAACCGAAACTCAAATCCGCATTCCCACCATGGAAGTCTGTGGAATCTGCCATGGCAGTGGCGCCAAGCCGGGTACTTCGCCTGTCACGTGTCCTACCTGCAACGGCCATGGTCAAGTAAGAATGCAGCAGGGATTTTTCTCTATCCAGCAAACATGTCCCAAATGCCATGGGGGGGGCAAATTTATTTCGAGCCCTTGCATTACATGTAACGGAGCGGGACGAGTCAAGCAACACAAAACTCTGTCGGTAAAAATTCCAGCCGGTGTGGACGAAGGCGACCGCATTCGTTTATCCGGAGAGGGCGAAGCCGGGGTCAACAGTGGCCCGCCGGGGGATTTATATGTGGTCATCCACTTATCGCCTCATTCCGTTTTCCAGCGCGATCATAACGATTTACATTGTGAAATGCCGATAAGCTTTACCACCGCTGCACTTGGTGGAGAAATCGAAATTCCCACACTTGATGGCCATGCCAAAATAAAGGTGCCGGCTGAAACGCAGAGCGGAAAAGTTTTCCGCCTGCGTGGCAAGGGTATCAAAGGTGTACGCAGCAACGCTCAGGGCGATTTATTGTGCCATGTCGTGGTGGAAACACCGGTGAAGCTTACTGCCCGCCAAAGGGATTTGTTGCAGGAATTGGAAGCAATGAATCAGGAAGATGGTTCTCGCCACAGCCCTCGTGCTAAATCCTGGATGGATAAGGTGCGCGAATTCTTCGCGGAGTAGCGTCCCCGCTGCGGGATTTTCTTCAGATAGGGTTGGAAGCAGCGGTGGTGAGCAGCTATGCTGCTACCCGTCGGCAATCAAGGATTCTAAAAGTTCCTTGGAATTGCCCAATGCGCTGGATGGGAACAAATGCGCCGACTGTTTTGTTCAAGTTAGGAATAAAAACAGGCAGCGAGGACGAAGTGGTAAAGATATTACCTTATGGCACGGCAAGAAGCCAAGAATGAAGCCGACTTAATGTAGAGAACAAATAAACTGTCCGGGTCTGTAGCAAATGATCTGTCCGGTTTTATGCTATCCCGAAGGGGGGACAGACATGAGACGGACGGAATGGTTACAGGAGACTCGGAAGATGAGATTTGA
>JACCWK010000213.1 GCA_013697655.1 Nitrosospira sp.
TCAAATCTCATCTTCCGAGTCTCCTGTAACCATTCCGTCCGTCTCATGTCTGTCCCCCCTTCGGGATAGCATAAAACCGGACAGATCATTTGCTACAGACCCGGACAGTTTATTTGTTCTCTACAGGCACCCGGGAAACGCTTGATAGATTACCAGTAACGCCCTATCCTGTTACCAGTAATGAGAATTTATTGATGGCAACGAATGCGTAAAGACAAGCGGCTTACAAAGCGTAAATGCGGCTTGCCGGGAAAAAACAGATGACAATATGGGCCGATTTGGCGCAGCAGGCAGCAATTGTTGCATTCCTGGCGGGCACAGGTGAGTTACCAGTAACGGCACCTCAATTGAGGGTGATCCATCCTCCCAGGATCAAGAAGAAACGCGATAACCGGGAAGCTTGGCAGATAAAGAACGATGAAGTGTGGGATGCGCATCGTACGGAAATCACGCGGCGATATGCCGCGGGAGAGAAACTCTCACAAATCGCGGCGTGGTTAAATAAGCTGGGGTTTACCGGTTCCGGCGCCACACTGAATGGCTATATAAAGCGTTTTTAGTCCATCAAACTTACCGGATTTCAAAAAAGCGATGTGCGGGCGTTTTAGTTTAGCTTATCCCCGCTCCGTCTTGCTGTACTGGTATTGTGCTTCGGCCATGCCGGATATCGAGTCGCGTTATAATACCTCGCCAACGACAGATATTTTGGTGATACGCGGCGGCGAGAGCGGCCGCATGGGGTCAATAATGCGCTGGGACTTGATTCCCTATTGGACTAAAGATACAAGAAAGCTGCCGTTGCTGGGTGGGGCTTTCCAAGCGTCAGTTATTGCACGGAAAACGAGGGAACCCCAAAACGGACCCATTGAACAAATTTGTTGAAGTCCGGGCGCAAAAACAGAAGGAGAGGCAGGTAGTGACGCACGCACAGGCTTCTGAGCAGGACAACAAGAGTTCTGCCTGGCATAGCATTTCACCACAACAGGTGTTGACTATGCTCGAAACGGATCGAACGGGTATCTCCAGCGTTGAGGCAGAACGCCGCCTGGAGCGTTATGGCCCGAATCAGTTGCGGCCTCCCCGACGACGGGGACCATTGTTTCGACTCCTGTTGCAGTTTCATAACCCCTTGATTTATGTTTTGCTGGGAGCGTTGTTAGTGACCGCGTTTCTTGGGCACTGGGTCGATGCCAGTGTGATTGCCGGTGTTGTGATCATTAACGCCATCATTGGATTTATCCAGGAAGGCAAGGCAGAAAAAGCAATGGTGCCATCCGGCAGATGCTCTCATTACAAGCCACAGTTTTACGTGAGGGGAAAAGGAAACAAATCCCTGCCGGGGAAATCGTACCAGGGGATATTGTGTTCTTGCAGTCCGGGGACAAGGTGCCTGCCGACCTGAGGCTGTTTCAAGTTAAAAACTTACGGATCGAGGAAGCCGCACTAACCGGCGAATCCCAACCGGTTGAAAAATCAATTACGGCAATGCCAGAGCAAACTGTTATCGGCGACCGTTCCGGCATGGCGTATTCCAGCACGCTAGTGGTTTATGGACAGGGTACGGGTGTCGTGGTTGCCACCGGCAACAGCACCGAGATCGGGCGAATCAGCACCATGCTTGAACATGTCCAGGAACTCGTTACCCCACTATTGCGGCAGATGGAGGTGTTCGGACGCTGGTTAACGGTCGTGATCCTTGTATTGGCTATAGGCACTTTCGTTTATGGATCACTGTTTCGTGACTACGTCGCAAGTGAAATCTTTTTGGCGGCCGTTAGTTTGGCGGTGGCTGCGATACCGGAGGGGCTGCCTGCCATCATAACCATCACGCTCGCTCTTGGTGTGCGGAAAATGGCGCGGCTCAATGCTATCGTTCGCCGTCTTCCCGCAGTGGAAGTCTTGGGTGCGGTAACGGTGATTTGTACTGACAAAACCGGAACCCTGACCCGGAACGAAATGACGGTGCAACGGGTGGCAACTACCGATCAGGTTTTTGAGGTTAGCGGTGTGGGATACGCACCGCAAGGGGGTTTTAACAGAGATGGAAAGGAAGCTTCCGCTACCGATCATTTGCTCATCCTGGATATCGCGCGAGCAGGCCTGCTATGCAATGATGCCCGGTTACGTGAAATTGACGGGACGTGGCACATTGAAGGAGACCCGACTGAGGGTGCACTCATCCCCCTGGCAATGAAAGCCGGGTTCGATCCAGACCACGAACATGAGTTGCTACCACGCACCGATGTGATCCCCTTTGAGTCTGAGCGACTCTTCATGGCGACTTTGCATCACGACCATGCGGGGCATGGCTTTGTTTACGTAAAGGGTGCGCCCGAGCGGGTTCTGGAGATGTGCATCAATCAACGCAGTCTGGGAGAAGATCGCGCCCTTGACCGTGCCTACTGGTTAAACCAAGCGGAAGAGATCGCTGCGCTGGGCCAGCGTTTGCTTGCTGTGGCCGTAAAATCCGTCGACACATCCCACAGGGAGCTTAATATTTCCGATGTGGAAGGAGGTTTTACGCTGCTAGGACTGTTCGGCATCATTGATCCGCCACGGGTAGAGGCTATCGCCGCGGTAAGAGAGTGCCAGTCTGCCGGCATTCGAGTCAAGATGATTACCGGCGATCACGCGGTTACCGCTCAAACCATTGGGTCGCAACTGGGCATCGGCAACGGGCAAAAGGTACTTACCGGCCTTGATCTGGAACTGATGGATGATGTCCAACTGCAAAGTGCAGTAGCAGACGTGGATATATTCGCCCGCGCGAGTCCCGAACATAAGCTGCGCCTTGTAAAAACGCTACAGGCCAGCGGAGAGATAGTTGCCATGACCGGTGATGGCGTTAACGATGCCCCGGCATTGAAACGTGCCGAGGTCGGCGTGGCGATGGGCATGAAAGGTACCGAGGTAGCCAAGGAGGCGGCCGAGATGGTACTGGCCGATGACAACTTTGCTTCCATTGTTCACGCCGTGAAGGAAGGACGCGTTATCTATGACAACATCAGGAAGACTATCATTTACATCATGCCGACCAATGGTGGTGAGGCGGGCATCATAGTTATCGCGATTCTTGTGGGCATGCCCTTACCGATTACACCAGTGCAGATACTCTGGATAAACATGGTGACCGCTGTGACACTTTCCTTGTCGCTTGTTTTTGAGGAGCCTGAGCGGGGGGTTATGCAGCGACCCCCACGCGATGCGCAGGAATCCATTTTGACCGGGTTCATGATGTGGCGCGTCATATTTGTTTCGATATTGCTTATGGGCGGGTCGCTTGGCTTGTATTTTTGGGAACAGGCACAGGGCGCCGGTATCGAGGCCAGCCGGACGGCGGCGGTGAATGCGCTGGTGGCTGGAGAGATTTTTTATCTTTTCAATTGCCGCTATATTTCGGCATCGGCGTTGTCGTGGTCTGGTATTTGCGGCAACCGCTATGTTCTTATCGCCATCGGCATTCTTATCATAATGCAAATGTCATTTACTTACACTACCGTCATGCAGAATCTCTTTGGTACCGCCGCTATCGATATTGCGGCATGGAGCCGAATTGTCGCGTTTGGGGTACTGCTCTTTGTGATAGTGGAAATCGAAAAATACTTGATTCGTCGCGCACAGTCGAATGCCGCAGCATGATCATATTCAATTCCTGGGGGCACCTCCTCGATGGCTGTTTTTTTTGGTGTGGTGTGCCCATGCTGCGCTGGATTAGGTTTCTGAGCAAGAGCCGGATGGCGGAATCGACGATAAGGCACACCGGTCGACCTGTCTGCTGCCGAGCCTCAGTGTTTCTCGTTCTGAGATGGGGCGGATTTGTCTGTCATTTATATAAACGGTTTGATTACAAAGGAAATTATTATGCCCAGAATGGAGCGAATAATAGCATGTACCGATTTGTCACGGTATGCCGATTGGGTTGAAACCCGGGCTGCCATGCTGGCGGATGAACTGGGAAACGTATCACTGGATCTGCTGCATGTGGTCCGCAGATTGGCTCCAGAATCACTACCATACGTACTCACCCAAACCCTTGAGGAAGCTGAGCAGCGGCTGATTGATTCCTCTCGTGATCAGGTGACCAAGACTGCTGCCAGATTTTCAGAAAAATATGGGATTCAGGCCGTGGCTGCCCTGAAAGTCGGCCGTATCCATTCCGAGGTCGCGCGCCACGCTGAGATTGTGGGTGCCGACCTAGTCATACTTGGAGCTCAAAGCGGCGATTCCGTGCGGAAAATGTTTCTCGGTTCCACCGCAGAAAATGTCTTGCGTAAGCTGACTCGTCCGGTGTTGATTGTCAAGCAGGAGCCGAAAACACCGTACCGGCGCATACTGGTAGCGGTAGATTTTTCCGAGTCATCCCGGCGTGCAATGGATTTTGCCAAGAACATTGCTTCACGCGTGCAAATTACTGCACTGCATGCGTTTGAAACACCTACGAAGGCCATGTTGCGTTTTTACGGCGTTAGCGGCGAAACGATAGCGGCCTACCATGCGATGGTACAAGCAGAGAAGAATAGGGCAATGGAGCAATTTGTTTCCGCATCCGGGGCAGCGGCTGGCCCATTGTGCTGCCTTGTAGAATTTGGGCCAGCGGCTGACATAATCCGGCAAAAAGCAGAAACACTTGAATCTGATCTAATCGTTATCGGCAAACATGGACAGTCCGAGTGGGAAGAAATGTTGCTTGGCAGTGTAACGAAACAAATTATTCTGAATGCTGATTGCGACGTGCTAGTGATCAGCGAGGAAAGCTCAAGTGCGGTCTGATTTGCAGACTCAAAGTATTCTCACCGCTCGCCGTGTAACGTAGGATGTTGGTGAAGTCTCTGTCTATATGAATAGACTGTAAGTAATAACCAGGAGCCGGATCCTTTAAGTGATTTACGTAAAATCAGGTTAGAGTAGGCTGCAATCCGATATTAAAAAGAGATAGGTTGTGACACCAACTACCATCCAACTGATCGCCGCAGCGCTATTTGCAGTTGCCATTCTGCATACCTTCTCTACTAAATTCTTCGAGCACTTGGCGCATATTCGTCCCGCCCATGCCGGACTGTGGCACCTGTTGGGTGAAGTCGAGGTGGTGTTTGGCTTCTGGGCGATGGTTCTGGTCGTGGCGATGTTCGCCACCGATGGCGCAACGGTGGCCACGCACTACATCGATTCACGCAACTTCACCGAACCGATGTTTGTGTTCGCGATAATGGTGATCGCAGGCACCCGGCCGGTATTGCAAACCGCGATGGTTGGTGTGCGTCTTGTGGCTCGGACCATTCCCTTGTCTGGAAGTATGGGGTTCTATTTCACCGTTCTGGCGTTGGTGCCCCTGCTGGGGTCATTCATCACCGAGCCCGCAGCTATGACTTTGGCGGCCTTGATCTTGGCCGACCGTTTCTTTGCACGCGGCCTTTCATCCCGCTTGAAGTATGCGACATTAGGGGTGCTATTCGTGAATATCTCAATTGGTGGCACCCTGACACCGTTCGCCGCACCTCCCGTGCTGATGGTCGCCGGAAAATGGGGATGGGACATTGGGTTCATGATGTCAGCCTTCGGATGGAAAGCTGCCATTGCGGTCATGGTGAATGCTTTGGGCGCTACGCTGCTTTTCCGCAAGGAGTTGGCCAAACTGTCGGCAGCCGATAGCAACACAAGTGGAGAGCCAGTACCGCTGGCCCTGATCCTGATTCATCTAGCGTTCCTTGCTGGTGTCGTGGTGTTCGCCCACCATCCAGCGGTCTTTATGGGCTTATTCCTGTTCTTTCTCGGTGTGGCCCATGCTTATTCCCGCCATCAAGACCGGCTAATCCTGCGTGAAGGATTGTTGGTCGCTTTCTTTCTCGCGGGACTGGTGGTCTTGGGTGGCCAGCAGCAGTGGTGGTTGCAGCCCGTACTGATGAGCATGAGTAGTGACGCAGTTTTCTTCGGTTCGGCAATCCTGACTGCTTTTACTGACAATGCGGCGTTGACTTACCTTGGCTCACTCGTCGAAGGGCTATCCGATGAGTTCAAGTACGCCTTGGTTGCCGGAGCAGTCACGGGCGGCGGTCTGACCATCATTGCCAATGCGCCTAATCCGGCAGGAATCGCTATCTTGCGCGGACATTTTGAAGATGAAGCAGTGCATCCCCTGGGGCTGCTCTTCGCCGCGCTACCGCCAACCATTATCGCTGGGTTGGCTTTCAGGTACTTATGAGCATGGTAATATTTGCGAACTCACGAAGCGCTTACCGAGAGATTACATCCCTCTGATAGAATCTTGTAGCGCCTTAAAAGACTCGCTCGGACCAGGGGATAGAAGCCTATCCTCGCACTCCTTTACAGCTTCCCAAATTTCTCCATGAAACATACTTATACCGTGGTCGGCCTTGGCGTCTTTGGATCAACCATTGCCCTTGAACTGTCGCGCTTGGGCAATGACGTTAT
>JACCWK010000214.1 GCA_013697655.1 Nitrosospira sp.
CTTCAGTGAGCGAAAGAAATCTCGCTCAGAAACAGAAGAAAAACCGGGGCAGCGCCGTTCCGCTGCATGTGACCGGCTACCCTCTTAAACTCGGCTTAATATTGTCTTGACTGAGGGGTCCACTTTAGTCCACCTCTGTGGAATTCGTTATTTACCAGAACAAGGCTAGAATAATGCCTAGACTTTTTCAAGAAGGAAGAGCATGAAAACACGCATCGAATGGAAGGATGGGATGAGTTTCCTGGGAGAATCCGGAAGCGGCCATAAAGTGCTGATGGATGGTCCACCGGAAGCGGGGGGCAGAAATCTGGGACCGCGCCCCATGGAAATGGTCCTGATGGGAACCGGTGGTTGTGCTGCTTTCGACGTGGTGATAATTCTTAAAAAGAGCCGCCAGGATATCAGCGATTGTGCGGTTGAAATCGAAGCGGAGCGCGCACCGCAGGACCCCAAAGTGTTCACCTGCATTCATTTTCATTTTATTCTGACCGGAAGAAAACTGAATCACCAGCAAGTGGAACGAGCGATCAATCTATCTGCCGAGAAATATTGCTCGGCCTCGATCATGCTGGCAAAAACGGCGGAATTGACACACGACTTTGAAATCGTGGAAGCCTGAAATACTTTTCATCAAACCCAATACGCAGTTTTTGTCATTACTTTTGATCCCAGCTTCATCACCAGTTTCACGGGCATTGGCAAGTCCGCGCCACCATGAGCCATCGCCGCCGTAGCGTGGCCGGCTTCGTCAACCTGCATTTGTGCGACGATGGCACGGCTTTTCCCGTCGTGATGCGGTAAACGCTTCAAATGCCCAGCCAGATGGGTTTCAACCTGGCGTTCAGTTTCCGCGAGAAACCCCAGATTCCATTTATCGCCGAGCATGCCCGCTACCGCACCGATAGCGAAGGACCCCCCATACCAAAGTGGATTCAACAGGCTTTTGCGTCCGCTCAGTTCTGCGATACGCCGTTCGGTCCAGGCAAGATGTTCGGTTTCCTCACGCGCCGCTTGCGCCAAAGTCTGCTGCACTTCTGCATCGCGCGCAGTCACCGCCTGGCCCTGATATAGCGCTTGCGCGCAAATTTCGCCGACGTGATTGACGCGCATCAATGCAGTGGATTCACTTTTCTCGGAATCACTCAGCTCGACTTCCGGCAACTCAGTTCCCGGGACAGGCCGCAATGTTTGCGCCGGTGTCAGCAGCGTGCGCAGCGCATGGTCGAAGCCTATGATGAATTTGTCCATATTTGGCATTAGAGTCTCTAGCGAACAATCTAATTAATTTTTTATAACCATCTGCCGCGCCAGTAGTGTCACCGGATGCAACACTTCGATGTCCAAGCCTGTATCGCGTAATGCGCCGGCAATGTGCATGGCACAGCCAACGTTAGATGTGGCGAGGTAACGTGCGCCGCTTGCATCCAACGCAGCTATCTTATCACGCAGCAGTATCTTTGCCATCTCCGGCTGGTCTAAAAAATATGTTCCCGCCGCACCACAACACTGGTCATTTCCGGCCAGCGGCGTAACCTGTGCGCCGGGGATACGCGCCAGCAATGCGTAGGGATGCGCCGCGCCATGCCAGGTGTTGCGCAGGCTGCATGGTTCATGCACCATGATTTTATGTGGTAACGGCGTGACCTGTATGTCGCCCCATCCCCCAGCCGTTGCCAAAAATGCACTGATGTCCATGGCCTTTGAGGAGAAGTTCTCGGTTGGCTGGCTCTGTAGCGGCTCCTCGGATCGTTGTTCTTCCGTGCTTACTGGCACGGGGTATTCCGTCAGTTGCAGGCCGCATCCCGACGCTGTGCTAACGATAGCGCGTAAATTCAACCCGTCAAAAGCTTTCATATTCTGTCGCGCGAGCTGTGCCGATGTGTGCACGTCGCCACTATGCTGATGCAAAGCGCCGCAGCAGGTTTGCGTGGGTGGCACATGAACCGTATAACCCAGATGGTTGAGCACAAATATTGTCGAATTAAGCGTTGCAGCATCCGTCAGCCGCGCTATGCAGCCAAGGAACAATCCAACTTCGCCCCGTGGGTGTCCGGTTGAAGGGTAAACCGTTTGCCATGTATTGGCCGCTCTTTTTTTACCTAAAAAGGCAAAAGGAAGGTCAACATGGGGCAATTGCCTCTCCAGCACCGCAAACCCGGTTTCTCCCAGTAATCCAGACTTTCGGACCACTGTCTGCAAACCTGTTTTCTGATAAAAACGCACGAGAGGACGCAATGCATCGAGCCGAGTAGGCTTGGTAATTAATTTGCTCTCTGCCCATCTGCGAAACCAGGATTTTCGCATCACCGTTCGCTCTTTCAGGAGATTCGAGGGTGATGCAAGCATCATGGCGCGGGTCCCATCAACCAATTTTCCATAGTTTACATGGTTCGGGCACACTGCCTCACAAGCTCGACATGTGAGACAGCGATCTATGTGCAAAGCAAAGCGCGCATTCATGGGAATGCGTCCGCTGGCGACACCACCCATCAGCGCGATGCGCCCGCGTGGAGAATCGGCTTCCGACAGGGTAATCCGGTACGTAGGGCAATGTGGCAAACAGAGACCACACGCGACACAACGGCTGGCTTCGGCAACTAGTAAATCGGAGGAAATATCAGATGGAAGATCAGAGGGTTTCATGATCCCATCTTCTGAAGAAGAGAGACCGCCAATCGGCTGTTGATCGCCGGCCTCCAGCGAAATCGCTTCATTAATAGCTAATATGAATGCTAATGAATTTCATCGTGTTGCGTCAGCGAACCCCCTGTATGTAACGTTCGAGCTGGTGAATAATAAACTGCTGTCCGGCAATGGCATCCTTGACAAGGTCCCCGATGGAAATAATGCCAACCACTTCATTATTTTCGAGCACCGGCAAATGGCGTACCCGCATCTGGGTAACTAGCGCCATGCAATCCTCAGCTGTATAGTCGGGACTCACATACGCCACTTGCGCTGTCATAATTTCCTTTACCGGAATGTCTCTCACAGATTTATCCAGCATATACGCCTTACGGGCAAAATCTCTCTCAGTGACGATACCGCATAGTTTTCCCGCGTGCAGCACCAGCAATGCGCCAATATTCCTTGCAGCCATCAATTGCATGGCGTGGAACACCGAATCGTCTGGCACGATACTCGTAACTTCGTAGCCCTTGCCTTGCAGTAATTGCCTCACAGTTGTCATGGCACAACTCTCCGAGCTTCAGTTAAAACTTCCAAAAACCTTTTTTAGGGCTTATTAATCATAGTACGGCAATGAAAAAACTTGGGCAACCTATCCTTGCGGCGCGTGTAGAGAACAAATAAACTGTCCGGGTCTGTAGCAAATGATCTGTCCGGTTTTATGCTATCCCGAAGGGGGGATAGACATGAGACGGACGGAATGGTTACAGGAGACTCGGAAGATGAGATTTGA
>JACCWK010000215.1 GCA_013697655.1 Nitrosospira sp.
TCAAATCTCATCTTCCGAGTCTCCTGTAACCATTCCGTCCGTCTCATGTCTATCCCCCCTTCGGGATAGCATAAAACCAGACAGATCATTTGCTACAGACCCGGACAGTTTATTTGTTCTCTACACGGGACGTTAAGCTAATTGTCCGTTCGATCTGAGATATTATAATATAGAGATTTTTCCATGACGGATCGCTTCCGCCTGGATCCGTCAGATCCTGATAAAAGATTAATCGCCACCAGCGGAGGGAGCAAGAACATGCGGCAATTATTAAAAAACCTGCAACAACCATGATCGAACTGGGCGTCAATATTGATCATGTCGCCACATTGCGTCAAGCGCGTGGCACTACTTATCCCAGTCCCGTGGAAGCGGCTATGACAGCGGAATCGGCTGGCGCAGATGCCATTACGCTACATTTACGTGAAGACCGCCGCCATATTCAGGACAATGATGTTGAGATTCTGCGAGGCTTGCTTAAAACCCGCATGAATCTGGAAAGTGCGGTGACTGACGAAATGATAGATTTTGCGCTGCACATCAAGCCTCAGGATGTCTGCCTGGTACCTGAACGCCGCGAGGAGCTGACCACCGAAGGGGGTCTCGACGTCGTGCGGCATTTTGAGCAGGTGCAACGGGCTTGCAGCAGACTGGCCGATGCGGGCATTCGCGTATCGCTGTTCATCAATGCCGACCACGTTCAGATCGATGCGGCGGTGAAAGCCGGCGCGCCAGCGATCGAGATTCATACCGGCAGTTATGCCGACGCGCAAACCGCAGGCGAACAACAAAACGAGTTGGAAAAAATCCGCGCAGCGGTAACCGAAGGAACCGGCCAGGGACTGAGAGTTAACGCCGGGCACGGACTACACTATCACAATGTTCAGCCGATCGCGGCGATACCGGGTATCGCCGAACTCAATATTGGCCACGCCATTGTGGCTCATGCTCTATTTGTCGGCTTTGAACAGGCGGTACGGGAAATGAAAAAACTAATGATGGAAACACGCAAATGATTTATGGAATCGGAACCGATCTGGTCGATCCCTCGCGCATTGCGCGATTGCTGGGAAAATATGGGGAGCGCTTTGCCAAGCGGTTACTGACAAATGAAGAATGGCCCGAATATCTCAACAGCGGCCAGCCCGCCATGTTCCTGGCCAAACGTTTCGCCGCCAAGGAAGCGCTTTCCAAAGCGATAGGCACGGGTTTTCGCTATCCAGTGAGCCTGAGCCACATCGGAGTAACCCATGACCATCTGGGCAAACCGTCTTTTGCATTTCAACCCGCCTTAAGTACGCTTGTCACAAAAGAAGGCATTACAGGTCATCATCTTTCTATCAGTGATGAATTAAATCTGGCATGCGCATTTGTCATACTAGAGAAATAATGGGGTCCTGATGTCGCTTGGCCCCGTCATACTCGACATCGAAGGCACGCAGCTTACCGCCGACGATAATAAGAAACTTCTGCATCCCCTGATTGGCGGAGTCATCCTGTTCGCCCGAAACTTCTCCTCGCGCGGACAGCTCGCGCAGCTAACCACCGAGATTCACGCACTTCGAACACCATCGTTACTGATTGCAGTGGATCATGAAGGCGGGAGGGTACAGCGTTTCCGGGAGGACTTTACAAGACTGCCGCCAATGCGTGAGCTGGGCAGAATATGGGATGAGCACCCGATAAAGGCACGACATCTCGCGCAACAAACGGGGTACGTGCTGGCGGCAGAGCTACGCGCAGCCGGCGTCGACTTAAGCTTTACCCCTGTGCTGGATATGGATCATGGGCAGAGCTGCATAATCGGTGACCGCGCGTTTCACCACAAACCTCAAGCTATCACCGAGCTTGCCCACAGTCTTATGTCCGGACTGAGGTCGGCCGGTATGACGGCAGTGGGCAAGCATTTCCCGGGACACGGTTACATTGAGGCGGATTCCCATATTGAAGTGCCGGTAGACGAACGCACTTATCTGGATATCGAAAAAAATGACCTGATTCCCTTCCGTAAAATGATTGGTTTCGGACTCGCCGCCATCATGCCGGCGCATGTCATTTACCCCCGGGTTGATGCATGCCCTGCCGGTTTCTCCGAAATATGGCTGAAGAAAATACTACGCGGGGACCTGGGCTTCGAAGGCTGCATCTTCAGCGATGACCTGAATATGGAGGGCGCGGCTATTGCCGGCAATATATTGCAACGAGCAAAAAGCGCGTTAAAGGCGGGGTGTGACATGGTGCTGGTATGCAACAACCCCGAGGCGGCAGATACACTGCTGGCAGAATTACGGTGGGATATTCCAGCCGTCGGCGTTGCACGCCTCGCCCGCATGCGCGGACGCCCCCATCCCGATTCGGTGGTAAAACTCCATGAAAACGCTATCTTTGTAAAAGCGGTGGAGGAAATAGGAGGTCTCGGAATCCATAGCAGTGAATTGCCGTTAACGTAAGGGACACCCTACCCCTAACCTATCCCGATATTGGCTGAAGGTGTCACGCTATCGTTTCTCTCAATAACAGCTCTGTGGCATTTTGTCCCTTCCTTGGGTGCACGGATACGTCCCAAACATTAAAGTCCGGTTGAAAAAACGGCAAATGGACCTATATTGAGTAGTAAGTGCTGATTCAAGTAATTCAGCATTGATGCTAACCATTAAACTTATATGGAGGAAATATGGCTATTTCTCGTTATGAACCTTGGAGTTTATTGAATCAATTGCACAGAGAGCTCGACCGCGCGCGTGAGGGCGGGAGTGGAGAAGGATCGGCCGCGACGGCCGAATGGGCGCCGGCTGTCGATATCAAGGAAGAGCCTGATAAATTCGTCCTGCAGGCGGACCTTCCAGGGGTGAAGCCTGAAGAAATCGATATCAGCATGGAAGATGGCGTGCTGACTATTAAAGGTGAAAAGAAAACCGAAGCAACCATCGAAAAAGAGGGCTATAAACGAGTCGAACGCACTTACGGCTCTTTTTACCGGCGCTTCAGCTTACCGGATACAGCAAATCCAGATGGGATATCGGCAAAATCAAATCATGGGGTGCTTGAAATCGTCATTCCCAAACGTGAAGCTGTCCAGCCAAAGAAAATCAGCGTCACTGCGACCGGATAAGCCAGATGATCACGCGGAGCCGCACAGGAGTGTGAGGCTCCGCCTTCCTGGATGAGTTGGATTAGCTCAGACTCGATCCGATAGACCCTCTCCGATACCAATGTGGAAAATCATCCCTCGGCTTTCCGGTCAGATATATTAGAATACGCTTAATCAGACACCCCCGCTAAACGAATGGATGAGCCTTTAACTCTAAAACACGCTCCACCGTCTTCTCCCAATAGTCCGCCTCTGATGATATCGAAAAAGACGTGGATGACTCATACCACTTGCAACGCTTTGTAGATGTCCAACGACCGGTCCTTGAGGACGTAATGAAGTTTTTAATGACTGCCTGCGCAAGTATTTTGAAGGAAAAGCCAATCCTCGCACGCTGGCTCGACTGTAATTGACTATGATTGCCTGGTTCGGTATAAAAGACACTTAACGCCAGAACGTGGAAATATATTCCAGCCTGCTCCTAGAAGACCCGGCCTCAAAGTGAATAAAATTGAGTCCGGAACGCATGTTGTCAGCCCGCGTTGATGGTGTTCAACGCTTCGCTTATCAAGGCGCCTGCAACGGGATTGATGAGCGAAATAACCAGGGTCGGCTTGTCGCGTGAATTCTCCGGCACACCAGGGAATACCAGACGGCCTGGAACGCCGGTCTCGATACGATCAGAAAATTTGAGTATAGTGCCACCATTGGTGGCAAGAATCATGGCCTTTTCTCTGGCTTCCACGCCGGTGGCTGGATTGGTACGAATGACCGTAACCTCCTTGCCGAGGTATTTCTCCAACAGCTTCTCGGGTGTCAGTAGATCGAAATCAAAATTCTGCTCCTGCAAGCGGAATCCGGCAGGATGAGTGAGGTTGCGCAACTGAGCCGTTTCGGGGCGTATCTGGGCAGAAACCTCTCGCCACGCCAGCCTATTGAAATCACGATCGAGTTTGACCCTGCGCGCATCTTTGACCAGTGCCAGGTTTCCGTTATAAATCGTAACAGCCACCTCTTTTTGCTCCAGGGCGGTTGTGACTTTTTCATCCTTCCGTCCTTCAGGCGTTGCGACACCATGAGGAGAGAATATTATCAGGCTCGCTGCCATCACATTTAATGTTAATATTTTCAGCATTTCATTCCTCGTTGAAAATAAAGAACTGGCTCATCGAGCCGATTTCTTTTCGTTTAATCCAATTGAAGCCGCTAAAGCCACCGAGTCGATAGCACAGTATGAACCGACCCGCATAAGTAGCCTCCCTCTCAAACGAGTGAACCTAATCCAGTAGTTGACCGCTCATTATTTAATATGCCTCTAAACCATTTTCAGTTTTATCTGAGTATGCGTCAGGCAAGCGTTGAGGAGGCGTAATGGCAACTCTGCTTCCCATTCCCGCCGGTTGAAGCGGTAACAGAACTCATTGAGATA
>JACCWK010000216.1 GCA_013697655.1 Nitrosospira sp.
TAACGCTAAAACGTTATCTTTGCTCATGGCGTATTCACTCCTTAGTAAAGGTTGATGATCTTGATCGACCATCAAGAATACGCCACCCTCTCATCTCTCGTCATACACAAGTTTCGAGCATAGCTCAGTGAAAGTATAAACGGAATTGATTTATCATTCATGGAAGCCCTTTTTATTTGTCGCTTGCCACGTCTCTTCTGAGAAATATGAATTAGGGTAAAGATGGCGGATCGGACGGAAAAAGAGAAAATGATTGCCGGGCAATTGTATCGATCCGGGAATGAGTTGTTGCGTAAAGAAAGAACGTATGCCAGGGGACTGCTGAAAGCGTTCAATGACACCCTTCCGGACGAAATTGAAAAACGCGCAAGTATTTTGCCCGAGCTATTGGGCACGTTGGGCAAGAATGCTGAAATCGAGCCGCCTTTTCACTGTGATTACGGTTACAACATTCACTGCAGGGAATAGTTTCTACGCCAACTTCAATTGCATTTTTCTGGATTGCGCACCTATTATCATTGGGCGCTAATGTGTTTCTGGGACCTGGCGTCCACCTACCTATACACGGCCACACATCCACTGGCGGTGGAAAAACGTAATACAGGCCTGGAATCGGCCATGCCTATTATCATAGAAGATAACGTCTGGCTTTGTGGTCGAGCGATTATCAATCCGGGTGTAACAATCGGGAAGAGGACGACCATTGGGGCAGGGAGCGTGGTTACCAGGAATATTCCCCCTGATGTTTTCGCTGCAGGAAATCCTTGCAAGGTAATACGAAGTCTGGTCTTGCCGCAAATAACCGCCATTTAACAGCGAGATCCCATATTAAATGGCGGATCGTTTTGAAAACCCCCTTTCTGATAATCTAATGGCGAGTCATGAGAGTTGGTCATGGCGCGCATAAGTGAGAAGAGAAGTTTACATGGCGCAGCCTGAAATTTCCGCCGAGCTCGTTATCGCTTACCGCTCAACCGAGTACTGCGTTGGACCACCGGCAGGTTTGGACACAAGCCCCAGCCGTACATTCATTCTACGTATCGACCAGTATTCGGAGCCGCTATCGCGGCTTTTCTTCGCCTCGGGCCATCGGTGCGCGGCTTTCATTACTGCCTGCAATCCGTTCAGCCTGCCCCAAAGTCCTGAGTTAAACCATGCCGCCTGCGCGCACCTTCGCGTCGTATTGATTCACCATACGTCTCGCCCGGAGGAGATCATCGAAGGGGAGGGACGCGACCCATCAGGAGCATGGTCCGGAGAAAAGAGTTTTCTTGTCCTCGGACTGGATCTTGAGACATCCAAAGAGCTCGGCAGAAGGTTTGAACAAAACACTATCGTATGGGCAGGTGCGGACGCCATCCCTCAACTGGTATTTCCGCGATGACATTCATCCGCATGTTGGTACTGCGGAAGTCGATACAGACTCACAAAGCCGCTATCCATAAAATCTTGCCGTGATATGATAATGTTCTTTCTCAAAGAAGCCATGTTATGAACATCGAACAATTGAATATAGATCACGGAATAACCGGTCAACTTAAATTCGTCGAGGGTGCGGGAGGGCTGCCCTTCATCAAAATCGATAATGAGAAAGCCAGTGCGGTAATCTCGGTCTATGCGGGACAGGTATTGTCCTACCAACCCGCCAATGACTCGCACAACCTCATGTTTCTTAGTGAGGCCGCGTATTACCAACCCGGCAAGGCCATCAAGGGAGGCGTCCCTATTTGCTGGCCTTGGTTCGGACCGGATCCCGATGGCCTGGGCCGCCCAGCGCACGGCTTTGTGCGTAACCGCTTGTGGAACGTCATCGAGACTGAAACAACAGCCAATGGTGATACCACGGTTACGCTAGGACTGACAGATACGTCTGAAACAAGGGCTATCTGGCCGCATTCATTCAATCTCGCGCTGAAAATTACGATCGGAGAATCCCTGAATCTGGAATTATCCACGCACAATACCGACGCGCAGCCGTTTTTTATAACCCAGGCATTTCATACCTATTTCAAGGTTGGGCGTATTGATCAGGTCGCTGTCCTGGGGCTGGACGGACTTGAATATATCGACAAAGCCGATAACGCGGTTCATAGGCTTCAGGCCGGCGTGGTTACCATCCATGCGGAAGTCGATCGTATCTACCGCAAGCTGGAAAGCGAACTGGTGATCGACGACATCGCGCTGGACCGCAGGATTCGAATCACTTCCGAAGGCAGCAATACCGCGGTGGTATGGAACCCATGGGCCAAAATCTCGGCGGAAATGGGTGACTTGAAGGATAACGATTACGAGCACTTCCTTTGCGTGGAGACAGCTAATGCTGACCAGGAGGTGGTGAAAATCGCCCCCGGTGAAGAATTCCGCTTGGCGGCAAACTACCGAATAGAGGGCGATTTCTCGCATGTGTTGAAGAGCATTCAACCGCTGAGCGTATCCCAGTAACAGCACGTCCCAGTTATTATTTCTTCACTCGGGCACTTCTTCCCACGATTTCTGTAGTCGTTTAGCGGACACAGGGGAGGGCGTTTTCAACTCCTGGGCAAACAGAGAGATCCGCAGTTCCTCGATCTGCCAGCGGAAATCGGAGAGACGAGGGTCGTCAATCCCCGCCTTGCGATGTTTTTGCAATCGCTGCTCATACTGCTTCCACAACCCGGCGATGACGGCGCTGGGCCGTGCATCGCGCTCCGGGTTGCCAACGTATTTGTCCACGCGCAGGATCATGCCTTTGACATATCGCGGCAAATGCTGCAGCTGTTCCCATGGGGTAGCGCTCAAAAAGCCGGGATAGATGAGCTCGTTTAATTGCATGTGCAGTTGTGCGCAAAATTCGCCTTTCGGCTTGCTGGCGCCCATGCAAGCTGTCGACAGTTTGCCTCTCAGCACCTGAGCGTCACTGGCAATATTCTGCACTAGCCGCACAATGGCTTCAGTTACGGCGGGCAGGCGCGCCCTCGCTCGCTGCCGCTGCCCGATAAATTCCTGCTCGTTGCGCGGCAGCATATCCTCGCCCAGAAAGGCACGGTCGATTACGGCGCTCATCATATCTTCCCTGAGAGCCTCGGGGCTGATAAGGTTATGTAGTTGCAAGGCGGCCTGATTCAGATGTCGGCTTTGTCCCGACAGGTTCTTTTCCAGTTGCTTTATCTGCTCTTTAAGTTCCAGACGCAGCAACTGCCGCACGCCACCGCGCATATTCGTCTCCGCCGCCTCGCGCGTGTCGAAAAGGTGAATGGAAACCTTATTTTCATGCTGAGCCAGCGCTGGGTAACCAACGAGTTTCTTGCCTGCCCGGTTAAAAGTGATTTCTTCGGGCAGATCGCCGAAATCCCAGCGCTCCACATCGTCGCGCTCAATAGGGAGGCGTTCACCCGAATCGGCCTGGGAAAACGTTAACTGAGCGGCCTGACCGAGCTGTGACTTCAGCTGGGATAAATTGCGGCTCATTGCCAGATCTTGCCCTGCATCGTCCACGACTTTGTAATTCATCAGTAGATGCGGCGGCGGTATCTCATCCTGCCAAACCCCTGGCGAGATGGCAGTACCGGTTTTCGTCCGGATAAAATCGGCCAATGCCTCGATCACGGGCGTGCCCAGGGAGTGAGTTTTTGCCTGCTGCTGCCTGGCAACCTCTGTCTCTTTCCTGTCCTGGCTTTCTAGGAACTGTGTCACAAACTCCGGTACCGGGACCACATGACGACGAATCTGCTTGGGGAGAGTCTTTAAATACCACGTAATCTTCTCGCGAATCAAGCCCGGAACCAGCCAATCGAACTGTGCGGCAGCCAGTTTATTGAGCAGCGGCAAAGGCACGGTCATCGTAACGCCATCCAGTATATGTCCGGGATCAAAGCGATAAGTGAGCGGCAGCCCAAGGTCATCCACAAGCATGGTGTCGGGAAACCGATCTTCCGTGACATGAGCCGCTTCGTGGCGCATCAGATATTCCCGGGTGAGATAAAGCAGGCGCGGGGTTTTCTGCTCTTCCTGCCTGCGCCATTTTTCGAATGCCGCACCATTGCCAATTCCGGCCGGAACAATGGCATCATAAAAGGAAAAAATTTCCTGCTCGTTTACCAGCACGTCGGGCCGGCGCGTTTTGTGCTCAAGCGCGGCAACGTCCGCGATGAGTTTGCCGTTATGCTCAAAAAATGGCGCCTGGGTTGAATACTCCCCCGCCACCAGCGCCGAGCGGATAAAAATTTCACGCGCTTCCTTCGGATTTATTGTGCCGTAATAAACCCGGCGTTTCGGCATCACTGTAAGGCCATACAGGGTCACCCGCTCGAACGCCGATACCTGTGCCGAATTCTTTTCCCAATGGGGATCGAAGTAGTGTTTTTTGCAAAGGCTGCCGGCCACTTTTTCAACCCATAACGGGTCGATTTTCGCCACGCAACGTCCATAGAGTTTAGTGGTTTCGGTCAATTCGGCAGCCACCACCCATTTGGGTTTCGACTTTTTCAGCACCGAGCCGGGGAAAATGGAAAACTTGATGCCGCGCGCACCCAGATACTCGCCATCCTCCTCGGTCTTGAAACCAATATTGCCCAGCAGCCCGGCAAGAAGCGCGCGATGAATTTCATCGTAGCCGGCGGGAATCTCATTGGGCCTCAGCCCTGATTCCACCACCAGCGCGTGTAACTGTCCGTGAACCTCCCGCCATTCACGCATTCTGCGGTGGGACAAGAAATTTTCCTGACAATGTGCCATCAGCTTTCGGTTGGATTTTTTATGTTTTAACTGTTCGTCAAAAAAATCCCATAGCCTCAAGTATGCGAGAAAATCGGAGCGCTCATCCTGAAACCGCTGATGCGCGCGATCCGCGGCTTCACGTCGCTCGAACGGCCGGTCACGCGGGTCTTGCATGCTTAGGGCGGAGGCAATGATGAGTACTTCGCTCAGGCAGTTCTCTTCCTTCGCCGCCAATATCATGCGTGCAATTTTTGGATCGATTGGAAACTTCGCCAACCGCCAGCCGATACTGGTCAGCGTGTTGCTGTCGTCCACCGCGCCAAGCTCGGACAACAACTGGTATCCATCCGCGATCATGCGCGGAGGAGGGGGTTCCAGAAATGGGAAATTCTCTACTTCCCCGATTTTGAGAGACTTCATACGCAAAATCACAGCTGCCAGTGATGAACGCAGGATTTCCGGATCCGTGAACTCAGGTCGGCCGAGATAATCGTCTTCCGTATAGAGGCGGATACACACGCCGCTCATTACACGTCCGCAACGCCCCGCCCGCTGATTCGCCGAAGCACGGGAAATCTTCTCCACCTGCAATTGCTCCACTTTGTTGCGGTAGCTGTACCGGTTGATGCGCGCTAAACCCGTGTCTATCACATAGCGAATACCAGGAACCGTGAGGGAGGTCTCCGCTACGTTGGTTGCCAGCACGATGCGACGCATGTTGCTGTCCGGCTTGAAGACCTGCTCCTGTTCCGCGTAGGAGAGGCGCGCAAACAGCGGCAAAATCTCCGCACCCGCTCTCCCGGCGGCGGCTCCGAGTCTGTCAAATGTATGCTTGCGTAGTGCCTCGGCAGTTTCTCGAATCTCCCGCTCGCCAGGAAGAAAGATCAGGACATCACCCATGCCACAGTGGATGGTTTCATCCACTGCATCGAGGAGGGCTTGTTCAAGATCATCGTCATTTTCTTCTTTGTCTTTATCCTCCGTTTTATTCTGATTGGGACCGGCAGGGCGATAACGTATTTCCATCGGATATAGTCTCCCCGATACCTCAACCACCGGCGCATCGTTGAAATGGGCCGAAAAACGTTGTGCATTGATGGTGGCAGACGTGACAATAAGCTTCAAGTCCGGACGCTGGAGCAGCAATTGCTTGAGATAGCCGAGGAGGAAATCGATATTGAGGCTACGTTCATGCGCCTCGTCGATAATGATCGTATCGTAGGCCAGCAGGGAGGGATCGCCCTGCGTTTCCGCTAGCAGGATGCCGTCGGTCATGAGCTTGATGTAAGTCTGCGGGCTTACTTTATCGGAAAAGCGTATCTTGTAGCCCACCGCCTGCCCCAGCGGACTTTTGAGTTCGGAAGCAATCCGCGCCGCCACCGTGCGCGCTGCGATACGTCGCGGCTGCGTATGTCCTATCATCCCTTTTACGCCCCGCCCGAGTTCGAGACAGATTTTTGGCAATTGCGTAGTCTTGCCGGAACCGGTCTCGCCACACACAATCACCACCTGATTTTCACGAATTACGCGAATTAGCTCATCACGCCGCGCCACTACAGGCAGGTCTTCGGGATAAACAGGTTTTGGCAGATTTGCGAGACGCCACGCGGCATCCCTGGCAGGAATGGTTGAGGACTTTCTCATGAGACGATTGGGTGGGAGAAGGTTCTTATTTTACAGCGAAGATACGCGAATAAACTCATTAACCCTGGCACGTAAAACGAACTGGGATTGTGATCGAATTGTCCTTGACTTCCGGGGTCGGTCAACTATGGTTAAGGTAGAGGGAAAGCATTTGCAGATCGGGCCTTGACGCGTTGGGCCATAGTAAATTGCTCTAATTGCGAAGCTCTTCTTTACCGCCAACAGCCATGAGCACAAATCCTCGCACAAAACGATTCTTATCCGTTACGCTGGTTATTCTGGGTGGGGTGCTGATGTTTCTGGCACCCGAAAATATCTGGATCGGCGCGGTTCTTTTCGCCCTCGGTGCTAGCGTAGAAATAGTAGGGCTGGTGGTTGGACATCGTAAGTGAAGAAAATTTCAATGGTGAATCAGTGTCTGCTGTGATGAGTTGAGCCCGCTTACTGAAGACTGTCAAACTGAAGTGTTGGCTGTCAAATCCTATTTGAACAGGCATAAAAAAACCCGAAGACGAATGATCGGCTTCGGGTTAATAGTTTCCACTTACAAAGGAGAGGAACTACTCATTCAACACAATCATATAATAAGCCTGTAAAAAATAAAGTCAAGTATCTCGCGATAATGCACTGATCTTAAAAATAGAATACAACTATTGATTTTGGAACTTCAGTATTCTCTCTGCAAGGGGGCCGTGCCACTACTATACTGGATACGTATTATTCCAGGATCTTGCCGGCTCCGGCCGCAGGGTACGGCGCCGGATTACCAGTCCCAATATTCCAATCCCCACCAGCATCATCGCGTAAGTCGATGGCTCCGGCACAGGCGCCAGGACTCCGAATAGGCCGTGAGTTTCCGCGTTGGGCCCGGCAGTGAAATACAACAGGTGACTGCTACCGGCAGATCCATCATTTCCTGGCGAAAGTGCCCACAAGCCATCAATGGCGAGCGCCTGGTTATTGGCACCGAGCACTTGTCCCAAAGGAGCGAAATTATTATTGGAATCATAAATATTGATGCGGCCATCGCCGAAATTTCCCACTAGCAAGTCGCCTGCCATTGACCCAAACGAAGAGGGCGCAATCGCTAATCCCCAAGGCGCATCCAGGGTGCCGGTCGAGGCGACTCTTGCAATAAAGTCCCCATTCAGGCTGAATTTATCGACATAACCCCGTCCAGCGCCCGCAACTTCATCATTGGTAGCAGCCGGGCAGGCTTTTGCGCAACTCGATAAAGAACTTGCGGATTGTGACCGAGATATTGCCCGCTACAGTTTTATCCCGCCGGGGATACCATCAGGATTACTACATAAAGAACCCTATCCGCTATTCCTACTATCGCAGCGGCTATGGCCGCGACGCACGCCTGGCCGAAGTGTGGCGCATTTCACGATAATACAGCAGCGTGAGAATGTCTGAATAGTCCTTCGTGGAGGTGTGCCTGGCAAACCAAGGCGACTTATTTCAGGGCTTTCTCAACGTACCAAGTTTGGTGCCTGACCCGAATTCAATCCTTTAGCCGCGTCACGTCTCGACCTAAGTTCTTCAGTCTCAACGTCTCTTAACCGTGTCGCTTTCGCTGGTGGCTCCACAGCCTGTGGATCGTTGATTTGCGAATTCTTGGTCTTGGGCTCCCTGACATTCGAATCCTTAGCCTTCGCCGTCTTAGCCTTTGAGTCCTTGCCCTTTGCAGATTTGTCCTTCACGTCTTTGGTAGTTTCTGGCGTTGTCTTTGAACCACTGGCATTATCGTATTTGGCTTTCAGGTTGCTGCTTATGGCTGCGTAGTTACGATATTCATTCTGCATCTGCGATTGCAATTGTGCATACTGGTGGCTGGACGACGTACGCGCATTCTCCAGTTGGCGTAATTTATCCTCCAATATACGCTTGTTCTGGGAATTGCTTTTTGCTTCGACGGTCTTGGCAGCCAGCGAAACATCCTGAATCTTTTGATTTAATTGTTTGACCAGTTGAGCCATATTGTTGGCTGCATTGCTATAGCGGCGATAGTGCAGCTCCATAGTCTCAAAGTCTGTGAGGGATCCGCCAATAGGGTGCGAAGATGGCTCGGACACGCCGCTTGCCCCAACGTCCTTTGCTGGCTCCGCAAACGCGCTGGATAAACAGGCGCCCGATATCAGCGGCACCAACGCTATTACACCTGCGTACCGGGCCAATGAAATTCTAATATTGTTAGCCATGACTGAGTTCCTGAATGTTTTTACGTTATGATTTTTCGGTAGAATAGATTTCTCTTTTAGTCTTGCGACGCCGATAATGAATCCTGAGGCATGATGGTATACCTGTTTCGTACGGCTTACCAATTCTGACTGAGCAATTTGCAGCCGAGGAGTTCCGCTGTCTTCCAGGTCTGAATATTCCCTTTAAATAAAATTGGTTATCGTGATAATGGAAAATTGCAGGAATTTTGGCACAGCTATTGAAACTCGAATTACATTTCGCATAGGACGCGATTGCATCTGCTGGTTTTTCGGGTCCAGAATCAATCAACAGGTAATTTTGGCGTATGCAAAAGAAAACTTTTCCTCCCGGCGAATATAAAAAAGATCCTGGTAAATTTATCACGCTCGAAGGCATAGATGGTGCCGGAAAAAGCACACACCTCTGCGGGCTTGAGAAAATTTTAGGGGAAAGAGGGAAAACTGTCATCGTGACACGCGAGCCGGGCGGCACCTCCGTGGGCGAGGCGTTGCGTGAACTTCTGCTGGACAGCAGTCGGGCGATGCATGCAGAAACGGAGGCGCTGCTGATGTTTGCGGCGCGGCGGGAGCACCTGGACAAGATTATTTTACCAGCCCTAGCGCGTGGCGACTGGGTAATTTCAGACCGGTTTACCGATGCGAGCTTCGCCTATCAGGGCGGCGGCAGAGGGCTGGCTACCCAGAAACTCGATAAGCTGGAACAATGGGTCCAAGGCGAATTCCAACCGGACCTCACGCTTTATTTCGATGTAGCTGTGGAAGTAGGCCGGCAACGGATAAGCGCTATAAAATCGGCCGACAGGTTCGAAAAAGAGCAGAATGAATTTTTTCGAAGAGTACGGGAAGCCTATCTCCAAAGAGCGCAAAGATTCCCTCACCGGATAAAAGTAATCGACTCCAACCAACCTTTGGATGAAGTTAAGAAGTCACTTGAGAAAATAATTTTATCTATCTGTTTATGAACACTATTTATTCATGGCATCAAGAGACATGGCGCATTCTGAGGCAAGACAACGCATCCTTGGGTCATGCATTGTTGCTGAAGGGCAGGCAAGGCGTTGGCAAGCTTGTATTCGCTCGCCAGCTAGCTAAATCCTTGCTTTGCGATCATCCTTCAGTTGGAGGTGAGGCATGCCGAAATTGCCAAGGCTGCGGATGGTTTGAACAAGGCGGCCACCCGGATTTTCGCCTGATTTTACCCGAGGCCATGGCGGAAAAGAAAGGAGCGTCCGCTGCACTAGCAAATGAGGAGAATACCGGAGTCGAAACAGGCGCTGAAATGGAATCCCCGGGAACTGGAGAACCCGGAAGTCCAAAATCAAAGAGAAAACCCAGTAAACAAATTCGTATTACGCAAATCCGTGACATTACCGAATTCATCAATATGTCCAGTCACCAGAATGGCCATAAAGTTGTCTTAATTTATCCTGCGGAAACAATGAATCCTGAAGCTGCGAATGCGCTGCTGAAAAACCTGGAAGAGCCGCCGCCCCGAACATTGTTTATTTTGGTGACGCATCGCGCCCAGTATCTTTTGCCGACCATACGCAGTCGCTGTTGCCAAATAGCCATGCCCGCACCTGACCCGGCGACCGCGACTGCATGGCTTAAAGAACAGGGAGTCAGAGATCCCGCTACATGTCTTGCTTCCACCGGTTACGCCCCGCTGGCCGCGCTGGAATTCAATGATGTCATTTATCTTGAGCGACATCAGGCCTTCGTCAGTCAAATTAGCGTACCCGGAAAATTTAACCCATGCGTACTGGCGGAAGAAATGCAAAAGTCGGATTTACCCACGCTGGTCATCTGGCTGCAGAAATGGTGCTATGATTTGATGAGTTTTCGCACTACCGGAAAAATCCGCTACCATCTGGATATGCTTGCCCCGATAGAATCGCTGGCATCCAGAATCAACCCGCGTGCGCTGGCTACTTTTTTGCGCGTTTTGAATGAAACGCTACGGTTGGCGCACCATCCGCTCAACGTCAGACTGTTTCTGGAGGAAATGCTGTTTTCCTATGTCATGTCCGTTGCCCCGCAGGAGCAACCGCGTTGATTGAGAGAACCGTTCAACTACTCGGCAATCAAATGGACGACCCATGCGCCACTTGCGAATCCTAAGCCATGTTTGTTGATTCCCACTGTCACCTGGATTTTCCAGATCTATCCAGCAATCTTAATGAGTTGCTGGATGGAATGCGGGATAATCAGGTGACTCACGCTCTTTGTGTCAGTGTGAATCTGGAAGACTTTCCCCGCGTGCTGACACTGGCGGAAACCCATTCCAACTTGTTTGCCTCTGTCGGGGTGCATCCGGATTACGAGAATCTGACCGAACCGCAGGCTGCACAACTGGCATCTTTGGCTGGCCATCCCAAAGTCATCGCCATCGGTGAAACAGGCCTTGATTATTTTCGCCTGAAAGGCGATCTGGAATGGCAGCGGGAGCGCTTCCGCCAGCATATCCGTGCCGCGCGGCAATGCGGCAAGCCGCTCATCGTACACACGCGCTCAGCGGCGGCGGATACACTGCGCATCATGGCGGAGGAGGGCGCGGATAGCGTGGGCGGAGTAATGCATTGCTTCACGGAAAGTTGGGAAGTAGCGCAACAAGCAATGGAAATGAATTTCTATATTTCTTTTTCCGGCATTGTCACTTTCAAGAATGCCCTTGCACTCAAGGATGTAGCCAAAAAAATTAAACTGGAGAGAATGCTGATAGAAACGGATTCACCTTATCTTGCACCTGCTCCCCATCGCGGCCAAATTAATCAGCCTGCCTTTGTCCGATACGTTGCGGAAGAAATAGCGGCATTACGCGGTATCAGCGTGAATGAAGTAGCGACAACCACTACCGGCAATTTTTTCAACCTGTTCAAGGCCGCCTGAATGATGAACTCATCAAAAAATCCCTTTTTAGCAGCGTGTCTACTGGTCTCTGCCATCTTGTGCCTCCCCTTTATTGCTGCCGCGGGTGTCTATGAAGATTTGCGCTGGGCAGTGGATGACAATAATATTTCAGATACAACCAGGCTGTTAGCCAAGGGTGCTGATCCCAATACCCCTGATGAACAGGGCAACACACTTCTGATGGTAGCCGTCCGGAACAAAAATACCGCCTTGGTCGATCTTTTAATAAACGCAGGCGCCAAACTCAACTTGCGTAACAAGCATGGTGAAACCGCCATCATGCTTGCCAGTTACAGCGGATTGGGCGATATCGTCGAGAAACTTTATATCAAGGGAGCCGAAATCAACCATAAGGGATGGAACCCCTTGATTTATGCCGCAACAGGCGGCCACGCGAAAATCATCTCATTATTACTGGACGGGGGCGTGCAGATAAATTCGACCTCCGCCAACGGAACAACCGCGCTGATGATGGCGGTAAGAGGCAACCATTCTGACGCCGTCAAAGTACTTTTGAAAAATGGCACGGATCCCAACATCAGGAATGAAGCAGGTGGGACCGCCTTGAAATGGGCGTTAAGCAAAAAACGCGACGGAATCGTTGAATTGCTGAAAAGCAGCGGCGCAAAGGAATGACGGACTTGCCGATTTCGAAGAGCAGCCAGCCAATCCCCACGGAATTCATATGACCACGACTGGTTTCAATCATGTCAATTTGCGCGCCCCACGTGTTCTTATGGAGGAACTCAAGGTCTTCTATTGTGACATAGTGGGCCTTGAACAAGGCCAGCGGCCGGACCTTGGAAGTTTTGGATACTGGCTATATGCGGGCGATCAGTGCGTCCTTCACTTGAGCGAGGCACGGCCGGACGAAAAACGTCTTACGCACATGGTAACCACTTTCGATCATGTGGCGTTTACATGCGCAGAGCGCCCGGAAATGGAGGCGCACCTGAAACGGCACAACATAGCGTTTACGACAGGCCATTTACTCTCCATGGGAATCACTCAGCTGTTCTGTAAGGATCCGGCGGGGAATGGCGTGGAGTTGAACTTTTCTGAAAGTCCCCGCTAATACTTTATTGTTGTGCCCGGTAACCGATTCACGATGCATGATCACATTCTAAAAGGAGATAAAGAGAACCAAAGTTCTCTTCCTTTACCACAGCATGCATGGTCACGTGGAAATCAAGGCGGGAGCAATGGCAGAATATGCACGCAGCATCGAGGAGATAGAAGTTGTTGCCAAGCGGGTTCCGGACCCCAGACCTCGGGCTCAGGTTAATATTATCCGGCTAATATTGCACGGTAAACTGGATTGTGAAACCCCTTCAGGATAAGGTCGCCATTGTCACCGGTTCA
Source organism: Nitrosospira sp. (assembly GCA_013697655.1). Taxonomy (GTDB): domain Bacteria; phylum Pseudomonadota; class Gammaproteobacteria; order Burkholderiales; family Nitrosomonadaceae; genus Nitrosospira. The sequence continues at coordinate 12,837 of JACCWK010000216.1, forward strand.
TCACGCGGCATCGGGGCTGAGATTGCACGCGCCTTGGCACGCGCCGGTGCCAAAGTAATCGTCAACTACGGGTGGAACCAGAAGGCCGCAGAAGCGGTTTGTACCAAGATCACGCAAGCAGGGGGCGAAGCGCTCGCCGTGAAAGCAGATGTGAGTAATTCTGCGGAAATGCGAAAGCTTTTCGATGCGGCTATCGACCGCTTCAAAGGCGTGAATATTCTAGTCAATAATGCTGGCGTGCTTCTTTCCAGTAGTATTGCAAACACAAGTGACGAAGAATTTGACCGGGTCCTGAATATTAACGTCAAAAGCGTTTTCTATGCCTTGCGCGAAGCCGCAACAAGGCTTGCGGATGGAGGGCGGGTAGTCAGTCTTTCGAGTACCGTCACCCGACTGATGCTGCCTAACTATGGCGCGTATGCAGCAAGCAAAGGCGCTATCGAACAATTGACCCGCATCTTCGCAAAGGAAGCCGGGGAGCGGGGCATTACCGCCAATATCGTTTCTCCAGGCCCGGTAAATACGGAATTATTTAGGACGGGCAAGAGCGAAGAAACTATCAAACGAATGGCAAGCATGTCCTTTATGGGCCGTATCGGCAAGCCGGAGGACATCGCCGGAGTGGTGCTTTTTCTCGTCAGCGACGATGCCGACTGGATCACGGGACAGAACATCAGCGCCAGTGGCGGGCTTGCTTGAACTTCAAGCCCGCCAAGGGATATATCTGTCTTTCTTATCCGACGCGAATCTGAAGGCGCTTTCTTATCAGACCTGCGTATCGTTAAACGGTAAAATGATCGATTTAGACTATCTACTCTCGGGAACAATTACCGTGGTATTGCCCGAATCGCCTTTAGGGCCCTGCGGTCCGGGAGTTCCTGATGAGCCAAGGGATATGCAGCCGCTTAATACACCCATTATTATTACGAGCGCATAGAGTTTCAAGTTATTCATGGAATTTCCTTTTTGTAGGTGCTTGAAGGCCCCGATAACCATTTCGCTATCAGGGCCTTTATTTGTCATCAAAACAAGAATCCACAAAATGACTGTTTTTAGGCTATTTGCTCTCAGGAACAATCACCGTGGTATTGCTCGAATCGCCTTTTGGGCCTTGTGATCCCGGGGTGCCCTTTGAGCCAATCGCTATGCAGCCGCTTAATGCAGCCATTATTATTACCAGCGTAAACAGCTTTAGTTTTTTCATGGAATTTCCTTCTTTTTGTGAATTACAGAAGCCCTTCAGGTTTATAAATTACCAATTTAGAGCAGGCTCAAACGAGGCCAGACCTGCACTCACTTTATGTTGAATGCCGCCGTGTATTCTACGGCAATCCGGCAAATCCAGGGTGTTTTTACAGTTTGAATGATGGTCAATTATTTTGAATCCAGCTACGCCTCTTTGCGCATGTCCGTTTGGCGTGTAGAAATTAACAGGAATGCGTAATGAATATTCGATAAAAATATAGAATAAATTAATTTTGTTTAATATCAATATTATATACTTGTTTTATAAATCTTTACATTAACATATACTACCCGAATGCCAACGTCCATATTTTGGCTTTTTCAGCTATTCTCGATCGACATGGGAAACTTGTGGATTCAGACTATTCCGTAATTGCCTTACATCTTGCTGGAGCTGTCATCGCTGGGGGATTGATCGGCCTTGAAAGAACTTTTCATGGGCATCCCGCCGGTTTCAGAACGCATGCGTTAGTGTGCCTTGGGGCGTGCCTGCTGATGTTGATGACACTATTTGAATCCAAATGGCTACCCGGTGGATCCCTGGGTTCTATGAGCGCAGATTCCAGTCGCATGGCCCAAGGCATAATGACTGGAATAGGCTTTCTCGGCGCAGGAGTGATTTTCAAGGAAGGGCTAAGCGTAAGAGGGTTGACAACCGCTGCCTCGATCTGGGTCACGGCCGGCATCGGCATACTGACCGGCATAGGATTCTATCTGCCCGTTTTCCTCGGTACCCTGCTCACACTTGGAATCCTCACTATTTTCCAGATGATTGAAAACAGAATTCCTCATCAATCGTATGCACAATATCATATGAGCTTCGATAGAAACAATGTGATGGCAGAGCACAAAGTCAGAAGCCTATTAGCCGACTACGGGTTTGAGATTGCCAATATGAGTTATCGCATCACTAATGCCGGATTATTCGAATATCGCATGGACATCCGAACCACAACTCCCAGCAGAGCACCCGCTCTCGCGGAAGAGTTGCGCGGGCTGGAATCAGTCCGCGAATTCCGCATCTCAACGACAGGCAATTAGCGATTTTCAATAGGCAGTGATGCATGTATCGCTATAAAAACGCTTTATTATATTTTCCGAAAAAATGTCCTTGCCGAAGCAGGGAAGAGCGCTTCAATTGCTCCCGCCTTCCGCCCCAACTCGATGATCAGGGGCATAAAAAAGAAATGAGCGCAAAAAAAAGATTCCTAAGGAATCAGGTGCAGGTAGAGACCGAAGACCCAGTATTTATCTCATAGCCCATCGTTTGATGGTTCCCAGAAACACCCTGTCCGTGTCATCTCCCGCCACGCCTTGTATTCCCTGGCATTTCACCTTATCCATGGCCAGGCAAAACTCCCTCATCTCCATGCAATCCGTCGCCCATTCTCCGCGTTCGGATTCATAAATTGCATCCTCCATCGTTGATGCAGCCGCATCCCAATGGCCATGCGCAATCTCTACCATGGCAATCTTGCATCGCGTCACCTGTTCTGGAGATGCTGCCATCAAAATTTCAAACATCGTTTTCATGATGTGCCTCCTTGCAAAAACTCACCCTCTTCTTATTACGACCGCACATCTCTGACTTGGTGCGGCTCATCCGCATCTTTTTTTTGAAACGCGGACTTGGCGCGCGGCTAAGTCAGAATGCCGGGCTCAGCTTCCGCAATGGGTTGAGCCAGTCGTTTTTCGGACGGAGCAGTCTCGCGTTTTTGAGCCCAGACTCGGATGTTGGCCGGAACATCGGCCAACCAGGGGGACACCTTTATGCGAAGCGCTTTTGGCGTTGTTACGGTACTGTCCGGATATCCACAGGCACCGCGGAACGGGATAGCGATATACTTGGCGATTATGCCGGTTTGTTCTGGCGCAGACTACTGGCTGGCATACAACCGCGCCTGGGGTCAGTTAGGTTCATAAAGGGTCTGGAAAAAGGAGTTTTTATAATGAGCAAGCCGGAGAAACCATCTGAGCCGGACACGGTCCCCTGCAAGGTATGCCTGGAGGAGATCCCGATATCGGAAGCAATGAGTGAAGAAGCGGTTGACTATGTACTGCATTTTTGCGGGCTGGAGTGTTATGCAAAATGGGAGAAAGAGGAAAGAACATCGAAATGAGCGACCTGATGCCCGAATGAATCGGGTTGCACTCCCTCACAATGGTTCACTGTTTACTATGTCTGAATGGGTGTAGACCACGCTGCAAAAACCGAGTGTGAAGATTTATAAAATAGAGAAACAAACATGGCGAATAAACAAGAAAACAATGAAGCGGGAATAATTAGCGTGGACAACAGCGAATGGTATTTTCAGGTGGGATACGTTGAGCTCTTGTATGCGGCGATGGTAGTCGGCGTTTTTGTTGCCTTATATTTTTTCCGGCGTCTGGACCGTATGTCTGGGTTCGTGGCAACCGTGCTTGAGGAGGGCGGTATCTTGCTAGGCTTGCTTGGACTTGCGGTGGCGCTCTTTGTAATCAACAGGGTACTGGGAGATCTGTGGTAACTATTCGGTCTATTTGGTCTTATGTGGTATTCATGGCAGCGGTCGTCAACACGATTTTCCCGATATGCATGCCGGACTCCATCAATGCATGTGCCTTTGCGGCTTCTTCCAGTCTGAAGACCCTGAATATACGGGGCCTTAATTTGCCTTGGTGCAACAACGGCCAGACGTGCTGTTCAAGTTCCTGGGCAATATGGGCCTTCTCCGGGACACTGCGGGACCGCAATGTTGAGCCTGTATGCGTGAGCCGTTTGGTCAGCATGGTCAAAAGGTTCAGCTCTTTCGCCGGACCATTCTGGACACCGATCTGGACAATACGTCCGTTCTCCGCAGCCGCCGTGTAATTCCTGGCAACATAGTCGCCAGCAACAATATCGACGATGACATCGGCCCCTTTGCCGCCGGTGAACTTTTTGGTTTCCTCGACAAAATCCTGCGTATGGTAATTGATGGCGAAGTCAGCGCCCAGCTCAAGGCATGCCTCCCGCTTTTCCTCAGACCCCACCGTCACCAGCACAATTGCGCCAAATGCCTTGGCGAGCATCGTGGCGGCTGAACCGATGCCCGAGGAACCGCCATGAATCAATACCGTTTCGCCCGCTTTAAGCTTGCCTCGCTGAAAAACGTTAGCCCAAACCGTGAAGAAGGTTTCGGGCAACGCCGCAGCCTCCACCATGCTGAGTCCCCGCGGCACTGGCAGAGCGCTGCTTTCATGCACCACACAGTATTCGGCGTAGCCGCCACCCGCGACCAGGGCGCAGACCCTATCCCCCACGATAAAGCGTGCGGCTCCTTTCCCCAAATGAACAACCTCGCCTGAGATCTCCAGTCCCGGAATGCTGGAAACGCCCGGTGGAGGCGGGTACAGGCCACGCCGCTGCAAAATGTCAGGGCGATTGACGCCCGCCGCCTCGACCCTGATTAGAATATTTCCTTCCCCGGGTTCTGGAACCGGCTGTGATGCAGGGTACAGGACCTCCGGCGCTCCTGGCTGGGATATTTCAATAGCTAGAGCATGGTTCGCTGGCTGGTTGGGTTGATGACCCTATGCAATCCTTGTCCCTATTATTGAATTGATGGCTGGGGAGCCACCTGTTCCCAGCCATTCGGACAATTGTTTACGTACGGGTAATACCCTGCCGGCGCCCGGCAATAATACCAATAGTTGGCAGGTAGCTGAAGCGAGCGCTGCGTATCGTCTTGTTGCGGCATGTCTTGTCGCTGCATGTATACCTGCGGCGGCGCAGGGACGGTGGCCACGGGCGGATAGGGGGGGGTAGTAGGGCGGGGACCGTAACCATAACCGCCAAATCCATAGCCGAGGCCATAGCCCAGTCCCAATCCGAGTCCATATCCCCCAAAGCCGAATCCCAGCCCATAACCGTAGCCGCGGTAAAAACCTCTCGGGCCGCGATAGAAACCAAACCCGCAGCCACCATAAATACCCTGATATGCAAATTAACTTATTTCTGCAGCATCCAGCTAGAATGGACATATGGTAAATTCATATATTATTATTTATCAAATAGTTGTAAATATAATATCAGTAATTACATTAATATGAAACATATGTCATATGGTTGCATCGGGTCTGATTTCCAGTAGGCAGGAGAAACAACAAATAGGAGCTGGATTATAAAAATAAAGATTGCGACATTTCGGCTTGCTTGCGGCAAGGCTAATTGGATGCATAATAGGCCTGCTATTCGTCAGGAAATTGGAAGCCACTTCACTTATCTCCGGCGCTGCAATCACATACTCGAATCATGACCCGATCTTCTTTTAAGCTATCGATTATTGCCGTGCTGGTTTTGCTCTCAGCCTCGTTTACAGGATGCAGCGTGGTTCGTTTCGGCTATAACCAGGCGGATCATCTGACTTACTGGTGGCTTGACCGGTTTGTGGATTTCAACGATGTCCAGAAACCGCGCGCTCGGGAGGCCCTGGCGGAGTGGTTTGCCTGGCACCGGCGCGAGCACTTGCCCGGATATGCGGCTTTACTTGCAAATTCGCAGAATCTCGTGCAGGAAGATATTACAGCCGAACGTACGTGCGGCTTATGGAATGACTTGCGCGGTTACATGGACAGTGCATTCGAGCGAGTCCTGCCCACGACAGCCGAAATAACGTTAACGCTGACGCCACGGCAGATAGAGAATATCGAGCAGAGATACGCTAAAATCAATGAGGAATTTCGCGAAGAGCACCTTGAGGGCGATGCGGCCAAGCGTTTAAAAAAATCAATCATGCGCACAGCTGAACGAGCGGAATTCTTCTATGGCAAGCTCGATGCCGCGCAAAAAGGGCTTATTGCGCGGTGGGTAACGCGCTCACCCTACGAAGTCAATATCTGGAATACCGAGCGTCACCGACGCCAGCAGGATCTCGTGCAGGTGCTGCGACGGTTGAACGCAGAGAACTCGACCCGGGATAAGGCGCAGGTAGCGCTTCAGGCTTACGTTGAGCGTGTTTATCGTTCACCCGATGATGGCTATAGGCGGTATTCAGAGCAAGTGTGGATTTATAACTGCGACTTCGTTGCAACACTTCACAACACGACGACTGCAACGCAACGGAAAAATGCGGTAAAGAAAGTCAAAGACTGGGAATCCGAGATACGCGTATTGGTATCTGCAAAGGAAACCGCAGGACTCCGCCCGTCATTTCCATGAAGATTCAATTCGATGGCCAGATTCTTGTCCTCGTCCATAGAGGACGGGTAGACGGCATCCATTCAACGGGAAAGTTATATTTCTGATAAACCGATATGCGAAATTCGAATAACTCGGGTTTTGCAGGGGTTTGATTACAGGCCTGGTTTAGTTTTGTTTCTTACCACTTTTCCCGCCGTCCCTCGGCAGCTATCTCATCCGTCCGTTCGCGTGCATTAATGGGATAGCTGCGGGGGACGATGCCACCAACCTGCTGAATTATCGGGTGTATTCACCCGGTAATTAAGCCCGCGATCAAAGAAAGGATTTGGCTTGGTCAAGTATCTTTTGACATACTTTTTTGGTTGCTTTGGCCTTCAGGCCGGCCATATTCAAATCAATGCTTTGGCCTTCACCGCCCTTCAAAATACCCATCGCACCATTGACATAATCGGGATTGCTCTGCGCCGGTTGATCCCCGCCACCGGCCAGCTTTCCCAACAACTGATCCTTGATCGAGGATGCGTCCCCACCGCTCAGGTAATTATTCTTCATACAGAATTCGATAATTCCCGCGGCATTGCCGGGGCTTGCGGAAGTTATGGAAGATAACGACCCCAATGACGAGGCTGCGCCGCCAACACCGCTACCCCCCATGATGTCTTTCAACTGGCCTAAACCTTGGGCTGCAACGGAACCGGAAAGTAACGCTATTGCAATGCTGCTATTCCATAACAAGAAACGATATTTAGAAATCTTCATTCAGGTTTTCTCCGGATCGCGTTGGACAGGATTGGATTCTACGAGTTAATACAGGAATCCGCGAAGAGTCCCGTGAATAGGCGTTTGTAAAATGCCTATCTGCGAATAAATATAAAATCGAGCACAGCGGTGAGATGATTACCCGCGAGGATTAACGGTCTCGTCTCCATTATCAAACTATTTTTGTGCTGGAGTAGCGCTTTTGCAGTATTCGGGTTTTAGAAAACCGTTTTTATCCACCCAAGAGTCATCGACCTCTTGCTCTGTGCCAGCTATTGCGGTTAAACAATAACGTATCAATGCGTTATAGGTGGCTGGTCTTTTCCCATGGACAATTCTATCGGCAGAAACGTCATAACACTGAAAATTCGTTACGGTAATCTGAGCCATCGACTTTTCCTTAGACATTTTCATAATGGAGCTATTAGATGTCACCTTGTTATATGGATAGACTATATTCACAGTCCTGTCAACTTCACGCCCATCAGCGTGTAGAGAACAAATAAACTGTCCGGGTCTGTAGCAAATGATCTGTCTGGTTTTATGCTATCCCGAAGGGGGGATAGACATGAGACGGACGGAATGGTTACAGGAGACTCGGAAGATGAGATTTGA
>JACCWK010000217.1 GCA_013697655.1 Nitrosospira sp.
TCAAATCTCATCTTCCGAGTCTCCTGTAACCATTCCGTCCGTCTCATGTCTATCCCCCCTTCGGGATAGCATAAAACCAGACAGATCATTTGCTACAGACCCGGACAGTTTATTTGTTCTCTACACCGAAAAAACCGACGCTTGCCATGCAATCGAATATGGCGTTTAATAACTTTCTATGCCAAGGTAGTCTTTGCTCTACATGGATTTGCTGTTTTGTTCATATGCTATACGAATTCAATGTCATCCAAAGGACCTAAATTCATTCAACCGGACAGCAATAAGCTGAATCGCATTGTTGCCGAGGCGCGGCGCAACCGGGAACAACGGAATATGACCTATCGTGAGCAAGCTCTCAGGATTTATCCCTGGATTTGTGGGCGATGCGCGCGCGAGTTCACTCACGCGAACTTCCAGACGCTTACCGTACATCACAGAGACCACAATCACGACAACAATCCGGCCGACGGCAGCAACTGGGAGTTGCTATGCGTGTACTGTCATGAAAATGAGCACGCCCGACATCTGGATAATGCCGGACGTGAGAATTCGTCGGTCGGCGAGCAAGCGTCCCAGGCCACGTATAGCCCATTCGCAAATCTCAAAACTATGCTGAAACCCAAAGACTAGTCATGTGAGAAAAATAAAACCAACTAAACTCATAGCCTCGTTTTATTCATGACAGAAGATAATTTAAAATCCAGAACTCACGATTTTCGAACCTTTCCCCCTGCAATTTTCCTGATGGGGCCCACCGCGAGCGGAAAAAGCGGCGTTGCTCTGGAAATCGCCAGGCACTTGCCGGTGGAAATCGTTAGTGTTGATTCAGCTCAGGTCTATCAGCATATGAATATAGGTACCGCCAAACCTGATGCGAAATCAATGGCGGCGGTACCCCATCATCTCATAAATCTGATCGAACCGCACGAGCGCTATTCCGCCGCGCAATTTGTTATTGATGCGCTCGTTGCAATGCACGGCATTACGGAACGAAACAATATTCCACTGCTGGTGGGCGGTACCATGCTTTATTTTCGGGCACTGCTGGAGGGTCTCTCCGAACTTCCCTCTGCAAACATCGGTATACGCACCCTAATCGAGACCCGCGCCCAGGACGTAGGCTGGCCCGAGCTGCATAACGAGTTGCTGCGACTTGATCCGGTCAGCGCGGAACGGATCCGACCCAGCGACACCCAGCGCATCCAGCGCGCGCTGGAAGTATGTTATCTCACCAATGAACCCATGTCGGAACTTTTAAAGCAGCCAAGGCAGGCCTGTCTTCCTTTCGATGTAATCAGGATTGCGCTGATTCCCAGCAACCGCGAAGTACTGCATCAGCGCATCGCGCAACGTTTCGAGGGAATGCTTGAGTTGGGGTTGATCGACGAAGTCCGCGCAATCCGTGGTAAATTCCGTCTAAACGACCATAGCCCTTCAATGCGCTGTGTCGGTTATCGGCAGGTATCGATGTATCTAGATGACCAAATCAACTTGCGCGAAATGCGCGAAATGGCTCTTGCAGCTACGCGGCAATTGGGAAAGCGGCAGCTAACGTGGCTGCGTCCCATGAAAGAAATCAAGGAATTCGATTGTCTGTCGGAGAAGCTGTCGCAACAGGTGCACGAGCATTTGCTTGAGGCGGGTTTGGAAACTGCGATGGTTTCATAATAAGGTATTCGCCGCGTATCAACGCAAGGTTTCATTGTTAGCTTTATATCAACTCTAACTGGGGGAAAACAGTATGAATGATAAGTATGGCTTGGTTATTCTCACCGCAACCTTGATCGGCGCGCTCTCCACCGCCGGTTGCACAAAACCGGAGGACAGAGTGCACGAATCCTGGGTTACCCCTCCCCCAGGGCAGGTAATAGACGATAACACGCTTGCCGGCATAATAAAGTCCTCGTTGTTAGCCGATCCTGATGTCAAGAATTTGAATGTAAAAATTGAGGCGCGCAGTGGCGAAGTTATGCTGAGTGGATTTGTGGATAATCAGGCTCAGATGGATCGCATAATCATGTTCGCCTGGATGGCTGAAGGGATCAAGAAAGTGGACAATAAAATGAGCGTGAAGAGTGGCGACGCCGCTGCAAACAATTGATCGTGCCCCATGACATAAGGGAATATGATGTACCTGTCTCAAATTTATCAGGAAAAATAACTTGATCACATCTCTGCTCCTGACGCTGCTGCTGGTTCTCGGAGTTGCCCTTCTTGTTCCGCAGGTGCGTCGAGCACTCATTTCGAATCGTTTACTGAAAGTTTTCCGCAAAATCCTGCCTCAGATTTCGCAAACCGAACAGGAGGCGCTGGACGCTGGAACCGTGTGGTGGGATGGAGATCTGTTTAGTGGCAAACCGGACTGGAACAAATTATTGGCTTATCCAAAGCCTAAACTCAGCACAGAGGAAAAGGCTTTTCTTGCCGGCCCAACAGAAGAATTATGTGAGATGCTGGATGAATGGCATATTACCCGTGAGCTGAATGACTTGCCACCCCATGTCTGGCAATTCATCAAGGACAATGGGTTTTTTGGCATGATTATCCCTAAGCAATATGGGGGTCTCGGTTTTTCGGCGCTGGCACATTCCGAAGTGGTGATGAAAATCAGCTCGCGTAGCGGTACCGCGGCTGTATCGGTAATGGTTCCGAATTCGCTCGGCCCGGCGGAGCTGCTGTTGCATTACGGCACCGAAGAACAAAAAAATCACTATCTCCCCCGCTTGGCAAAAGGGCTGGAAGTACCATGCTTCGCTCTCACCGGACCCGATGCGGGATCGGATGCGGGATCGATTCCAGATTTTGGCATCGTCTGCCATGGCGAATTCAATGGCGACCAGAATGTGCTTGGCATGCGGGTAACCTGGGAAAAACGTTACATTACCTTGGGCCCGGTGGCGACACTCCTTGGGCTTGCATTCAAGTTGCATGACCCGGATGGGCTGCTTGGCGACGAAAAAGACCTCGGCATTACGCTGGCGCTTATCCCCACCAATACGCCAGGTATTAATATCGGCCGCCGCCATTTTCCTCTCGATGCGGCTTTTCAGAACGGTCCGAATTCCGGAAAGGATGTGTTCATTCCGATGGAATGGATAATCGGCGGGCGCGAGGGAATAGGTTACGGTTGGCGCATGCTGATGAATTGCCTTGCGGCCGGGCGATCAATTTCCCTGCCTGCTACCAGCACCGGGGCGGCCAAGCTCGCGGCACGCACCAGTGGCGCATATAGCAGAGTACGCGTGCAATTCAAAACCCCTATTGGACGCTTTGAAGGTGTGGAAGAAGCGCTAGCCCGGATCGGCGGCAATACATACATGATGGACGCAGCGCGGGTGATGACGGCGGGTGCCGTAGATCTCGGCGAAAAGCCCTCGGTCATCTCGGCTATCGTCAAATATCATCTCACCGAGCGCGGACGACAGGCGATTAACGATGCGATGGATGTGCATGGCGGCAAGGGTATCTGCCTTGGGCCCAGCAACTACCTGGGGCGCAATTATCAGCATATTCCTGTCAGCATCACAGTGGAAGGCGCCAACATTCTGACTCGCAATATGATTATATTCGGTCAGGGCGCGATACGCTGCCATCCTTATGTGCTGAAGGAGATTCGCGCAGCGAATAACAGCAACCTCGCCCGCGCCTCCGTGGAATTCGACCACGCATTGATGGGACACATTGTTTTCAGTATGGGCAATGGTATCCGTTCGTTGCTGCACGGGCTAACCGGCGGCTACCTTGCGAGTGCTCCGGGCAGTGTCGGCCCTGAAGTGCATGGTTACTATAGTCAACTGACGCGTTTCTCGGCTGCTTTCGCTCTGCTTGCCGATATATCGCTCCTTGTATTGGGCGCATCGCTGAAGCGCAAGGAAAGATTGTCTGCCCGTCTTGGGGATATTCTCAGCATGCTTTATTTATGCTCGGCGACACTAAAGCGCTTTAAGGATGATGATCGTCCTGCCGCTGATTTGCCATTGCTGCACTGGTCGATACAGGATGCGCTTTATCGCATGCAACAGGCGTTCGATGGCCTGCTGGATAATTTTCCCGGACGGGCTTTTGGGGCGCGACTGCTTCGGTTCCTTGTGTTTCCTCTGGGAAAGTCGTTCTCGCCGCCGTCGGATGAATTGGGTCACAAGGTAGCCAAGCTGATGTTGGCGCCAGGAGAGGCGCGTGACCGCCTGACTGCGGGTATTTACATGCCCGCATCCGCAGATGAGCCGATGAACGTTCTGGAACAGGCGTTGCAATGCGCCGTCGTAAGTGAAGCAGTGGAAACCAAGCTGCGTGCGGCGGTTAAAGCGGGGCGTATCCCCGCACAGCGTGACGAGAAAATCACGGCTGCCCTCAAGCAGAGGGTGATCACTACCAACGAATTGGAACTAATGGGGAAAATGGATCACCTGCGCCGACGCGTCATCATGGTGGACGATTTTCCGCCGGACTTCGGCCTAAGGCTACGAACTGAACCTGAAGCGACAACAGTGACGCATAACGTGGAGCCGCCAGAGACCGGATTCACCGCTATTGATTCCAATAAAAGTACGCAGGCTTAGACATCATCATGCAAACCCGTCAACATGACTCAGCGGACATTATCCCGGTAGAGGCCGCAGGAACGCTGGATGGCCTATTCCGTGAACGAGTGCGCCGCTCGCCGCAGATGATAGCTTACAGGGATTACGACAGGTCCAGCGGTAAATGGCGGGACCTTACCTGGGAGCAGATGGACGGGGGCGTCGCGCGGTTGCAAACGGCTCTTTCCCGAGAGAAACTGAGTCCCGGCGATCGGGTTGCGATAATGTTAAGAAACTGCCCGGAATGGGTGATGTTCGAACAAGCCGCGCTGAGACTGGGGCTCGTGGTGGTTCCTCTTTACACAGCCGATCGTGCCGAGAACGCCGCCTATATTCTGCATGACGCTGGCGTCAAGGTACTTTTGTTGGAAGAATTGGCGCAGTGGTGCGCATTTTCCGAAGTGCGCAATCAAATTGGCAGCCTTGCGCGCGTCGTGATGATTCAAAGCCGCCCTGAAAAAACCGACGACACTCTCGTACTTGCGCTGCATGACTGGCTGCCTGAGAAAGCGGAAGAGATACCGCATGTCAACCGCGACTCCCATCAGCTAGCTACTATTATATATACCTCCGGCACCTTGGGCAGGCCGAAGGGAGTGATGCTGAGTCATCACAATATACTCACCAACACCCATAGCTGCTCGCAAGGGATCCCGGTTTGGCACGACGATGTGCTGCTTTCATTTCTTCCACTTTCACATACTTTTGAGCGCACGGCTGGTTATTACCTCCCGATGATGTGCGGCGCCACGGTCGCTTATGCCCGTTCGATTCAACAATTGCAGGAAGACTTGCTGATCGTCCGCCCGACTATTCTGGTTTCGGTACCCCGAATCTATGAGCGGGTTTACGCCGGAATTCGCGCCAAGCTCGCGGAAGGGCCCGCTTTAAACCGAAAACTGTTTAATTTGGCGGTCGAAGTAGGTTTCAGCCGCTTCGAATATCGCCAGGGACGGGGCTCATGGCATGTTTCCCACTTGCTGTGGCCCTTGCTGGAGATACTGGTAGCGAAGAAGGTAATGAGAAAACTGGGTGGGCGGCTTCGCGGGGCAATGAGTGGCGGGGCGGCGTTATCTGCTGAAATTTCGAGGATATTCATCGGTCTTGGGTTGCCTATCCTGCAGGGCTATGGCATGACTGAAAGCAGCCCTGTGGTGTGCAACAATACCTTCGAGAACAATGTGCCGTCGAGCGTGGGGCTCCCCATTCGCGGGGTCGAAGTAAAGCTCGGCGAGAACAATGCGCTGCTGATTCGGGGCCCCAATGTAATGCTTGGTTATTGGAATAACCTTGAAGCCACCCAGGCAGTGCTGACCCCTGACGGCTGGCTTAATTCCGGCGATATCGCGCGGATTGACGAGGATGGCCGAATAACCATCACCGGCCGTCTGAAGGAAATTATTGTCATGTCCACCGGCGAGAAAGTGTCGCCAGTAGATATGGAAGCTGCTATTTTGCGTGATTCATTATTCGAACAGGTAATGCTGATTGGCGAAGGCCGTTCATATTTAGGCGCGCTGGTCGTTCTGAATTCCGGCAACTGGGAAAGCGCATCAGGGCAATACAATCTTGATCGCGACTGGCGTCACTTAATGCAAAACCAAAAGCTTGAAGAAATCCTGCTTGAAAGAATCGCTCATCAGGTCCGCGAGTTTCCCGGTTATGCCAAAATATATCGCGTGGCGCTGATGCCGGAACCGTGGACTATCGAGAACAATATGCTTACGCCTACTTTGAAGCTCCGCCGAGCGCGCGTACTGGAACGTTACAAAACAGAAGCGGACAGACTCTACGAAGGACACTGACGAACATCAAAGCGGATATATCAATCGTAAACCAACTCTATAAATCGGGTTGGGAGGGCAGCAATATATTTGATTTACCAAAATAGCGGCGGATACGGCAACGCCAGATTATTCCCGAAAAACACGTCGAACGAAGCTTGCAGAGCGCGTAGTTCGGCATCTCTTATTCAGGAAGCAACAAGTGGGCAAATGAGCACTGAGACAGAAATCCACACGTCGCTGCCACAAGGGCAAGACCCGATACTGCGCCTCGTGCCAATGCCATCGGATACTAATCATGCCGGTGATGTGTTCGGCGGCTGGATCATGTCGCAAGTAGACATTGCAGGTAGTCTGCCCGCGATCCGCCGCGCCCGCGGTCGAGTTGCTACCGTCGCAGTAAATTCCTTTGTTTTCAAACAGCCGGTCTTCGTCGGCGATGTGGTCAGCTTTTATGCCAATATCGTCAAGGTCGGGCGTACTTCCATTACGGTAGACGTTGCAGTTTATGCGCAACGAGAGTTGCGCCAAGGCGGTGATGAAATATGCATCAAAGTAACAGAGGCCGTGTTGACGTATGTAGCAGTGGACGATAGTCGACGGCCGCGAGTCGTTCCGCAGGAACAAGCGGCACATTAGGAATCAAGGTTCCATTAAAGCTTATCCGCCAGTTATTTGGCAGCTCGTGCGCCATCCATGTACCCGTTGAGAGAGTACTAACGAACGTCGGCGTGCGCACGTCTTATGCGTATTTGCACTTGGCAACTGAGATCGGGTAAAGCGGATTACTTGCAAATCCGGGTTTTGCCTAGTAAAAAACGGTCAAACTGGAGGCGATATTGAATAACAGTAAATTCATCGTGCGCAAGGCCGCCGTTCTGGGTGCCGGGGTGATGGGTGCGCAGATCGCAGCCCATCTGATTAATGCCAATGTCGAAACGCTGCTATTCGAGCTTCCCGCTGAACGAGACGACCCTGATGCCAACGTAACCAAGGCGGTGGAAAATCTAAAAAAACAGGAACCCGCGCCCCTATCGGTCACGGCCAAAGCAGCTTTTATTCGGGCCGCGAATTATGACCAGCATCTCGAGTCGTTAAGAGATTGCGATATCGTGATTGAAGCCATCGCCGAGCGCATGGACTGGAAAACGGAATTGTACAAAAAAATAGCGCCTTATCTCGGCGAGCATACAATTTTTGCCAGCAATACATCAGGGCTCTCCATCAATCAATTGGCACAGGCGTTTCCCGAAAACCTGCGCCACCGTTTTTGCGGTATCCATTTTTTCAATCCGCCGCGCTATATGCACCTGGTAGAGCTGATTCCCTGTAAAGAAAGCGACAGTCCGATGCTTGACGACCTCGAAACATTCCTGGTCACTTACCTGGGCAAGGGAGTTATTCGCGCAAAGGATACCCCAAACTTTATCGCCAATCGTGTGGGCGTATTTTCCATGCTTGCTACCATGCATCACGCAAGAGAATTTGGTCTCGGGTTCGATCTGGTGGATGCTTTGACCGGTCCTCTGATCGGTCGCCCCAAAAGTGCCACTTTTCGTACCGCGGATGTGGTGGGGCTGGATATTCTTGCACACGTGATTAGTACCATGCGCGATGCGTTGCCCGGCGATCCCTGGCATAAGTACTATGCCGTGCCCGAATGGCTGCAAGCCTTGATAAACAACGGCGCACTCGGACAAAAAACCAAACGCGGGGTTTATCAGAAAGTGGGCAAGGAAATCCATGTGCTCGACCTGGCCGCGAAGGAATATCGTCTTTCTTCGGCTGCGGTTGACGACAACATAAAAGAATTGCTCAAACGTAAAAATTCTGCCGACAAATTTGCCGCGTTGAGAACCAGCCAGGATTCCCAGGCACAATTTCTCTGGGCAATATTTCGTGACCTGTTTCACTATTGCGCCGTCCACCTCGCCGAAATCGCTGACAACGCACGCGACCTTGATTTCGCCATGCGGTGGGGTTTCGGCTGGAATCAGGGGCCTTTCGAAATCTGGCAAGCAGCGGGATGGAGCGAAATCGCCGCGTGGATCAATGAGGATATTGCCGCAGGCAAAAGCATGAGTAAAGCGCCGTTGCCTGAATGGGTCCTGGAAATGGGGCAAGGCATCAAGGGCGTGAACCGGGATGTTCAGGGTGTCCACAGGTCTCATGGCTCTTATGCGCCGTCCACAAATATTTTCCGGGCACGGTCAGCGCTGCCGGTGTATCAGCGGCGGTTGTTTCCAGACCGGCTTCTGAGCGAGGAAGTTCAGTACGGCAACACCATATTTGAGACTGACTCCGTGCGAATGTGGCATACCGTAGATGGGGCTGGCGATGATGGAATAGCCATTCTCAGCTTCAAAAGCAAAATGCACACCATCAGTAGCGAGGTACTAGACGGAGTACAGCAGGCCATCGATGAAGCGGAGCGCAACTGGCGTGCCTTGGTGATATGGCAAATTGAGCCACCGTTTTCTGTTGGCGCGAATCTGCAAAAAGCCACGGAACGGCTAAAAAGCGGAGAGCCGCCTTCCACTTTCAGCGTGCTGGCAAAAAAACTTAAGAAAACAGCACAGTCTGCGGTGCTCAAGGCGGCGCGCAGCCTTAATCTTGCCGATGCCTTGATGGCGGGAAAGCTGGCGGAAGTCGAAGCGATGGTGGCGCAGTTTCAGCAAACTTCGCAAGACCTCAGGTACTCGACTATCCCTACCGTAGCGGCCGTGGATGGGCTTGCCCTGGGCGGTGGCTGCGAGTTTGTGATGCACTGCGATCGAGCGGTAGCTACCATGGAGAGCTACATTGGTCTGGTGGAGGCAGGGGTCGGCTTATTGCCAGCGGGTGGCGGCTGTAAGGAATTGGCACTGAGAGCATCGCAAAATTCAAAAGACGGCGATCCTTTCCCGCTATTGAAGAATTATTTCCAGAGTGTTGCAACTGCACAGTTGGCAAAAAGCGGCGAGCAGGCGAAAGAACTAGGATATCTGCGCCTAGCTGACCAGATAGTAATGAACCGGTTTGAATTACTGTATGTAGCTAAAGCCCAAGCGCTGGCACTGGCTGAAATGGGCTATCGTCCCCCATTAAAAGCCCGCAATATTACCGTGGCCGGCTCGACCGGCATCGCTACCATCAAGGGCATGCTCGTTAATATGCGGGAAGGCAACTTCATTTCCGAGCACGATTACCTGATCGGAGCCAAGATCGCCCATGTCATGTGCGGGGGCGAACTGACTCCCGGCAGCCTGGTCGATGAAAACTGGTTCCTGGCACTGGAGCGTACCGCATTTATAGAATTGCTTGCGACTGAAAAGACGCAAGCGCGCGTGGAGCATACGCTGAAGACTGGAAAGCCACTTAGAAATTAAGGGATCTCTCTAAGTTCAATCGGGTGCATCCGCTTTACGGGTGACTGCTAAAGATACATAGGACGCCTTGCATATTGTGAACTGCGTTCAGGAGAAACACACATGATCAAACAAGCTCAAGATGCCTATATTGTCGCTGCCTTACGCACGCCCGTGGGGAAAGCGCCACGCGGGATGTTCAAAAACGTCCGGCCCGACGACATGCTGGCACACGTGTTGAAAGCTGTGGTGAAGCAGTGTGACGGGCTCGATCCGGCGGCCATCGATGACGTGATCACGGGCTGCGCCATGCCGGAGGCGGAACAGGGGATAAACGTAGCGCGTATTGCACTATTACTGGCAGGGTTGCCGAACAGCGTACCGGGCATCACCATCAATCGTTTTTGCGCATCCGGTTTGCAAGCGGTAGCCCTTGCAGCGGACCGCATCCGCCTGGGGGAGGCTGACGTGATTATCGCCTCGGGAACGGAGAGCATGAGCATGGTGCCGATGATGGGTAACAAGATATCGTTGGACCCGGCGATATTTTCGCGGGATGAGAACGTAGCCATCGCCTACGGCATGGGCATAACGGGAGAAAAAGTCGCTAAACGGTGGCAGGTTAGCCGTGAATCGCAAGACGAATTTGCGGTAGAAAGCCACGCGAAAGCGCTTAAAGCTATCGAGACGGGGGAATTCAAGGAGGAAATCGCGCCCTATACCGTCGAGGAAAAACGTCCCGATCTTGCCTCACACGAAATCCATGAGAAAACCGTCATCAGAGATACCGATGAAGGCCCTCGGCCGGGTACCAATGCAGAAGCCCTGGCCAAACTGAGGCCTGTATTTGCGGCGAATGGATCAGTAACAGCGGGCAACAGCTCGCAAATGTCTGACGGCGCAGGTGCGGTGATGGTAGTAAGCGAAGCGGCGTTAAAGCGCTTCAACCTAACTCCCATCGGACGTTTCATTGGATTTGCTGTCGCTGGCGTACCCCCGGAGATAATGGGCATAGGCCCCATCAAGGCGATACCGAAAGTATTAAAGCAGATCGGCTTGAACCAGGAGGATATCGACTGGGTAGAATTAAACGAAGCCTTTGCAGCCCAGAGTCTTGCGGTAATCAATGATCTCGGGCTGGATCGTACCAAGATCAACCCCTTGGGGGGCGCCATTGCGCTGGGCCATCCACTGGGCGCTACCGGTGCCATTCGCGTCGCCACGCTGCTGCATGGTTTGCGACGACACAATCAGAAATACGGCATGGTCACCATGTGTGTTGGAACTGGCATGGGTGCCGCAGGAGTGTTTGAAGCATTGTAAGTAATGCGGCCAGGGTTGCGCCAGAGAAAAAGGCTTGCGCGTCACATGAACTTGAATATAAGAAGGCAACTTCTTGCTAATGTCGCCCATTATTGGGGATAGAAAGAGCGGTGTCCGCTTTCAGTCCGGTCCGCCCCAATCTGGCTCTTTCTTATCTCCGTTATCTTGCCCGAAATAGACGTAGCCTTTCTGCGGCACGTTCGATTCCTTAAAGCGCTTGCGTTCCTCCCTGTCCAGTTTCTTATCCCACCAGATGGCACGCGCTTCTTTCTGATCCTCCGCCAGTTGCGGGTTTTTTTCAAACAACTCCCGCATGAATTTAGTATGGTCGGATTCGTACAGCTTCATAGTCTGATTCCTTATCATGGCAAAACCCTTAAACTTTACCATAACCGGGTGTTGCACGCATCAACGCAACCTATGGAGGGTGAGTAAGGCGCAGGGTAAGCAGGGTAATTTCTTCCCGCTGCACCGAATGGAAGTGACTCAAAAAGGTTTGCACCTGCGCAATTTCTTGACATAATCCAAAAATGGCAAGGCGAATTCAGCTTCGAGTTCCTGGGCACGCTCCTTTAATTCCTCCCAATCCCACTTGCTGGATTTGTGCTTGAAAGCGAAAGCGATAAGATTGCCTTGCACCTCCGCTGACAGCGTTAAAACGTTCCCGGCGAAGCTGCTCTCGATACGTCGCAAATACTCGTTGAGCCCTTTATCCCTGCTTAGCAGGTTAACCACGAGGACACCTTTTCTCTTTAAGGTCTCGCTGGCGTGGTTATAAAAATCCTGGCTGCAAAGCAAGGGAACCTGACGGCCCCCGTCAAACCCGTCAATCATAAGCACGTCCGCGCTAGCAGTATGGTTGGCAACATACTCTCCACCTTCCCCCATTATCACTTGCAGGCGTTCGTCGTCGTTTGGCAAAAAAAAGCAGTTGCGCGATGTCGAAATAACTTGTGGATTGATTTCAATCGCGGTGGTTTTTGCCAGTGGCAGCCGATGATAGATGAATTTAGCCAAAGATCCTCCACCGAGACCTATCATCAGTATATTTTCGGGGCGGGGATGAAACAGCATAAATCCCATCATGCATCGGGTATAAGCTAGCACCAGATCGTTGGGAGCAGACAGCCTCATGGCACTTTGCACCATGCTATTCCCCAAGTGGAGCGCGCGTACTCCACCCTGCTCGCTTAACTGGATATCTGATTCCCCCTGGATAGAGGTACGCCTTTTAAAAAATCCTTGCACGCGTCTGAACCCCTGAAAGATTATGCCTGCGCTATACCTACAATTGGGCTACCATTAAACTTGCCAATGAGCTTACCATTGTCCATGATCAGGCATGTTGTCGAAGTCCACAAAACCAGTGAACTTGTGCAGCATGGATTATTTTGGTCTGCAAAACCAAGGAGGATTGGAAAGAAAGCCATGACCAAGTTGATTGTGATTTTAGCGCTGCTATTGTCAGCTTGCGCGGCTATTGGCATAAAAGAAGAAACCCAGTCTTATGGAGGGAAATTCACAGGAGAGCATTCTGCTCTCGCGCGCTGCGTTATGACCCAACTTCAATCGGATAGCCGATGGTTAATCAGGGAACTAGGATACGACGTGCGAAGCTATGCGGATCTCCAGGCAACAGAAATTTACGCATATCCGTTTAACTCATTACCAGGCGTCTATGCGCGCAACTCTCCCTTGAATCCTGACGGAGTGTTCAGCTACGGACCCCCGGTAACCAGAATTTATGCATTTAAGCCCAACAAGCCCAACGCTGAGGCCGATTCTGATGCAAAGCCTGCTTATTCGTTTCTTTTGACGATTAAAAGAACCGACAATGCGACAGTAGTGGCTACGATTAGCGGAAAGAAATACGAAAGCAATATAGCATGGGAGAAGCTGAAGGTCTGTTCGTCTCCGTAAGACAGAGGGATGCCTGCTCATACGGATGCGAAGATGCGGTGTCCCGGATATTCCTAGCCAAAACTTCAATCTGCTCCGACAAGCCAATCCATGCAGAGTGGTCATTCTCTTTTTATTATTGCTCGGCTATCGCAGCCCAATCCGCCATGAAAATTCATGGGTTTCGTTTCACCATTAAATCTTCGAAGAATGAAAAATCCTCCCAGCATGCTCATATGGCATCATAATTTCCGGTTGTTCTCAACGTCAGAATGGCACCGTCAAGATTACTGTGAGCAGCATTTTTTAGCCACCTCTCAGTTAAAGTCAGGTTTTTGACAGCGGGGCAAAGCGTGGGGCGTGAGGCTTCGAAGAATAATGGTGAGTAAAATATGCAGTTGTTACTGATAACGGGGCTGGCACTGGTACTGCTGACTTCTCAGGCGTTCGCCGGGGATTTCGAGGACGGCATGAAGTTTGTTCTCAGCAAGGACTACGCCAAGGCAGTACAGTCTTTCAGAAAAGCTGCAGAAATGGGAAATCTGGATGCGCAATTCAATCTGGGCGTCATGTACGCCAAAGGGCGCGGCGTTCCACAGGATTACCAGCAGGCGGTCGTCTGGTATCGTAAAGCAGCGGAGCAGGGAGATGCTCCGGCACAATCCATTTTAGGCTACATGTATCTCAAAGGCCAAGGGGTCACGCAGGACTTTCAACAGGCCAGAATCTGGTACCTGAAAGCAGCGGAAAAAAACTATCCTGTCTCGCTGCATAATCTGGGCGTCATGTACGCCAAAGGCCAGGGAGTTCCGCAAGACTATCAACAGGCCATGTCCTGGTACCTGAAAGCAGCGGAGCAAGGGCATCCTCCCGCGCAAGCCATTTTGGGCTTTATGTACCTCAAGGGTCAGGGAATTTCGCAGGACGAGCAGCAAGCCGCGTCCTGGTATCTTAGAGCCGCTGAGCAGGGATTTGCGGATGCGCAATACGCGCTTGGCGTGCTGTATGCAAAAGGCAGGGGAGTGGCGCAGGACGATCGCGCGGCTGCCGCATGGTATCAAAAAGCCGCGGAGCAGGGGAATATGGATGCCCAGTTCAATCTGGGGCTAGCCTATGCTAACGGGCAAGGCATTGCTCAGGACCACCAGCAGGCAGCCTCCTGGTATCTCAAAACCGCTGAACAGGGAAATGCGAGAGCGCAGTTCAAGCTCGCTGTCCTGTATGCCAGGGGCCGGGGAGTTCCACAGGATGACGAGGAAGCCCTGTCCTGGTATCGCAAGGCAGCCGAGCAGGGGTATGGCCCCGCTCAATTCAATCTCGGCGTGATGTATGCTACGGGCAGAGGGGTGGTGCAGGACGACCACAAGGCCATGTCCTGGTATGAAAAAGCCGCGGAGCAGGGAGATGCGGATGCGCAGTACAACCTTGGAGTACGTTACGACGATGGCCGAGGCGTAGGAAAGGATGTGAAGGAGGCCTTGTCGTGGTACCGCAAATCAGCAGAGCAGGGATACGCAAGGGCGCAATACAGTTTGGGCGTAAAGTATGATAACGGCCAGGACGTCCCGCAAGATTACTCGCAAGCCATGACGTGGTATCGCAAGGCGGCAGAACAGGGTCATCCGGGGGCACAAACAAATCTGGGAGTGCTGTATTACAAGGGCAATGGCGTTAAACAGGACTTCGTCGAAGCGGAAAAGTGGTTTAACATTGCCAGCAAAGCCGGTTATGAGGATGCAAAAATGAATAGTGAACTTATGACAAAGCTCATGACATCGGAACAGGTTGCCGAAGCCCAACGACAAGCAGGCGAGTGGAAACAAACGCCTCAAAAATAATTTGTTTTAATGCTGAATTTTGGCATCCGGCAACTCCGCTTGAGAAGCGGGCTTTGCAAGCCACGGAATACACAAAGAGAGTAAAAAAACAAGACAACACAACCGTATCGAAGGCAATACTATTGCCGCATTTGCCTTTATGCGGACAGCTTATTTTGAAGGTTCCGTAGTATTCTTTTCCTTGGCGATGGGATTCTGTAAAGTGTAGCCTTTCTGTTTCATCTTGTATCCACCGTACGCTCCGGCACCTCCGGCCACCACGTACCAGCAACCCGAAAGCGCTGGCACAACCGATAGCAGCAGCCCCACGCAAATTATTCTCTTTATTTTCATTGCAATTCTTCCGGGTGAGGTAGCAAATCGCTCGTTTTTCCAGGAGGGAATTTACTCTATGGAACAGAGCGTTGTCAATTGTGTCATCCCACGGCAAGCATTTTTTGTTAATAATAACTTGGCGGGATAACTCAGCACAGTTAGTATGGAAACCGAATCAAGCACGAGTTCGGCCCACGAGCATTTCACATAGCTGAGCTAAATCATCTCCGTTTAGAATAGCCTCTTGGAGGAAAATATCATGGACCAGGCATCAGTCTCTAGTGCAAGGATCAGGCGGTTGACAATAGTTGCACTGATCATGCTCCTGCCGGCATGCCAATCAGCGGATACGAGGCGTTTTGGCGGCGTACTGGGTAGCGTGGCTGGCTCTATCGGGGGAAGCTATCTAGGCAGCTATCTTGGCGGCGGTACAGGGGGCCGCATCGTGGGCGCTGTCGCTGGAGGTGTCGCAGGGTATTACGTGGGTTCCACGGTTGGGGGCTATCTAGGGAAGGAAGACAGGCAAAGAATGGCCCAGGCATCACAAACGGCGTTCGATACGGGCCAACCGCAAACCTTTAGCAATGCCGATACCGGATTGAAAGGAAAAGCCGAAGTTGTGCCGACGCAGGCACAGCAACAAGCAGACAATCGCGAATGCAAGACGATTAGACAAACCGTCGTACTCAAAGACGGCAAGACGGTGACTGAAGATGTGCGGAGTTGTAAAGAATCTGGTTGATTGATACTGCCCGCGGGCAACAACGTCGAAATACTTCCACCGGACAACGGAAAACACCCTGTCAGGCACCAGCGGTGTCGCATTTTCAACTAATCCCCCCAATTCGGGGAAGTCGTAGAAGGTAATTTTCTTGTGATCAATTCGAAGCCCTTTTCATTCATGCAGGCCAATGTATATTTATCAACATAACTCAACCAGACTGCAGTCCAAGATTCCCCGTAATTATCCTTGTCAGCCCGATTCTCCGCCACAGCTCGACATTCCTTTAGCGCCGGCATGTAATCTGTCGTCTCTCCTTTGCGGGTATATTCTCCGTAGTAAGAAGAGGGAGTCGTCGAACACCCCGCCAGTCCCACGAGCAACAGCACTACAACAATTCTCATATTTTTGCCCTCTATTGAATAATAGATTCCATTGTATATTAATGGCTAATTATTAACCGAAGCCAAGATAATGGAGTTAACTCCCCTACCTAGCAGTCTGTCGGACTTAAAGGAAATCGGCTGCAAAAGCGTCTGGCTGGTCTATATTTCGCCGCTTTTTCGACCAATAGAACAACTATTGGCCTTCAAAATCGTCAAAATCTATCCTTACTCAGTCGCTTTTTCGCTTCGATTCTTCAAGTCCGACAGGCTGCTAGCATTGGTGGGTGGAAAGCCCGTTTTCCTTCACCGGTCTGACGCGGGTCCAAGTTGTAGGGGCCTCCAAGCCGCGATGGAGGGGTGTAATGGATGACAATCCAAGCATCGAACGGAGCGCAGAAGCGCTCGACCATATTACAAAGGGAAAACCAATGCATGAGCAGCCACCGGTAGCAATCGTGGCGGCGGGAGTAAGAACATCCGGAAAAGTACGTCTGAAAATCACACGGGCAAGCGACGTTAAACGAGGGGCCGCAGGATCTATAGTGGACCCCGATTTCGGGACAATGATTTAAGATGGTAGCCTGCTGTAAGGAGGAGCAGGCGGTGGGTGAGAAGAAACGCAAGATTTTCAGTAGTCAAAGGCCAGGGGCACAGGTCGATGGTCGTGGTATCGAGTGCGTAGACCGTCTGCTCCAGTTCCACCGCAAAGTGGTCGCTGGCGTAAAGTGTTCTGGCAGTCTGGATTAGGCTCATCGCGAAATCCGCATAGATGCGACAGTCGCGTTGCTCGTTGGCATCGGCCAGTGTGCTCCTGGCAATGTTGCCTCGTATGCCCAAGTGATAGAGCTTGGCTTGGTGAGCACGCAGACAGGTTTCGATGTCGCGCAGACTTTCGCGGTAAGTCAGTTGCGCGAAGGCCATACAGAGAAATTGATCGAGATGCGAAAACGTCTTAGCGGGATATTTGGACGGGTAACGCTGTACACAGCGGCGAAATGTGTGAAGGGGTAAATACTCCATGAGTTGTGCGAATACCAATTCGCCTGAATGCATGATAAGAAACCGCGCGGAGAAACCCCCGGTTTCGCAAAATTCACATTCAAATCGATGACACCCCTAAACATACTATTTCACATTCCAGATCAACCTGTTATATAACCGCCTGGACAAAATTTCCGGACACTGCTGAATATAAATCTATATTTCTGGTTTTCATCGAATGGCGACAAAATGGCAGCGAGAAAAATAGCGCAACCCACAGGGAAAACCATCGCTTACCTGCGTGTTTCAACACTCGACCAGGATCTTGAAAAGAACAAGGCGGATATCCTGCACTTTGCTAACCATCACGATCAAGGCAAGGTGCTCTTTGTCGAGGAAGTGGCTTCCGGGCGAAAACCGTGGCGGGAGCGTCAAATTGCTCAGGTGCTGGAGGAGCTGCAGGGTGGTGATGCCATTATTGTGGCTGAACTTTCGCGCCTCGGTCGCAGCATGCTGGAATGCATGGAGATACTGGCTCTTGCCATGCGCAAGAGCATCCGCGTCTATTCGATGAAGGGAAGTTGGCAACTGGACAATAGCATCCAGAGCAAGATCATTGCCCTGGCATTCTCAATGGCAGCGGAAATCGAACGAGACCTGATTTCGCAACGGACAAAGGAAGCGCTGCGCTTCAAGAAGGAACAGGGGTCCCCCTCGGTCGACCTAAAGGGCCTGGCAAGAGCAAGCTGGATGCCTTTCGACCGGAAATCGAAAGCTTATTGGCGAACGGATCAACCCAGAAATTCATCGCCCATCGTTACCACACGACGGAAGCGAACCTTCACAACTGGCTCAAGAAGCACGGGCTGAAGACAGCCAAAAGCCCTGCTTTTGCGTGAAAGAGAGACAAGGGCAGACAGTTTTGGGATGGTTGTGCTGCCCCACAAGCGAAAAATCCTATGCAGCTTTACTGTCGTTTGTTTAAACGCACCCATTACAGGCCGGGCAATGATCGGCTCGGGCAGAAGGTCGCAAAAGCTGTAGAGTTCTTGACGCTCAAGGCTCATAATTACGGTATCCATGAAAGTATCCTTTGCTGGTGGTTTCGTGGTAGAACGGCAAGGGTCGCACCCCTTGCCGTTCGCTCTTGTCTCAAGGCCATTTCTGCGCCGCGTGTTTAACGCGCAGCACTTCGGCAACCTTGCCGACAATTCGGTAAATCAAAATGTAGTTCGAGTGCGCCACAAGCTCGCGCGTCCCCTTCACACGTCCCACACGCCCCGGCATCGGGTGTTGGTCGAATTGTGCGGCCTTCTGAATCAGCATGTCGCCCATTTCGATTGCGGCTCTCGGGTTGTCCTGGGCGATGTGGGCGGTAATGCTCTTGCGGTCGGCAATGGCGGCGGGCTTCCATAACGGCAAGATCAGCTCCCCATGCTTTCAGCCCGCTTGACCAGCGCCGCGCGCTCGGTAGCCCACTCGGCCGCGACTTCGCTATGCGTCACACTTGGCCGGGGATCGTCGATCGCTTCTTGCACCTGTTGAGTAAGCCAGCCCTTGTAAGCGGCGGCTTCGTGGGCGTTCTTCATGCGGTCGGCGGCATCTGTGCGCTTGCGGTCGGTCTTGAGTGCTACGGGGTCAAAGTGGCTTGCGTCCACCTGGTATTTGGCAATGCCAATCCCTTTGAGGTAGCCAACAAGCGTTTCAAATTTGCGGAAGATGCGAATTGCGCCGCGCTTGGCGGCTAGTGCGCGCTCGGTCATGCCGTATTGGATGACCACGCCCCAACCGCCAGGCTGGCCCACAATGTTGACCCCATGAACCGCGCCCGCTTCAACAAGGCGTTCAAGGGTTACATGGTCGATAGTGTCAGCAGCAATAGCCATTTCATCACCTTTAGGGATGCGTTTCAGTAGTTGAAACTATACCCGAATAATAACAAAACGGGGTAGATTTTGTAAATAAATTTTTCTTGTTGTCGAACGCAATGCCTGCGAGGACGGTAAAGATGATGTTCCATCAAACGGTCGTTTTTAAGACGTTATGCCGATGCCGGTTGACAGGCTTCAATGAAGCCTGCAAAGTGTCAATAAATCCGTCTACCTTTCTATGATAGCGACGTGTCTATTAAACAAACAAAAATCGGCTACGCCCGCGTCTCGACCGACGATCAAAACTTGGACTTGCAGCGCGACGCGCTGACCAAGGCCGGGTGCGTCGAAATCTACGAGGAAAAAGCCAGCGGCAAGAGCTCAGACCGTCCCGAGTTGGGACAGTGTTTGCGCGCGTTGCGTGCAGGCGATACGTTCGTCGTGTGGCGCCTAGATCGGCTTGGCCGTTCGCTTCCTGATTTGATCCGCATTATTGCTGACCTGGAAAAGCGCGGGGTCGCCGTCAAGTCACTAAGCGAGAAGATCGACACCAGCAGCGCGGCCGGCCGCATGGTGTTGCATTTCTTCGCCATGCTGGCCGAGTACGAACGCAACTTAATCCGCGAGCGGACGCGCGCCGGCCTGGATGCGGCGCGCGCAAGAGGGCGGCGGGGCGGCAGGGCGCCGAAGCTGGACGCAAAGCAGATACGAGAAATTCGCACCTTGCTGCGCGATCCACTGGTACGCGTTACCGACGTGGCCAAACGCTACGGCGTGTCGCGTGCGACGCTTTACAAACACGTCGGCGCTGTTCGACCGAAGGAAGCTTAATGGACCTCATCGACAACATCAACCGTCTGCTTGGCGACGACCTGAAACAAACCCTCAAGCCTGGAGCGCGGCTGAAAATTGCGGCTTCGTGCTTCTCGATGTACGCGTTCGAAGCACTCAAGTCCGAGTTGGAAAAGATCGATGAGCTGAAATTCATCTTCACTTCGCCCACCTTTGTCACCAACGAAGTAACCGACAAAATCCGCAAGGAGCGACGGGAGTTTCATATTCCAAAGGCGGATCGGGAGCGCAGCCTCTACGGCAGCGAGTTTGAGATTCAACTTCGCAATAAACTTACACAGCGTGCAATTGCGAAGGAATGTGCCGACTGGATGCGCCGCAAAGCGACCTTCAAGTCCAACCGGAGCAAGGCTCCAATGCAACAGTTTGCCTGCGTCCAAACCGAAGGCACGGACACCGCCTACATGCCACTGCACGGTTTTACCGCTGTTGACCTCGGCTACCAGCAAGGCAACGCCGTCTCCAATCTCGTCAACAAAATGGACGAGCCGACCTTCGCGGCGACTTACCTCAGTCTGTTCGATCAGATCTGGAATGACCCAGCAAAACTTGAGGACGTCACGGCACAAATTTGCGGCCACATCGCCTCGGTGTACCAGGAGAATTCCCCCGAGAGCATTTACTTCCTGATGCTCTACAACATCTTCAACGAATTCCTGGACGACATCGATGAAGACGTGCTTCCCAATGACCGGACGGGTTACCAAGACACTCTAATTTGGAACAAGCTCTTCAATTTCCAGAAAGATGCGGCCACCGGCATCATCAACAAGCTGGAAACCTACAGCGGCTGCATTCTCGCGGACAGCGTCGGCTTGGGCAAAACCTTCACGGCCCTGGCCGTGGTCAAGTACTACGAGTTGCGTAATCGCTCGGTGCTGGTGCTGTGCCCCAAGAAGCTGGCGGACAACTGGCTGAACTACAACCGCAACCTCAAGACCAACATCTTCGCTCGCGACCGCTTCAATTACGATGTGCTCTGCCATACCGACCTCAGTCGCACCAGCGGCGAGTCGTTCGGCACGCCGCTGAACCGAATCAATTGGGGTAATTATGACCTCGTCGTCATCGACGAATCGCACAATTTTCGCAACAACGACGCCTTTAAGGACAAGGAAACCCGTTACCAAAAATTGATGAATAAGGTAATCAAACAGGGCGTTAAAACCAAGTTGCTGATGCTCTCGGCCACCCCGGTGAACAACCGCTTCAATGACTTGCGCAATCAACTGGCCCTGGCCTATGAGGGGGACTCCGCGAACCTCAGCAAGAAGCTGCGAACCGGCAAAACCGTAGAGGAGATCTTTCGTGGTGCGCAAGCCAGCTTCAACTCTTGGGCGAAGCTGCCGCCGGACGAGCGCACCGCACGTGCGATCTTGGAATCACTGGACTTTGACTTCTTCGAGCTGCTGGACAGCGTCACCATCGCGCGCTCACGCAAGCACATTCAGACCTTCTACGACACTAAAGACATCGGCCAATTCCCCGAGCGCCGTAAACCATTGTCATTCCATTGCCCGTTGACGCAGCGAACGGACGTGATGAGTTTCAATCAAATTTTCGATCAACTCTCATTGCTCAAACTCTCGGTCTACGCGCCCATCAGCTACATTCTTCCGAGCCGACTCAAAAAGTACGAAGAGATGTACGACACCCAGGTGGCTGGTGGCAAAAGCAAATTTAAGCAAGTAGATCGTGAGAGAAGTTTGCAGGCGCTGATGACGACCAACCTACTCAAGCGCCTTGAAAGTTCGATTGAGTCCTTCCGGCTGACGCTGCAGTCGTTGCGTGCCAAGCATACAAATACGCTCGATAAGATCATTGCATTTAATCAGACAGGTAACGCTGCCAGCATCAATGACCTAACGGAACAGCTAGAGAACCTCGACGCGGAAGACGACGACCTGCCGGGCGTGGAAGACAGCGAGATCGGTGGCAAGGTCAAAATTAGCCTTGCTGACATGGATTTACCTTCATGGGAACACGAGCTGAAGGTTGATCTGGAAATCATCGACGCATTGCTGGCGTCGATGAACAAGATTACTCCCACCGACGATGCCAAGTTGCAGCATCTGAAGGCGCTCATCCTCGGCAAACTTGCGGCGCCACTAAATCCCGGCAACAAGAAGGTACTGCTCTTCACCGCCTTCGCTGACACGGCGGACTACCTCTACGCCAATCTGGCCCCCGAGCTGTTGGCTGACCAGCAACTCCACAGCGCCAAGGTCACCGGCAAGGGTGCTCCCAAATCCACGCTGAAAAAGAGCTACGACTTCCAGGAACTGCTCACCCTCTTCTCGCCGCGCTCCAAAGAGAAGGCCATCGTCCTGCCGAACGAACCGGCTGAGGTCGATTTGTTGATCGGCACCGACTGTATCTCCGAGGGCCAAAACCTGCAGGATTGCGATTACCTCATCAACTACGACATTCACTGGAACCCGGTGCGCATCATCCAGCGCTTCGGTCGGGTGGATCGGATCGGTTCACCCAACAGCAGCATCCAGCTGGTCAACTACTGGCCCGACATCTCGCTCGACGAATACATCAACCTCAAAGAGCGCGTCGAGAGCCGGATGATGATCGCCGACGTTTCGGCCACGGGCGACGACAACGTGCTGAGCGCACAAGCCAACGACGTGTCCTACCGCAAGGAGCAATTGCGCCGCCTGCAAGAGGAAGTGATTGAACTGGAGGACTTGAAGACCGGCGTTTCGATCACCGACCTTGGCCTCAATGACTTCCGCATGGACTTGCTCAACTACGTCAAGGCCAATGGCGAGTTGAACAACATGCCCAGCGGTATGCATGCCGTGGTGCCTGCCAAGCCGGAAATGGGCCTGCGGCCCGGCGTGATCTTTACCCTGCGCAACCGCAACCCGAGCGTCAACGTTAGCCAGAATAACCCCGGACACAACCGGCTTCACCCGTACTACCTCGTCTATATCAATCGCGAGGGCGAGGTTGTCCATGACCACACCGAGGTCAAGCGCCTGCTCGACCTGGTGCGCAGCTGCTGCAAGGGCCAAGCACAGCCCATTCTGGAGGCCTGCCGACTGTTCAACAAGGAAACGGCGGACGGTCGAAAGATGCAGGTGTACTCCGATCTGCTCGGCAAGACTATCCGTTCGATGATCGAGGTCAAAGAAGAGAAAGATCTGGACAGCCTGTTCAGCGGCGGCAAGACCACCGCGCTGGTCAACACCATCGCCGGGCTGGACGACTTCGAACTCATCACTTTCTTGGTGATTCAGGAGGCCGGATGAGTCAGGCCACCTCACTTGCGCCGAACGCGGCCTTCATTAGCTACCCGAAGCAAGCTGTTTTTGGTCGCAACCTGCCAAAGAACAAGATCTACGAGCACAGCGGTGCCAACACGAGGCTGAAGGAATTGTTCGTCGAACAGGTGGAGCAGATCGTCTGGCAATACAAGCTGGCCCCGGAAACGATCAACCTGCCCGCCAAGGTCGGGGTGCCGGAGCTTCAAATCTTTGCTATCCAGCTCAAGACGGCGGATCTAAACCTGGATGTGCTGCGCTGCATTGATGGCGCGGTGCAGTTCCCCATCATCTTCGAGCTCAGTTTTGACGGCAGAACGCAGATCATTGCGGCGTACAAGCGCCCGAATGAGTCGGACGCCAGCCGCTGGGTCGTGAGCGAGTACTTTGCGACAGAATGGCTGCCCAGCGATACAGCGCGTACCGCGATGCCGGTCGTGCTCGATTTAGGCGGTTTGTACGAGCAGCTGTTGCAGCGCTTGATTCCGTTGCTACCGCGCCAGCAAGAAAGCCTTGCCGATTTGGTCGCACGCATTGAGCAGGTCACGACGAAGCAGCGCGAGGTCGAGAAAGCGGCCAGCAAACTCGCCAAAGAAAAGCAATTCAACCGCAAGGTGGAAATCAACGCCAGCTTGCGGCAACTGAAAACCGAACTTGAACAATTGAGCCGCTGAACACTGGCGGACGGGGGATAAGAACATGGAAAAAATGAAAATGCACTCGCCCAATC
Source organism: Nitrosospira sp. (assembly GCA_013697655.1). Lineage (GTDB taxonomy): Bacteria > Pseudomonadota > Gammaproteobacteria > Burkholderiales > Nitrosomonadaceae > Nitrosospira. Next base: position 23,903 of record JACCWK010000217.1, read on the forward strand.
TCACGCAAGAAAATATCGCACGCATCCGCAAAATGCTCCGCGGCTGCGTGACCGAGGCCCATGGTTCAGACGGCACGCTAAAGCTGTCGATCGATTTTGATCAACTTCGCCAGGAACTGGAATATTCCATCATTGAGGGCCCACAAGAGCGCCATCACCTGAACTGGCCGGGCAAGCGGGAAGCCTTGCTCACTGCGAACGCGCCGATTGCCAAAACACTTCGACCTGTACGTGACGAGAGCGTCGACTTTGATCGGACAAAGAACCTATTCATCGAGGGGGATAACCTCGACGCATTGAAGCTGTTGCAGGAAACATATCTTGGCAAGATCAAGCTTATCTACATTGATCCACCGTACAACACCGGAAATGACTTCATCTACGAGGATGATTTTGCCGAAGATTCCGGCGAATTTCTCAAGCGCTCAAATCAAACAGATGAGCATGGAAATCGCTTGGTCGCAAACTCTTCGGCCAACGGACGCTTCCATTCCGATTGGCTAGGCATGATCTATTCCCGACTTCGCTTGGCGCGAACCCTTCTTTCAGACGATGGAGTGATCGTTGCATCAATCGACGAGAACGAAGTGTCAAATCTCAGAAAGCTTCTGGACGAGGTATTCGGAGAAGACAATCTGCTGTTTCAAATCACTTTGCTTTGTAACCCCAAGGGGCGCTCTCAGGATAAATTTGTCGCAAATTACCACGAATACCTGATTGGCTACTCAAAGCAACAGCTTAGCAAAGGCGACATAAATGTCCCAAAAGAAGACGCAGAAATTGAAAAAAACTACAAGCTAATCGATAAACGAGGCAGATATCGGGAGTTAGAGTTGCGCAATACTCATCGGGAATTTGGAAAGCACAACAGAAAGAATCTTTATTACCCGTTCTACGTCAGCAAGGATGGTGCGGTTTCACTTGACGAAGTACCTGGATCTCAAGCCATTTATCCTGATTGGGATGACGGATTTGAAGGATGCTGGACATGGGGCACGGATAAAGCACGCCAACAGCTAAGCGAAGTCGTTGCCAAAGAAGTTAAGGGTAGCTGGAAGATTTATCGTAAGAACTACGCTGAAGACGAAGACGGCGAAGCAACAAAGCAGGTTAAATCAATCTGGACAGAAAAGCAGTTCCACACAGAAAAAGGTCAGGCTACTTTCAACGACCTGTTCGATACAAAACATAAGCTCTTTCAGTCACCAAAGTCCGTGGATACGATAAAGCAAATCCAACTATAGATAAGGCCCAATAAAGTATGAACTTTTGTTGAGTTCCATGATCGGATGGTGATGGAAAGAGAAAACGCAAGAAAGCAAACACTGGAGCAACTTCACGAGCGGCGCAAGCAAGTCGTG
>JACCWK010000218.1 GCA_013697655.1 Nitrosospira sp.
TCAAATCTCATCTTCCGAGTCTCCTGTAACCATTCCGTCCGTCTCATGTCTATCCCCCCTTCGGGATAGCATAAAACCAGACAGATCATTTGCTACAGACCCGGACAGTTTATTTGTTCTCTACACCCTTGTCCCTGCGTGCTGCGGCCTTTGGCAAAATAGATTAAAATGCTACAGCGATTTCAAATCGCTTTACGGAAAAGCTCATTTTTTTAAAGAACAACATGAAAAAACTCATTCTCCTGCGGCACGGAGAAAGCACCTGGAATAAGGAGAATCGTTTTACTGGCTGGACAGACGTGGATTTATCACCAAAAGGTCTGGAGGAAGCCAGGAATTCTGGGCGATTATTACGGGAAAACGGATTTATATTCGATATTGCCTACACTTCAGTATTAAAACGCGCCATTCGCACTCTGTGGATTACGCTTGATGAAATGGATCAGATGTGGATTCCTGTCAATCTTTCCTGGCGGTTGAATGAGCGGCATTATGGCGCACTGCAAGGCCTGAGCAAAATTGAGACAGCGATCGAGTATGGCGAAGAACAGGTCCTGATCTGGCGGCGCAGCTACGACATTCGCCCGCCCGCGCTAACGCCCGAGGACGACCGCTATCCTGGATTCGATCCCCGCTACCGGGGTTTGGCCAAGCAGGATATTCCACTGACCGAATGCCTTAAAGATACTGTGGCAAGATTCCTGCCTTACTGGAACGAAACCATTGCTCCACAGGTACAATCCGGGCAACGCGTCCTGATTACCGCCCACGGCAATTCCCTGCGGGCACTGGTCAAGTATCTCGACAATCTTTCCGAGCAAGACGTCCTGGAACTCAATATTCCCACGGGAGTTCCACTTGTGTATGAGCTTGATGACAATCTGAAACCTATCAGGAGCTATTATCTCGGTGATCAGGCGAAGATCGAACAAGCCATGCAGATTGTGGCGAATCAGGGCAAAATATTGCCTCATCTATGAGCTCACCGCTGTTTCTTCCGGTATGTGCAATTGTGGATTTTTTTGATCGGCATTAGTCCTTGGTTTAATATGATCGGCAAGCTCGCTACGGCTTGTATACTGATACTGTCGCACTCGCTTCATGCCGCTCCCAACGTTGAAAAGGAAGACCTGAAGCAACTACGCAGTCGAATTGAAGCGTTGCAGAAGGAACTGGCGGGCACGGAGGAATCGAAATCGGAAGTAGCAGATGCACTGCGTGAGTCGGAGCGGTTCATCAGCGATGCCAACCGCAAATTGGCCGCACTTACTCAAGCACAAGGCAAAGCCAACGACAGGCTCAGTCAATTACAGACCCAATCCAAAAAGATCAAAAACGATATCGAAGTGCAACAGTCGCAGCTGAGTAAGTTGTTTTATCGCCAATACATAGGAGGAGGTGGGCAAAAAGAATACTTGAGTCTTTTGCTCAACCAGCAGGATCCTAGTCAGATTGCGCGTAATCTGTACTACTACGGCTATCTTTCCCGGGCTCGCGCTGGAAACATCAATGCTCTGCGCATAAATCTCAAATCGCTTGATCAACTCACCCGCGAAAGTCGCGAGAAAAGCTCGGAAATTGCCGTGATCCAGGTTAAACAAGCCGAGCATAAAAAACAGCTTGAACAGAAAAAAACCGAGCATAAAAAATTGCTTGCCGGTATTTCAATGCAGGTTGAGCAACAGCGGCGTGAAATCAGCAAACTCAAGCAAGACGAAGAACGGCTCTCGCGTCTGGTCGACAAAATCGCCAAAATGCTGGCCCGAAAAAATAAGCCTCGTCCCGGATCCCTGCGCAACGACAGACTTCCCGACGCATCGACGGATGGGAATCCATTTTCGGCATTGAAGGGCCGCTTGAGTTTACCGGTGCGCGGGGAACTTACCAATCGCTTCGGTAGTCCACGTGCTGATGGTGGTCTTACCTGGAAGGGATTGTTCATCCGCTCGGCCAGCGGTTCGGATATAAAAGCCATTGCGGGCGGACGCATCGTTTTTGCCGACTGGCTGAGAGGATTCGGCAATCTCATGATCCTGGATCATGGCGGCAGTTACATGAGCCTCTACGGAAATAACGAAACCAATCATAAGAAGACGGGCGACGTCGTTCGCGGCGGCGATACAATCGCTGCGGTGGGAAACAGCGGCGGCAATATGGATTCAGGTTTATACTTTGAACTACGCCATCAGGGCAAACCGTTTGACCCTTTGAACTGGGTCAGAATAAAATGAGCAATGCAACAATTGATAGTGTGGAGAACGTTTAATGGGTAACAAGATGCGGCAATTCGGCTTGATTATTTTCGGCGCGGTCGCTGGCGTAATGCTTAGCCTCAATTTTTCTGCTGTTGCCAACAAAGATACCCAGGAAGTTCTGCGTCCGCTTCCAGTCGAGGAATTACGTGCATTCACCGAAGTATTTGGTCGCATCAAGAGTGATTACGTCGAACCGGTTGAAGACAAGAAACTGATCACCGAGGCAATTAACGGGATGCTTACCGGCCTTGATCCCCATTCCGCTTATCTTGACTCGGATGCCTTTAAGGAACTGCAGATTGGTACGCAAGGTGAATTTGGCGGACTGGGTATTGAGGTCAGCATGGAAGATGGATTTGTTAAGGTTATATCGCCAATAGAGGATACCCCTGCGTTTCGCGCCGGCATCAAAACTGGAGACCTTATCATCAAGCTGGACGATACCGCGGTCAAGGGCCTGTCGCTCACCGACGCGATCAAGCGTATGCGCGGCAAACCGAATACTTCCATTACTATTACCGTACTGCGCAAAGGGGAGACCAAACCGCTGGTATTCACTCTGGTACGTGCCGTGATCAAGATTCAGAGCGTTAAATCGAAGCTGATCGAACCGGGGTATGTATATATACGCATCACACAGTTTCAGGAACAAACGGGCGAAAATCTGATCAAGGCCATCGAAAAACTATTCAAGGAGAGTCCCATACCCGTAAAAGGATTGGTGCTGGATTTGCGTAACGATCCAGGGGGACTGCTTAACGGAGCGGTTGCAGTTTCCGCCGCCTTTTTGCCGGTCAATTCGCTGGTGGTTTATACCGATGGCCGTACCGATGATGCCAAGATGCAGCTAAAAGCCAGTCCCGAATTTTACCTACGTGACACCAAAATCGACTATCTGAAGCGATTGCCGCCCGCTATCAAGACCGTGCCAATGATTACGCTTGTAAACGGTGGCTCGGCTTCTGCTTCGGAAATCGTAGCGGGAGCATTGCAGGACCATAAGCGTTCCATCGTGATGGGTACGCAGACTTTCGGCAAGGGATCGGTACAGACTATACTTCCACTAGGCAACAATACCGCTATCAAGCTTACCACCGCCCGTTACTACACTCCCAACGGGCAATCCATTCAGGCCAAGGGGATTACTCCGGACATCCTTGATGAATCCGCGAAGGACGACACTGAGCGCTTGCGTGAATCCGATCTGGATCGCCACCTGTCTAACGGGAAACCGAAAGAAGTCAAGCCTGACTCCGAGGCAGCGAAATTGACGCCGAAGCCAGCAGCCAAGGCCGTCAAACCGGAGAACGATGATGATAAAAACAAGAAGCGCGAGCTGCCGCCGGAATTTGGTTCCAGTGGCGACCTTTTGCTGACTCAGGCAATGAATTATTTCAAAGGCGGTACGGCAGCATCGAACAAGAGCTCTGATTCTGCAAAAACTGTTAACTGAGCCATTCATCCTCCCCAGCTCTCTTATGCCGAGGGCTGGGGAGGATGAATGTATTCTCAAACAGTTGCGTCGCCGTCAATGAATGACGATCAACTACTTCGCTATAGCCGCCACATCCTCTTGCCGCAAATCGGTATAGAGGGCCAGGAGACCCTGCTCCGGTCGCATGTGCTTATCATCGGCGCAGGAGGGCTGGGTTCGCCAGTCGCAATGTACCTTGCCGCCAGCGGTATCGGCAAACTTACCATTTGTGACAATGATACCGTTGACCTGACCAATCTTCAGCGGCAAATCGCGCACAGTACGGAAACTATAGGCGCACCCAAAACGTATTCGGCAAAGAAAACGCTGGCACGCATCAATCCAGACGTAAACGTGGTGGCACTGAACGAGCGCATGGATGAAGGCAGATTGTTGGATCTGGTGGCAGAAGCGGATGTTGTCGTCGATGCCAGTGATAACTTTGCTACCCGTCACTTTGTAAACCGGGTCTGTACGATTCATAAAAAACCACTGGTGTCAGGCGCGGTTGTACGGCTCGACGGGCAAGTAACCGTATTTGATCTGCGTCATATCTCCAGCGCCTGCTACCACTGTTTGTTTCCCGCGACTGGTGAGAAGGAAGATATGCGTTGCGCGGTAATGGGTGTGTTTGCTCCACTGGTAGGTATCATTGGTTGTGTGCAGGCGGCAGAGACGCTCAAAATCCTGCTTAATATCGGAAAAACCCTGAATGGCCGGTTCCTCGTGCTCGATGCTTTGTCGATGGAGTGGCGTTCAATCAAATTGAATAAAGACCCGGCGTGCACGGTGTGCGGCGTTCCTGAATCGGTCATGATTGAATAACTACGGAACCATTCCCGTTTGCCAGCGGGCGCGCAACAGCGGCTCCGAAGAATGGATATGGCGCAGGTGGGACACGGAAGCGGCGAGACGGATTGATGCAAAGTGGGGCGGATGGAGCTCAACCAATGCTTTCCATGAAGCCCTTATTCAAGCTTCCTGGCAGCAGTATTTAATCAGCGGCGGGAACGACGTATGCGAACGCGCCACTCGAAAGCAACTTTTCTCGCTGCACTTCCCAGTATTCCATTGGGTCGCGCTTGAAACCGCTTTTTGCGAACTGATGCCAACGGCCGGTAACATAACACATCAGCACGTTTGCATGAGCGGATATGTCCAGGTCGGCCGTAACTTCCCGCCCGCTCACCGCGAAGCGCAGCGCTTGCTTGAGCGTCATCTCAAGCCGGTCATGCAATTGATTGACCCGCGCTTGCAGACGATCGTCTTCATTTATCAATGCATCGCCGATCAGCACCCGGGTCATACCTGGGTTCTTCCTGGCGAAACCAAGCAGTAGCGACAAGATGCCATCAACCTGTCTGATACCACTTTTCTCTTCCGCTGTCAGTTTGTTGATTAGACTAAAGAGGGTCTTTTCAATGAACCCGATCAATCCTTCGAACATCTGAGCCTTGCTGGCGAAATGACGGTAGAGAGCCGCTTCCGAAACATTGAGTTGGGATGCCAGCGCCGCTGTGGTGATTTTTCCTGCGCGGGGACCCTCCAGCATTCCCGCAAGGACTTGCAGGATTTGATCTTTTCTTCCTCCGGATTTAGCCGGCATGAATTCCTCGATTCAACAATGCCACCTCAAATGAATTAAAACACCCCATGCCGTACCATGCGTAAGGTTAAAAATTAACTGGCCTTGATCAGTGTCCCCACACCCTCATCCGTCAGCACTTCCAGTAACAACCCATGTTCTACACGGCCGTCAATGATGTGGCATGATTTGACTCCGCTTTTCACCGCATCCAGCGCAGAGCCGATTTTTGGCATCATGCCGCCCGAGATGGTTCCATCGGCAAACAATTCATCCACTCTTTGCGCCGTTAATCCGGTCAATAAATCACCATTCTTGTCCAGCACCCCAGGAGTGTTTGTGAGCAATATCAGTTTTTCAGCTTTCAGAACGTTCGCCAGCTTGCCCGCCACCAAGTCGGCATTGATATTGTAGGATTCTCCATTCTTACCCACGCCGATAGGGGCGATCACCGGAATGAAATCGCGTGTTTCGAGTAGGGCAATGAGATCAGGATTAATGCTTTCGATCTCCCCCACCTGGCCGATATCGATCCATTCACCAACCCTTTCCTTATCCTTAATGAGCATTTTTTTTGCACGAATGAAACTCCCATCTTTCCCGGTCAATCCAACCGCGAGACCGCCATGGCGGTTGATAAGATTGACGATATCCTTATTGACCAATCCTCCTAGTACCATTTCAACCACATCCATCGTTTCGGAGTCGGTAACGCGCATCCCCTGAATGAATTCTCCCTGCTTGCCGACGCGTTTCAACATATCGTTGATCTGGGGTCCTCCACCATGAACTATTACAGGGTTCATCCCCACCAGTTTCAGCAGCACGACGTCTCGGGCGAAACCTTCTTTAAGGTTCCCCTCGATCATGGCGTTGCCGCCATATTTAATGACAATGGTTTTGCCGTGAAAGCGCTGGATATACGGCAGCGCCTCAGCCAGGATTTTGGCTTTGTCTTTTGCAGAGGATAGAGATAAGGGCACGATTCTTCCCTAAGAATTTTTTGATTATTATATGCCTCTACGCGGTTTTCAGCAGGATGGGTGGAGCGAAGCGCAACCTATCATTCGCTTATACACACCTCACCAAATTCCTTGTCGCCTGCTTCACCACTTCCAGCCGCAATCCTCATGATTTGATATGTCGTGTGGTTTCGATGGGTTTCGCTTCGCTCCACCCATCCTACGATAATATGCGAGATCGTGGGAGCGAAGATACGCTCATCGATGAACAGGTCACGCGCCGGGAGTTTGGGGGCTTCTCCTGAACCTCGCGCGTATCCTGGCGAGTAAATTGGGGCGGGTACTTGCCGCCCTGGTGGCGCCTTCGCCAGGCTTATCGGGTTGATCGTCGAACCAAGGGTAGATCATGGGCATTAACACCATTGTCATCACAGACGCGGTGGTCAGCCCGAAGATCACTACGATGGCTAGCGGCTTCTGTACCTCGGAACCAAGGCCGGTGGCGACCAGGAATGGCGCCAAGCCCAGCAGCGTAGTGGCGGCGGTCATCAGCACGGGACGGAAACGCTGCTCGCAGCCTTTTTTTACCGCCTCCGCCACGCTTGCGCCCTCATCGCGCAGTTGCCGTATAAAAGAGATCAACACCACCCCGTTCAATATTGATATGCCCCATACCGCAATGAAACCCACCGACGCCGGCACCGACAAATATTCACGGGTGACAAATAGCCCCACGACGCCACCGACGGAAGCGAACGGTAAAGCCAAAAAGATGAGCGTGGCAAGCTTGACCGAATTAAACAAAATGAACAACAGGAAGAAAATCGCCGCCAGGGTGATCGGCACGATCACGGACAGCGTCGCCATGGCGCGCTCCATGTTCTCGAACTGCCCGCCCCAAACGAAGTAATAACCGGTGGGCAACTTGACTTCCCTCGCGGTACGCTCCTGCAATTCTGCCACGAAACCGCCAATGTCGCGATCATGCACGTTGACGCCGATCACCACCCGGCGCTTGGCGTATTCGCGCGAGATGATCGCCGGGCCGTCAACAACGCTGATATCCGCCACAGCGCTCAGCGGCACCAGCTGCCCGCCGCGCGCCAGCAGGCCGCCGAGCGGAGCGCTGCCGGGGGGGCGCAGCAAGAGATCGCTAATAGCTTCGACATCGTTACGGAACTCTTCGGGGAAGCGCAAGAGAAGCACAAAGCGCCGCTCGCCCTCGAAAACCATGGTGACAGCCTTGCCGCCGATGGCCGTTGCGATCAGCTCGTTCACATCGGCAACGTTGATGCCATGACGGGCAATGGCACGGCGGTCAATGTCGATCATCAATTCCTGCTGTCCCGACAAGCGTTCAAGGCGGATGTCACGCGCACCCCGCGTCGACTTGATGATGCGTGCCACCTGCTCGGATAATTTGCGCAACTCTTCCAGGTCGTCGCCAAAGATCTTGACCGCCATCTGCGAACGCACCCCGGTCACCATCTCATCCACGCGCTGCGCAATAGGCTGCGATAGCGCGATATTCACGCCGGGCAGCACCGTCAGTGCCTTGCGGATATCTTCCTCGATCTCCTGCTGGGTGCGGCCGGATCCCTCCAGGTCCAGCGCCGCAATCGGATCTGACTCGTTCTGCGACGCCGGGTCAGAGGGCTCTGCGCCACGGCCGATCTTGGACACTACAGCCGTCACCCCCGGTATCGCGGCGATCAGTTTCGTCGCCTCCATTTCTAGCTCGATCGCTTTAGGCAACGAAATCGAGGGGACACGGATAATCACGGGTGTCACCGAACCTTCCTTCATGATCGGAATGAATGATTTACCGAGGAACGGAAACAATGCGAAAGCCAGCACCAGAGAGCTCAGCGCTATCATGATCGTGACCTTCCGGTTCGTCAGCGCCCGATTGAGCACGCGCAGGTACATGGATTTGAGGATAGCGACGATTTTGGTATCCTGCTCGCTTCCGCCCTTCAGGATGTAATCGCTTAGCACCGGCGACAAAACCACCGAAACGACCAGCGCCACCATCAGCGAGATGGCGATGGTGACGGCGAGCGGACTGAAAGTCTTGCCCTCCATACCCTCCAGCGTCATCAGCGGCAGGAATACGAGAACGGTGACAATGACGCCAAAGATCACCGGCGTCCCCACCTCGGCTGTTGCCTTGACAATCGTGTCGAGTTTGGACTCGCCCGTGTCGCGGGCCTGGCCCAGGCGCTGAAAGATATTTTCCACCACCACCACGGTGGGATCCACCATCATGCCGAGGGCGATTGTCAGCCCCCCCAGCGACATCAGATTGGCCGCGATACCCTGCTGGTTCATCACCATAAAAGTGACCAGCGGCGTAATGACCAGCGTTGACACCACGACCAGGCTGGTGCGCAGGTTACCAAGAAAAACAAACAAGACCACGACCACCAGGATCATGGACTCCATCAACGTGCTGTAAACCGTGCCCAGCGCGGCGTCCACCAAATCGGTCCGGTCATAAAAAGGCACGATCTGGAGCCCGCCCGGCAAGATGCCGCGCTCGTTGATCTCGGCAACTTTTTCTTTTAGCCGCCCGACGATTTCCTTGGCGTTCCCGTTGGCCAGCATCATTACGATGCCGGCGACCGACTCGGTGTAACCGCCCTTGACACTGGCCCCTTGGCGCACCTCCTCGCCGAACCGTACTTCGGCCACATCATGCACGTATACCGGCACGCCATCCAATTGTTTAAGCACGATGTTGCGAATATCGTCCAGTGTTTGGATCAAACCCACGCCGCGGATCAAATACTGCTCCGCGTGCAGCGGCAGGATGTTGCCGCTGGCATTTGCGTTGTTGCTCGCGATGGCCCGGTCAACCGCTGTCAGCGTCAGATCATAATGACGCAGCCGGTTCGGGTCGACCAGCACGTGGTATTCCTTGACAAAGCCCCCAATGGAGTTGACTTCCGCCACTCCCCGGATCGCGCGCAGCAGCGGCCGCACCACCCAATCCTGAATCGTGCGCCGTTCGGTCAACTCATCGATAGTGAGTGCGCGCTTGCCGTCGTCGGGATGTTCGATCGTATATTGGTATACCTCCCCCAGTCCGGTGGTGACCGGCCCGAGCACCGGCGTAATGCCCGGTATCAGCGTGGGGGTTACCTCGATCAGCCGTTCCATCACCAGCTGGCGCGCAAAGAAAACGTCGGTCTCGTCGGTAAATACCAAAGTGATCATCGACAGCCCGCTTTTGTTCATGGCGCGCATCTCCACCAGCCCCGGCAGGCCGATCATTGCGAGTTCCACCGGGACAGTGACCAGCCGCTCGATCTCCTCCGGACTGCGGCCGATCGACACGGTGGCGATGATTACCTGTATGTTCGTGACATCCGGGAAGGCATCGACCGAGAGACTCTTCGCGGCAAACACGCCTGCGACGCACAGGGCTAATGAGACCACTACTACCAGCAGACGCTGCTTAAGCATGGCGCGCACGATTGCGGCAAGCATGGCTTACTCCAGTTCGGCGAGCTTGCGCTCGTTGTCCAGATGAAAGGCGCCATCCACCACGATTTTCTGATCGATGGTGAGCCCCTTCAGCACTGGATACATGTCGGCGACTTCGGGACCCAGTTCGACGGGGACACGCAGGAATCGGTTATTGCCTTGAGACAGGAACACATAATCCTGATTGGTCTCGCGCACGACCGCCGTTTCCGGCACCACCAGGCTTTTATGCAAATTATCCGTGATGTGCATGTTGGCCAACATGTCGGGCTTGAAACTGCGCTGTGGATTTTCTACCAGCGTACGCACCATCACCGTGCGGGTTAACGGATTGACCGTATCGGCAACGAATATGATGAGGCCGTCGAACTTCGTTTCGCCCAGCGCCGGAACATGAATCTCCACATGCTGGCCGATCCTTACATTACGCGCAATTTGCTCCGGCACATCGCCCACCACCCAGACAGAGGATAGATCAGCCACCCCAAACAGCTGATCGGCCGGCTGCACCACTTGCCCGATGATGACATTCCGCGCAATAACGATTCCGCCCCTTGACGCATTGATGGGAACGTTAGGCACGATATGCCCCTTCTTTGCCAGATCTTTCACCATATCGCTGCCCATACCCAGCAACCGCAATAGATCCTCCGCTGCACCCAACTCGGCCTGAGCAATTTCCAGCTCCGATTCGCGCCGCTCCACTTCAGCGATAGCGATCACGTCGGCGGCCAGCAAATGGTGAGCACGCTCGGCCGCTTTTTTTGTCAGTACAGTCCGTGAAAACGCGCGCAAATAGGCCAGTTGTGCCTGGGTCAATTCAGGGCTGGTAATACGCGCCAGCGGATCACCGGCATTAACGCTGTCACCCAGCACAACATATAAATTGATAATGCGTCCCGTCACGTAGGACCCGATACGAGCAAGCCTCTCCTCGTCCACCTCGACCCGGCTGGGAACCTGCAACTTATCGGACAGATCGACCATTGCGGGCTGGCCGATCGTGATGCGTGGCACCATTTCCGGCCTGATCGTGATGCTGTTCACATCCTCCGGCTCCTGCTTGACTTCTTTGCCGGGGGCAGCGGCCTCCTCGCTGCCGCCACATCCCGCAACAAGCAGCGCGGCAATTACAATGGCGCCGGTGATCCGCAGTGTGGTTTTCATTCGACGGCTTGCTCCCTGGGATAATGTGCGCGCAGCCGATCGATTTCAGCGGCGGCGGCCTGCAGATCAAAGCGGGCCTGCAACGAATCCATAAGAATCCCTCGCAAAATACGCTGGGTGTCGAGTACATCGATCAGGCCTCGCTCGCCGAAGCGGTAAGCCGCCTGGGCAACTTGTAATGCATTCTCTGCCTCCTTGATTATGCCGCCCTCGAACATTTCCACCCTGCGTTGCGCGATCTGCAGACCTTGCCAGGCGGATTCAAGTAACTGGCCAATCTCAAAACGGCGGTATTCCAGTGTTTCACGTACTCGCTCGGAATCCGCCACGGCTGCATCGATCTCTCCACGCCGGCGGTATAGCAATGGAACCGTCACATTAAAACCCCCTATGTTGGAGGTATACTGCGCATCCTGATAATTGCTGAGTATGACTTGCACTGAGGGCAGTATTGAAGCGCGTTCTTGATCGATTCGGAGACGAGCCCGGTCCCATTCAGCCTGCAACCGCAATACATCGGGATTGACAGCTGGCACCTCCTGGCGCAACTTCTCCAGCGAAGGCAGGTTGACCAGATCGAACAGGGAGGCGCTTATTGCGAAATTCTGCTTCAAGGCCCCCGCAGTAAATTGAATCAATGCGACCCGCGCCCGCAGAGCATTCAACTCCGCTGCTTCTTTACGGCTATCCGCGTTCAACACCTCGGCATCGGCTCTGATTAGCTCGAAGCGCGCAATTTCACCCACCCCCACTCCAACTTTAATGCGCCGACGCACCTCCTCCATCAAGTCGAACACGCTACCTTCCATACGGGCTATTTCGTGCCGCAGCAGCAGTTCGTATGCGCGCACCCGCAATTGCGCCGCCAAGTCTGCGCGTACCTGGTCAAAACCGGCACGACTCGCCTCTACCCCGGCTTCGGCCGAGCCGATGCGCGCACTGCGCACAAACGGGTTCTCAATGGTTTGAGTGACTGTCACCTGACGCGAGTTCGTCGCCGGGTTAGCCGCCTGGATGCGAGGGTGCTGAGGCCCACCTATCAAACTCACTTGTGGATTAGGGTAAGCCGAGGCACCGATCACGCCCGCTTCGGCGATGTCTACCTGCGATCGCGCGGCACGTATCAGGCCATTGGCCTCCAGCCCTAGTCTTTGCAGGGCCTCGATAGAGAGGGCGCCCGGCGGTACCGGGGGAGACGCGGCAGCGGAAGGTATGGTGACAGAAGGTATCTTGTCAAAAGGGACAGCAGCAGGCGTCCTGGCTGAAGGTACCGTGGCGGATGGTACGGCAGAGGGAGCCGAAGGAGCTGAAGAGCCAGGTACAGGTGCAGGTGCAAAAATAGGGGCAGTGATAGCAGGAATTGTTGAAGACGCCTGAGCTAAAACAGCTTTACATGGAAAAATGAGAATCAGGCTCAGCAGAATGCGAGAGCGAGGTGATATTTGCATCTACTACCTTTATATTTCTGAAAGAAAAAACTCGCCTCAATCGCCGTGAAAAGCTGCCGTTTCAAATAGATAATGCGGTCAAGGGAACCAACGTGACACTGGAGGTTCAAACGTACCCTGACGCGTACCCGGACACCTATCTCCTCATCGGGAAACCGATAACACTTGGACAAAACCAAAAAAGAAGGCAGCCTCGAATTTTAACTCAGTTTAGAGTAAAACTTGCGTGAATAAAGGTAGTATCTGCCTGATAATATAATCGATATTTGCTAACTATTATCGCACATTCTACTGGCGTCCAAATGCTCAGCTATAAACAGCGTTACATTATTTTTTATGCCTATGAACCATTTTCAGCCTCATCTGCTCAAATTCATTGAGATCAACGATATAAGGAGTTGAGTCATGAAGACCGCAGAGCTGAACCTGCTGGATTGGC
>JACCWK010000219.1 GCA_013697655.1 Nitrosospira sp.
TCAAATCTCATCTTCCGAGTCTCCTGTAACCATTCCGTCCGTCTCATGTCTATCCCCCCTTCGGGATAGCATAAAACCAGACAGATCATTTGCTACAGACCCGGACAGTTTATTTGTTCTCTACACCACTGCCGCATTTCATTGAAGCATGTACCTTTTGAGCGTATAATCTCATATTCAGGGAAGCGGGACTTAGCCTACTCGTTCCGTTTTCTCTGCCTCGTCAGCATTCCAGGAGCTCTCCCGTGTCACAACGCCCGCATGCCGTCCTCGCGCTCGCAGACGGTACAATTTTTCGTGGCTTATCCATCGGTGTGGAAGGCGTCAGTACGGGTGAGGTAGTATTCAACACTTCCATGACTGGTTATCAGGAAATCCTCACTGACCCATCGTACTGCCGACAGATCATTACGCTGACTTACCCGCATATCGGCAATACCGGTGCGAACCCGCATGACATTGAATCCGGCAACATTAATCGAGTGTATGCCGCGGGATTGGTTATTCGGGATCTGCCACTGGCTTCCAGTAACTGGCGGCAGACCCAGACCCTGCCCGAATATCTCAGACAACAAGAAGTTGTGGCGATTGCGGATATCGATACCCGCAAGCTCACGCGTATCTTGCGGGAAAAGGGTGCGCAGTCCGGTTGTCTCATGGCGGGGTTTATCGATGAAGCTGAAGCATTGAAACGCGCCAAACAATTTCCGGGGCTGATCGGAATGGATCTCGCCAAGGAAGTGACTTGCGATCGGCCTTACGAATGGAACGAGGGGGAATGGGGGCTGGGGCGTGACTATGAAACTCAGAAAAACCCTCGCTTTAATGTTATCGCGTTTGATTTTGGAATCAAGCGCAACCTCCTTCGCAAGCTAGCGCAGCGGGGATGCAGGATCATGGTATTTCCTGCGCAGACATCCGCCGACGAAATTCTGGCATTGCAACCTGATGGAGTGTTTCTTTCCAATGGACCGGGTGATCCCGAACCGTGTGATTACGCCATCGTTGCCACCCGGAAATTGCTTGAAAAGGGGATGCCGATTTTTGGTGTTTGCATGGGGCATCAATTGTTGGGATTGGCCAGTGGTGCTAAAACCATAAAGATGAAATTTGGTCATCACGGGGCCAATCACCCGGTGCAGAATCTGGATACCGGAAAGGTAGCGATTTCCAGCCAGAACCATGGCTTTGCTGTGGATATCGATACGCTGCCAGCGAATGCGCGCGTCACGCATTTGTCCTTGTTCGACGGCAGCCTGCAAGGATTTGAGCTGGTTGGCCAGCGCGCATTCTGCTTTCAAGGACATCCTGAAGCCAGTCCAGGACCTCATGACTTGGACTATTTATTCGACAAATTTATTGGCCTGATGGAGGAAAACGGTGGAGGTAAATAAAAAATAAAGGCGATGCGCCGCTTTCATACCTCTTATTTCACCACAGATTATGCCTAAACGTACCGACATAAATTCTATCCTCATCATTGGCGCCGGCCCCATTATTATCGGTCAGGCTTGCGAATTCGATTATTCCGGTGCGCAGGCATGCAAGGCGCTGCGTGAGGAGGGTTATCGCGTCATCCTGGTGAATTCGAACCCTGCGACTATCATGACCGATCCGGAAATGGCCGACGCCACTTATATTGAGCCAATTATCTGGCCAATGCTGGAGAAAATTATTGCCGTTGAGCGGCCCGATGCGCTGTTGCCGACAATGGGTGGGCAAACGGCATTAAATTGTGCTCTCGATTTGGCAAAGAACGGCGTGCTGAAAAAATATGGCGTCGAATTAATCGGTGCTTCCCGCGAGGCTATCGACAAAGCCGAGGATCGTGAGAAATTCAAACAGGCGATGACCAGGATTGGGTTGAGTTCGGCGCGTTCTGCTATCGCGCACAGCCTGGAGGAGGCGCTGCAAGTGCAGGCTATGGTGGGTTACCCTGCCATTATCCGTCCGTCGTTTACCATGGGCGGCAGCGGTGGCGGCATAGCCTACAATCGGGAGGAATTTCTCGGTATTTGTGAGCGTGGACTGGAGGCGTCGCCCACCAAGGAATTGCTGATTGAGGAATCGGTTATTGGTTGGAAAGAATTCGAAATGGAAGTGGTGCGTGACAAACACGATAATTGTATTATCGTCTGTGCCATCGAAAACCTCGATCCCATGGGCATTCATACCGGAGATTCCATCACTGTCGCCCCCCCTCAAACGCTGACAGACAAAGAATATCAGATTATGCGCAACGCAGCGGTAGCGGTATTGCGCGAAATCGGTGTGGAAACCGGTGGTTCCAACGTTCAATTCGCCATCAACCCGCAAGATGGACGAATGCTGGTTATAGAGATGAATCCGCGAGTGTCCCGCTCCTCCGCACTGGCTTCCAAAGCCACCGGATTTCCTATTGCCAAGGTGGCGGCAAAACTTGCAGTGGGTTATACACTGGATGAGCTCAGGAACGATATTACTGGAGGCGCGATGCCAGCTTCGTTTGAGCCAGCCATAGATTATGTGGTCACCAAGATACCGCGTTTTGCTTTTGAAAAATTTCCACAGGCAAATGACCGGCTCACCACCCAAATGAAATCGGTGGGCGAAGTTATGGCGATTGGCCGCACGTTTCAGGAATCCTTGCAAAAAGCCTTGCGGGGACTGGAAATCGGCGTTAACGGCCTGGATGAGAAAACGGTCGATATTGATCTTATCGAAACGGAATTGGGGGATGCGGGTCCGGAACGAATCTGGTATGTTGCTGACGCGTTTCGTTGCGGAATGTCGCTCAATGAAATTCGTAAACTTACCCACATCGACCCATGGTTTCTAGCGCAGATCGAAGATTTGGTGAAACAGGAACAATCTCTTGACGGCAAGACCCTGGATACGCTTGATCTGCAGGCATTGCGCAAACTGAAGCGTAGTGGTTTCTCTGACCAGCGCTTGGCAAAGTTGATGAATACAGGACAGACAGCAGTGCGGGCCAGGCGCCATCAACTCAATTTGCGCCCGGTATATAAGCGGGTCGATACTTGCGCTGCCGAGTTTGCTACCCATACCGCTTACATGTACTCAACTTACGAGGAAGAATGCGAGGCCCTGCCCAGCGACAGAAAAAAAATTATCGTATTGGGTGGTGGGCCTAACCGCATCGGTCAGGGCATCGAATTTGATTACTGTTGTGTCCATGCGGCACGGGCTTTGCACGATGATGGTTTCGAGACCATTATGGTGAATTGCAATCCCGAAACAGTTTCGACCGATTACGACACTTCCGACCGGCTCTATTTTGAGCCATTAACCTTGGAGGATGTGCTGGAAATCGTCGCAGTGGAGAAACCCTGGGGTGTAGTGGTGCAGTATGGCGGACAGACGCCGCTGAAGCTGGCGCGTGATCTCGAGGCTAACAGAGTGCCCATCATTGGAACTAGTCCCGAGATGATCGACTGTGCTGAAGATCGTGAGCGTTTTCAGAAAATGTTGCATCGACTCGGACTAAAGCAGCCTTTAAATCGTACTGCGCGCGATCAAGAAGCGGCGTTGGCCGCAGCTAAAGAAATCGGATATCCGCTGGTAGTACGCCCAAGTTATGTATTGGGGGGGCGCGCCATGGAAATTATCCACGAGCAATTATATCTGGAACGTTATATGCGCGAAGCTGTGAAGGTTTCGCATGATTCCCCGGTATTGCTGGATCATTTTCTCAACGATGCCATTGAAGTGGATGTAGACGCGATTTGCGATGGCGAGACTGTGCTGATTGGCGGGATCATGGAGCACATCGAACAGGCTGGTGTGCATTCGGGCGACTCGGCCTGTTCGCTGCCGCCTTTCAGTCTGTCATCGGTGATGCAGGATGAGTTGCGCCGCCAGACTGCAATGATGGCGCACGCGCTCAAGGTAGTGGGATTAATGAACGTGCAATTTGCCATTCAGGGCGAGACCGTATACGTACTGGAAGTTAACCCCCGCGCGTCGCGCACCGTGCCTTTTGTATCGAAAGCTACCGGATTGCAATTGGCAAAAATTGCCGCGCGCTGCATGGCTGGTACGACACTGGCGCACCAAGGTATTACCCGGGAGATGATTCCGTCCTATTTTTCCGTTAAAGAAGCCGTATTCCCATTTATCAAGTTTCCTGGTGTAGACACCATACTTGGTCCCGAAATGAAATCCACTGGCGAAGTAATGGGCGTAGGGCAGACTTTTGCTGAAGCTTTCGTCAAGTCGCAGTTAGCCGCCGGAGTAAAGCTACCCGACGGTGGCAAAGTCTTTATCAGCGTACGCCAATCGGATAAGGCCCGCGTGGTAGAGATTGCCCGCAACCTTGCGAAACTGGGATTCACCCTTTATGCTACTCGTGGTACCGCCGCGGTGCTGAGCGAAGCAGGGCTGACAGTAACTCCGGTGAACAAGATGGCGGAAGGTCGTCCACACATCGTAGACATGATCAAAAACGGGGAAATGGATTTAATTATCAATACTGTGGAAGACAAGCGCAGCGCAATTCACGATTCTTATTCGATCCGCCATGCTGTGTTGCAGGCAAGAGTAACAATTTATACTACACTGGCAGGCGCGCGCGCGGCTTGCATTGGCATGGCAAGCATGCGCGAATTACAAGCCTATAGCTTACAGGCACTGCATGCACGGCGGGAGGCGGCACCACCCGATGCGGTTTTATGAAAATGGGGATTTCTCACTTCATAACATCGGAAAGGTCATGCGGCCCTACAATGAAAATGAACTCCAAATAAAAAGGCGGTAGAAGACCATGAGCACAATACCATTGACGGTAATTGGCGCGGGAAAATTGCGTGCCGAATTGCATGAAATGAAAACCGTGCAGCGCCCTTCTGTAATCGCTGCGATTGCAGAAGCTCGTTCACACGGCGATCTTTCGGAAAATGCCGAATACGAAGCCGCCAAGGAACGGCAAGGTTTCGTTGAAGGACGTATTGCCGAATTGGAGAGCAAACTTTCCAACGCTCAAATCATTGATCCGGCATTGCTTGATGCCAATGGCGCTTGTGTGTTTGGCGCCACCATTGATTTAGAGGACATGGCCAGCGCCACGGCGGTGACTTACCAGATTGTGGGCGACGACGAAGCCGACATCAAAGAAGGAAAGATTTCTATCAGTTCGCCTCTTTCGCGTGCCTTGATAGGCAAATATCCAGGGGATATAGCCGAAGTCCATGCGCCGGGCGGAGTGCGCGAATATGAGATTCTTGACGTAAAATATATTTAATCAAATATATATTTTCAATGAATAGGTAGCGTGTCAGGCTTGGAAGCTTCGTTTGGTTCGGCGCGATTCTCTTTTCTTACGGAATGTGGCGGCAGTTGACGACGCAATTTCGTCTGGTTTGGGACGATAGATTACAAATATTTTGCCGATATGCTGAACGGGCGCGGCTTCGAGGCGTTGGCAGATTTCCTTGAGTAATACGTCTCTCATCCCTCGCTCGTCGCTGAATACTTTGACTTTGATCAACTCGTGACTTTTCAGTCCTTGATTCAATTCATGAATGACGTTTTCCGTCAAGCCTGCCGCGCCTATCTGGACGACCGGCTTGATAGCATGGGCGAGCGCCGTGAGGGCGCGACGACGAGCGAGTGTAAGAGCTAACATGAGATTTTTCGGAAATTGCCATTTTACGCTATGAAACGTGCCAAAACCAGCAAAGCCTGGATGAAAGAGCATGTGAACGATTTTTTTGTCAAGCAGGCTAAGAAAGAGGGATACCGGTCCCGTGCGGCCTATAAATTGATTGAAATCGTCGAGCGCGACCATCTTCTAAGGCCGGGCATGACAGTGGTGGACCTGGGTGCCGCCCCCGGTGGTTGGTCACAGATCGCGGCGGAGAGGCTGGGAAGAAAGGGCAGGGTGATTGCGCTGGATCGGCTGCAGATGACGCCTTTGCCAGGGGTTACATTCATTCAGGGAGATTTTTGCGAACCGTGTGTTTTGACCGAACTGAAAAAAAGCCTTGGGGAATTTCCTCTAGACCTTGTAATTTCGGATATGTCACCTAATATAAGCGGCATAGGAGTCAGTGATCAGGCGCGCAGCATGCACTTAGCCGAACTGGCTTTGGAATTCTCCATAGAGCGATTGAACTCTGGCGGCAACTTTCTCGTCAAAGTGTTTCAGGGTTCTGGTTTTGAGCAATTTTTATTGGTAATGCGCGCTACGTTTGGTCGAGTGGTGACGCGCAAGCCTGAAGCATCCCGGGGCCGCAGCAGCGAAATGTATTTGTTAGGGCTGGAGAAACGGAATTAAATACTTTCATTTAAGGCAAATAGTCTGTAGGGTATGTTTTACCTAAACGAGACGGGCTGGCGGCATAATCCGCGCTGTTATAAAACGCGAAATGGGTTTAGAATTAAACATTCAAGGATTTTGACGGCGCAAGCCAAGGAGCTATCTTGAACAATCTCATTAAAAACATGGCCATCTGGCTAGTGATTGCTCTGGTGCTGATGACGGTATTCAACCAGTTCAGTACCAGACAGACAGTACAAGCACCGATGGAATATTCCCAATTCATCGAAGAGGTGAAGCAGGGCAGAATTGCCAAAGTAACCATCGAAGGCCGTACGCTGAAGGGTACCAAGTCCGATGGCAGGCGGTTCACGACTTACACGCCTTCAGATCCCTGGATGGTTAGCGACCTGTTAAAGGCTGGCGTCATTATCGACGCCAAGCCGGAGGAAGAACCGTCGCTGCTGATGAATATTTTCGTATCATGGTTCCCGATGCTATTGTTGATCGGCGTCTGGATTTTCTTTATGCGTCAGATGCAGGGTGGTGGTCGGGGCGGCGGCGCGTTCTCCTTTGGGAAAAGCAAGGCGCGCATGCTTGACGAATCCACCAATCAGGTAACGTTTGCTGATGTGGCTGGTTGCGAGGAAGCGAAAGAGGAGGTATATGAACTGGTCGAGTTCCTGCGTGATCCCAGCAAATTCCAGAAGTTGGGAGGGCGCATCCCCCGTGGAGTTTTAATGGTGGGCAATCCTGGCACAGGGAAAACGCTTCTAGCTCGTGCCATTGCAGGTGAGGCCAAGGTTCCGTTTTTCAGTATTTCCGGTTCTGATTTCGTGGAAATGTTCGTCGGCGTGGGTGCTGCAAGAGTACGAGACATGTTCGAGCAGGCCAAAAAGCATGCGCCTTGCATTATCTTTATTGATGAAATTGATGCGGTCGGTCGTCAACGTGGTGCGGGTCTGGGCGGCGGGAACGATGAGCGTGAACAGACATTGAACCAGTTACTCGTGGAAATGGATGGATTTGAGGGAACCGCTGGAGTTATCGTTGTGGCGGCTACCAATCGGCCCGACGTGCTTGATCCGGCGCTATTGCGCCCCGGTCGTTTTGACCGGCAGGTAACGGTGCCTTTACCGGATATACGGGGACGGGAACAGATACTTCACGTACATATGCGCAAGGTGCCGATTGCACCCGATGTGCATGCGGAAATCATAGCACGTGGCACTCCGGGGATGTCGGGCGCCGATCTGGCCAATCTGGTGAATGAGGCCGCGCTGTTCGCGGCACGCAGCAATAAACGGCTTGTGGATATGGATGACTTCGAGCGCGCCAAGGACAAGATTTTCATGGGTGCAGAACGTCGCTCCGTAGTGATGCCAGAGCGCGAACGGCGCAATACCGCCTATCACGAATCTGGACACGCCGTGGTGGCCCAATTGCTGCCTAAAACTGATCCGGTACATAAAGTTTCCATAATTCCACGCGGACGTGCATTGGGCGTGACGATGCAGCTACCGACGGAAGACCGCTTCAGCATGGATCGCGAGGAAATTCTGCAGAACATCGCGGTGCTATTTGGAGGGCGTATCGCCGAGGAAGTTTTTATGGGACAGATGACGACAGGTGCTTCCAACGACTTCGAGCGCGCTACCGAGATGGCTCGGCGTATGGTTACCCAGTGGGGTATGTCCGATTCGCTTGGTCCAATGGTATATGGTGAAAACGAGGGAGAAGTCTTCCTTGGCCGGTCTGTTACCACGCACAAGAACGTAAGCGAAGCGACCATGCAGAAAGTGGACATAGAAATTCGCCGCATCATTGATGGACAGTATGGCTTGGCGCGTAAACTGATCGAGGAGAACCGCGACAAGATCGAAGTTATGGCACATGCTCTGTTAGAGTGGGAAACCATAGATTCCGATCAGATCGGCGATATTATGGAAGGTCGTGCGCCGCGTCCGCCAAAACCTGCTAAATCTGCTCCGCCGCCGCCGAAAGACAATACCCCTCCGGGAGCGCCGGCAGCAACGGCAACGCCAGCACAGGAAGTATAAGGCTATGTAAGCTGGCATATGAGGTAGCAAACCAAAGGTAAAGGTAAATAAGGCGGGCAGGTCCTGCCTTATTTTATTAATCCCTGGCTGGCTCGTTCTTTCCATTTTTAGTTAGCGAAACCCTTTCGTTTTTTTCGTTGAAGCGATTTCATAATCTCTTCCCATGTCGTTTTCTTGTCATGGGGATTATCAATGTAACGCCAGATTCTTTCTCTGACGGTGGCCTGTGTGCGTCTACGGAAAGTGCTCTCCGGCATGCGGCCCGCCTGATTGAAGAGGGAGCCGACTGGCTGGACATCGGCGGGGAATCTACGCGTCCCGGCGGTATTCCGGTAAGCGCGGAGGAGGAATTGCGTCGCACCATGCCAGTGGTGGAGGCCTTGGTCAGCATGAACACACTTGTTTCGGTAGATACATCCAAACCGGAAGTGATGCGTGCTGCAATCAAGGCTGGTGCGGCCATGATTAACGACGTCAATGCTTTGCGGGCACCCGGTGCCCTTGAGGCGATTGCAGAAGGCGGTGCTGGGGCTTGCCTCATGCATATGCAAGGTGATCCGCGCAGTATGCAGGCTCATCCTCAGTACAATGACGTGGTAGCGGAAGTAAAGGATTTTTTGCGGCTACGCCTGAACGCAGCCCAAGCCGCAGGTATCCTGCCTGAAAAGTTGGTGATAGACCCCGGTTTTGGCTTTGGCAAGACGCTGGACCATAATGTCGAATTATTGCGCCATCTCGACTGTTTCACGGATATGGGTGTGCCCGTGATGGTCGGATTATCGCGAAAATCAATGTTAGGAAAAATCACCGGCAATCACGTGAGCGACAGGGTTCACGCCAGCGTTTCGGCCGCTTTACTGGCAGTAGCCAAGGGCGCCCGAATCCTGCGAGTCCATGATGTAAAAGCGACCAGGGATGCGCTAGCGGTTTATAATGCGGTAAGCAAAGAAACCAATGGCGAGGAGAATGCCCCTCGCCGCAATACTCAGATCTAATTACTTACGGATTTTTCGATGGCGAGAAAATATTTTGGCACTGATGGGATCCGTGGGCGTGTAGGCGAGATGCCTATTACACCTGAATTCGTCATGCACCTTGGCTATTCCGCCGGGAAAGTCCTGACTTCTTCCGACTGGCATCTATCCAAAGGTGAGCGTCCCGCAGTACTGATCGGTAAGGACACACGCATATCGGGGTACATGCTGGAATCGGCGCTACAGGCGGGGCTATCTGCCGCTGGTGTAGATGTGCTGTTGTCCGGGCCCATTCCGACACCGGCAGTAGCTTACCTCACTCGCGCGTTGCGGCTGCAGGCCGGTATTGTTATTTCGGCTTCACATAATCCGTTTGAAGACAATGGTATCAAGTTCTTTTCAGCTGCGGGAAGCAAGCTGCCTGATGTCACCGAACGCGAGATAGAGGCGGGATTAAATGCTCCCATCAAGTCGATGTCTTCCGCGCAGCTCGGCAAAGCACGCCGTGTCGATGACGCGCGAGGACGTTATATCGAATTCTGCAAAAGCACCTTTCCGAATCACCTCGATTTGCGTGGTATGCGTATCGTTGTTGATTGTGCTCATGGCGCGACGTATCAAATTGCTGGTCATGTGCTCCATGAGTTGGGCGCAGACGTTGTCGCCATCGGGGTGCAGCCCAATGGCCTTAATATCAATTATGAATGTGGCGCAACCCATAGTACCACCCTGCAGGAAGCCGTCAGGCGACATGAGGCCGATGTAGGTATTGCCCTCGATGGCGATGGTGATCGTGTTGTTATGGCTGATAAAACAGGCGCGATTTATGATGGTGACAGGCTGGTTTACGTTATTGCTGACCACCGTCAGCAAAAAGGGCTATTGAAGGGCGGTGTAGCAGGTACATTAATGACCAACCTCGCAGTTGAAAATGGTTTAAAGAAATTGAACATTCCTTTTGCCCGAGCCAATGTTGGCGACCGTTATGTGCTGGAGCTATTGCAGCAAAAAGGTTGGCAGCTGGGTGGCGAGGGCTCCGGTCATATTATTTGTACCGACAAGCATACTACCGGTGACGGTATTATTTCGGCGTTGCAGGTGTTATATGCCCTGCGTGATTCTGGTAAGACCTTGGCTGAACTTACGCATGGCGTAACGCTTTATCCGCAACAGTTGATCAACGTCAAGGTTCCCAAAGGCTTCGATTCGCGAGTCAGTGCGGCGATAAAAGCGGCTCAGGCAGAAGCTGAGCTCGATCTCGAAGGCAGTGGCCGGGTGCTGCTGCGCGCATCGGGCACCGAGCCGCTGATACGGGTAATGGTGGAAGGTGAGTCTCAACAGAAAGTTGAACACTGGGCAGAAAAAATAGCTGACGTTGTACGGAGTGCAGCAGCGGTCTGAAGAACTGCAAGCGCGGCAGTCTTGGCATGCCCGCTTTTTGTAAACTGCATAAGCTACGTTATAGAAGCGCTGTACGAATTATTTAGAAGATCCACCTGCGCTTCTTAAGGTTATTGTGCTTGCCCGTTGAATGTCTGCAGATAGCCAAATTCGCAAAGTTAACGAAAAGACATATGCGGCTGACAGCGAGAAAACGCGCCACATCTACAGGACGAAATTCGTTAGTTTTGGTTTCTTGCATAGATATCTCCTGTATTCATGTTTAATTTTGTATCCTGATTTTATCAAAAGACCATGACGTTCTTATGACGGCTGCGTCGCAGTGCATGACTGAATGCAACCATCGCTAAACATCGTGTCATAAATCGGTAATACTTGTGATTTAGTATGGTGCGTAACGGATTCGTATTAATCAGGAACGGCAGCGTTGAAAATGATTGGATTAGCGCGTCGAATAACGTGTATGGCGGTTACCTGGTCAGTTCAAGCAGCATATTCCTAAAAACGGTATCTGATCCATCAAACGGAGAGTGAAATGTTGAGATTGCTGGGTAGTAAGACGCTGGGGGTGGTAGCCGTGCTGGGTGTACTGGGAACTGCCAGCGTTTCATGTGCTGCCGCTATTGTAAAAATTGACGGTTCCAGCACTGTTTATCCTATTACCGAAGCAGTGGCGGAAGATTTTCAGATAGCTAAGAAAGGGGCTGTAAAAGTAACAGTCGGTATTTCTGGCACCGGTGGCGGTTTCAAAAAGTTCTGTCGTGGTGAAACAGATATTGTCAATGCTTCGCGCCCCATTCTAAAAAAGGAAATGGATGACTGCAAAGCAGCCGGTGTGCAATATGTTGAAATGCCGGTTGCGTATGACGCACTGACGATAGTGGTGAATCCAAAGAATGATTGGAGCAAGGTAATCACTGTTGCCGAGTTAAAGAAAATCTGGGAGCCCGCCGCCCAGGGTAAAATAACCAAGTGGAGTCAAGTGAATCCGACCTGGCCTGACGACACAATGAAACTGTACGGTGCGGGCGCGGATTCTGGTACTTTTGACTACTTTACGGAAGCCATCGTCGGAAAGGCCAAGTCGAGCCGCGGCGATTTCACCGCATCTGAAGACGACAATGTGTTGGTGCAAGGTGTAGCCAGCGATAAAAACGGGCTTGGCTTTTTTGGTTTTGCCTATTATGTCGAAAATCAGAAAAAGGTCAAAGCGGTTGCTGTTGACGGAGGTAAAGGCGGTATCCTTCCCTCTGAAAAGACGGTGGAGGATGGAAGCTATCAACCGTTATCTCGCCCAATTTTCATTTACGTGAACATCAAGTCAGCAGATAAACCCGAAGTCAGGGAATTTGTTGAGTTCTATATGAAGAATGCAGCGACATTGGTGAAAGAGGTTAAATTCTTTCCGCTACCAGCCCATATTTATACCAGCAACATCGAACATCTCAACAAAAAGAAGGTTGGTACGGTATTCAACGGGCAACCGGAAGTGGGTCTCAAAATCGAGGAATTAATCAAGCGTGAGGCTGGCCTGTAACCTTATGACAACAGAAATCTATCAGGCTAAGGCACCGCTTGCTTTGGATGATTTCCGAATTGCCAGCACGGCGCGACAACGATTTAGGGGAGTAGCGAAAGGTGCTCTAGAAAGATTTCTTTGCGAGGAACCTGACAAGATAGCCCGACCGTAACGCCGCCTCATACTGGTTCCAGTAAAGCTGGGCGCGCACCGGCTTACTCGCATCACAATTTCGACCTGCCCGCAGATACGCTCTGTGACATTTCGATTACCAGCACGTGCTCAACGCGCTCAACATAGGCAATAACAACGTTCATTGGGGGCGGTTCCGGCCACACATCCATATCAATATCATACCCCGTTTGAGAAAGCGGTTTCGCTGCTTGATAGACTTCCAAAACCTCTGACCCTCTGGAATTGCAAAGGCTGCAGCTCCTCAGCACACACCGAATCTATTCGCCATCAGCGTCGTTCCTATTCATAAGCCTGCGTATAGCTGAGTTGCATCGCTCGCGATGCTCGTATTTTCCCATATTGGGTTAGCGCATTAAGTTGTCGCTCAATGGTAGCTATGGGAGAATGCGTTATGTATTACGAGCAACTAAAATCTTCCTGGTTTTTGTGAAGTTTTGTGAAAAGTGTTTTATGGCGCTGGCTGCATTTATGAATTATGAAAGGAAGAAACTGTGACTGTTATTCGTTTACCGGACGGTTCAGAACGCAGGTTTGAGCACCCGGTGACCGTGGGCGAAGTCGCGGCCTCGATTGGTGCCGGATTGGCGCGTGCCGCGCTGGCAGCCAGAGTTGACGGCAAGCTGGTGGATATATCGACCCGCATCGAGACTGACAGCGACGTAACTATTGTCACCGACAAAGATGCGGAAGGGCTGGAAATCATTCGTCATTCCAGCGCGCATTTGTTGGCGCATGCGGTCAAGGAGTTGTTTCCGGACGCGCAGGTCACCATCGGTCCGGTGATCGAGGACGGGTTTTATTACGATTTTTCCTACAAGCGTCCTTTTACGCCCGAGGATCTGGTGGCTATAGAGAAGCGCATGACGGAAATCAGCGCACGTAATTTGCAAGTGGAGCGCAAAGTATGGGACCGCTCTGAAGCCATCAATTTTTTTAAAAACCAGGGCGAACACTACAAGGTGCAAATTATTGAGGCCATACCCGGTGACGAGGATGTGTCCCTTTATTCCCAGGGTAATTTTACCGATCTGTGTCGCGGCCCGCACGTGCCGACTACTTCCAGGCTCAAGGTGTTTAAGTTGATGAAGTTGGCGGGGGCTTATTGGCGCGGTGATTCGCGTAATGAAATGCTACAACGGATTTACGGCACTGCATGGACCAAAAAGGAGGACCAGGACACCTATTTGCAAGGTCTCGACGAGGCTGAAAAACGCGATCATCGTAAGCTTGGCAAGCAGCTCGATTTGTTTCATATACAAGAAGAAGCGCCAGGCATGGTGTTCTGGCATCCCAAAGGCTGGATTATCTGGCAACAAGTAGAGCAATACATGCGGGAAGTATTCCGCGATAATGGCTATATGGAAATCCGCACGCCATCCGTGCTGGATAAAGGATTATGGGAGCGCTCCGGGCATTGGGAAAATTTCCGTGAAAACATGTTCATGACGCATTCCGAAGAGCGGGAATTTGCCGTTAAGCCAATGAACTGTCCCGGTCACGTTCAAGTATTCAGGCAGGGATTAAAAAGTTACCGGGACTTGCCATTGCGGCTGGCCGAGTTTGGATCATGCCATCGGAATGAGCCATCCGGGGCGCTGCATGGTATCATGCGAGTACGGGCTTTTACGCAGGACGACGCGCATATTTTTTGTACCCACTCTCAGGTGCCGGATGAGGCGGTGCGATTTATTGATTTATTGCAAAAGGTTTACGCCGATTTCGGCTTTAACGAGATATCCGTAAAACTTTCAACCCGCCCGGTAAAGCGGGTGGGGTCAGAAGAGCAATGGGACAAGGCAGAAGCGGCGCTGCAATCGGCATTGGATCACAAGAAGCTTGCTTGGGATTTGCAACCCGGAGAAGGTGCTTTCTACGGACCGAAAATAGAGTTTTCCCTCAAGGATAGCATCGGCCGTGTATGGCAATGCGGTACGTTGCAACTGGACTTTTCCATGCCAGAAAGACTGGAAGCTGAGTTTGTGGCCGAGGACAATACTCGTCGAGTGCCAGTAATGCTACATCGAGCGATCCTTGGGTCATTGGAACGATTCATAGGCATTATCATCGAGAATTACGCGGGGGCTCTTCCTTTATGGCTATCGCCGGACCATGCGGTGGTGCTTAATATTTCGGAAGGACAGGCGGACTATGCCCGCAAAGTGGCCGAAGAACTCAAGCACAACGGCATCCGTGTACACGCGGACTTGAGAAATGAGAAAATAACCTATAAAATACGGGAACATAGTTTACAAAAATTGCCCTATCAGATCGTAGTGGGCGACAAGGAAGTGGCGGCACAAATGGTGGCCGTGCGGACCCGTGCGGGTTTGAATCTGGGTCAGATGTCTTTATCGACGTTAATTGAACGCCTTAAAGCAGAGATATCCTTAAAAGCTGGTGCGGCTTGATTTATTAACAAACTTGGGGAATTACTATAGTTCAAGAAAAAGCAGCGCGCGTCAATCAGGAGATTAATGCGCCGGAAGTGCGCTTGATTGGTGTAGAGGGGGAGCAGATAGGCATAGTTAGTCTGTCAGTCGCCAACACCTTGGCGGAAGAGGCTGGGGTAGATTTGGTTGAAATAGCCCCTACTGCTCAGCCCCCGGTGTGCCGCTTAATGGATTACGGAAAATTTCGTTATCAAGAGAGCAAGAAAAAGCACGAGGCTAAACTCAAGCAAAAACAAATCCAGATCAAGGAAGTCAAGTTTCGTCCCAATACAGACGACAGCGATTACAATATCAAGATACGAAACTTGATCAGCTTCTTGGAGGAGGGTGATAAGGCCAAGATAACATTGCGCTTTCGCGGGCGTGAAATGGCGCACCAAGAATTTGGCGTACGCCTGTTAGAGCGGGTAAGAGGCGATCTGGAACCGCATGCAGTGGTGGAGCAATTTCCCAGAATGGAAGGGCGGCAGATGGTGATGGTGTTGTCTCCTCGGAAGAAGGAAGTAAAAATAGTTAAGCCGAGGGAAGCTAAGCCGAAGTCAGCTACGGAAATTAGTGGCACGTTGCCGGCGATAGACTCTGACTCGCCCTCAACTTAAAGTTTGATGGCTGAGAAGATGGAAAGTCGCCTGCAGCAGGCTGCCATCTGAATAATAGTAGCAAAGTCGGCGCGCATGATAACGCCGACATAAAACCAAGTGATTCCCGGGTTTTAAAAGTGTTCCGTTCAGGAAACACCCGGCGTCATGTTAAAACAGGAGTAGTGTCATGCCAAAGATGAAAACGAAGAGTGGCGCAGCAAAGCGTTTCAAGGTGCGGGCTGGTGGCAGCGTCAAGCGTTCACAGGCATTTAAGCGGCATATTCTTACCAAGAAAACTACAAAGAACAAGCGCCAATTACGAGGAACTGTCGGTGTCCACTGCAGCGACGTGGCGTCTGTGCGCGCTATGATGCCCTACGCCTAAAGGAGAGAGACTACCATGTCAAGAGTAAAACGTGGTGTAACGGCTCACGCCCGTCACAAGAAAGTATTGGATCTGGCGAAGGGTTATCGCGGTCGCCGCAAAAATGTCTATCGCATTGCCAAGGAAGCGGTAATGAAGGCGGGGCAATATGCTTATCGTGATCGTCGTCAGAAAAAACGCCAGTTCCGCGCCCTGTGGATCGCTCGTATTAATGCCGCTGCGCGTGAGTGCGGTTTACCCTATAGCGTATTTATGAACGGTTTGAAGAAGGCTGCGATTGAAGTGGATCGCAAGGTGCTAGCTGATATTGCTGTATTTGATAAACCGGCTTTTGTAAAAATAGTCGAACAAGCCAAAGCCAGTCTGGCAATATAGCCGGAAATAAAAAACTGCAAGGAGGCTAAAGGCGGACACGCCTTGCCTCCTTTTTTCTTGGAGAAACTGGTGGTCCACGCTGCTTCACGTTCTCATGAATAACCTGGATTCCCTCCTAAATGAAGCCATTGATCTGTTCAATGGCATTGACGATGCCATTGAACTGGAGCAGGCAAAGGCGCGCTACCTAGGGCGGAATGGCAGATTAACCGAATTATTGAAAGGATTGGGCAAGCTCTCTCCAGAAGAGCGACCCGCAATGGGAAGTCAAATCAATCGGGCCAAGAACACGTTGGAAGCAACGTTTAATCTCCGGCGAGAGGCAATACAGGAAAAAAGCCTCGAAGCGCAGTTGATCGGCGAGGCGCTGGATGTAAGTTTGCCGGGACGTGGTTTAGGAAAAGGCGGTCTGCATCCGATAACGCTTACCTTGGAGCGCATCCAGTCGTTGTTTCATTCAATTGGCTTTGCTGTAGCTTCGGGTCCTGAAATCGAAACTGATTTTTATAATTTCACCGCACTTAACATTCCCGAGAATCATCCAGCTCGTGCTATGCACGACACTTTTTACGTCGATGAAAATAATGGACACTTATTGCGCACCCATACTTCGCCAGTGCAAATCCGGTATATGCAAAGCAATCAGCCGCCCCTGAAAGTAATCGCGCCAGGACGGGTATATCGTTGCGACTCCGATTTGACCCATACTCCTATGTTTCATCAAGTAGAAGGCTTGTGGGTCGATGAAAACGCCAACTTCTCTGCGTTAAAGGGCGTTCTGGCAGACTTTATGCAACATTTTTTTGAGCGCGACGATTTGCCGGTGCGGTTCCGTGCCTCCTTCTTTCCCTTTACCGAACCTTCAGCTGAAATGGATATTGGCTGCGTGATGTGCCGTAGCGGTTGTCGTGTATGCAGTTATACCAGCTGGCTTGAAGTATTGGGTTGTGGCATGGTTCATCCTAATGTTTTTAAGCATGTTGGCATAGATAGTGAAAAGTATATTGGTTTTGCTTTTGGTATGGGGGTTGAGCGGTTGGCGATGCTAAGGTATGGCGTGAATGATTTACGATTATTTTTTGAGAATGATTTGCGATTCCTGAAGCAATTTAATTGAATCGCTAAGAACCTTTCAGACAGCCTTGTTTGCTAACTCGATATCTGTTCAGTCATCAAATCAGTTACCAGAAGAGGAAATTCGTAGATTTAGATCTCGGGTAAATGGTAAAACGACACCCTTCTTCTCGGTAAAAACGGGTTCTCATGAAATTTTCAGAAAACTGGCTTCGCACTTTTGTTAACCCGCCGATATCAAGCAGTGATCTCGCTCATGCGTTGACGATGGCGGGCCTCGAAGTGGAAACTGTCGAGTCCGTTTTCCCCACCTTTCACAACGTGGTAGTGGCCGAAGTGCTTTCGGTGAAAGAACACCCAAACGCAGATAATCTCACTGTTTGTCAGGTGGACGTTGGTTCGGTCACGAGTGAACCGCTACAAATCGTGTGTGGCGCCGCTAACGTTCGGGCCGGGATAAAAGCGCCATGTGCAATAGTGGGTGCGCAACTCCTTGGCGTTGACATCAAGCAAAGGGCAATACGCGGAGTCGAATCCTCGGGTATGTTATGTTCAGCCCCAGAATTGGGTTTGGTGGATACCACAACGGGCTTGTTGCTGCTCCCCGGTGACGCGCCCGCCGGTGCGGATTTCCGCAGTTATTACGAGTTGGAAGATAACATTTTCACGCTCAAGCTAACGCCTAACCGAGGTGATTGCCTGGGGATATCGGGGCTGGCACGGGAAGTGGCTGCGATTACTTCTGCAAATCTAAATCCCCTTGAAGTTAACCCGGTCCAGAGCCAGACTAGCGAAACCCTGAAGGTATGGGTGGATGCGCCCGATGCCTGCCCGTTTTATTGTGGCAGGGTAATACGGGATATATCCCTCGACGTTCCCACGCCACGATGGATAATCCGGCGTTTGGAGCGTAGCGGAATACGCACAATCAATCCCGTGGTGGATGTGACTAACTACGTAATGCTTGAAAGCGGTCAGCCTCTTCATGCTTTCAATCTGGCCAAGATTTTGGATGGGCTTTCAGGTGCGATTCATGTGCGCTATGCCAGGACAGACGAGAAACTTCTGTTGCTGAATGGTGAAAACCTTGTTCTTCAACCCGACATGCTGTTAATCGCTGATGAAGCCAAGCCGCTGGCACTCGCGGGTATCATGGGGGGGGGCGATAGCGGAGTGGAGCTGGGCGTAACGGACTTATTTCTGGAAAGTGCTTTTTTTAATCCCGAGGTAATTGCCGGAAAATCATTTCGTTTGGGTTTCAGTTCCGATTCAGCATACCGTTTTGAACGCGGGGTGGATTTTGACGCTACGCGCAATGCGCTCGAACGCGCTACACACCTGATCCTTGATATCTGCGGAGGCCGGGCGGGGCCGATTACTGAAGTCAGGGGGAAATTGCCTCAACGCGATCCTATTTACCTGCGATTGGGGCGGGCGCGGCGAGTGCTGGGCATAGAACTTGGTGAAGCCGAGGTCGCTGAATTATTGCAGCGTTTGCAATTCAATTTTTCTTTAGCTGGCGGTGTGTTTTGCGTAACGCCCCCGACTTACCGTTTCGATCTCGCTATAGAGGAAGACCTAATTGAGGAGTTGGCGCGCATCTATGGATACGATCATATACCGGCGAGCTCGCCCCATGCAGAATTGGGGATGTTGCCCGAATCAGAGATTGGGCGCGCATCATCGCAGTTACGGCAAATCCTGACGGGACGGGACTATCAGGAAGTTATCAATTATGCCTTTGTAGACACATCATGGGAGCTGGAGCTGGCGGGGAATGAAACGCCCGTGGAATTAAAAAATCCCCTTTCCAATCAGATGGGCGTGATGCGTAGTAGCCTGCTCGGTGGTCTCTTATCCAACCTGCAATTTAATCTTAACCGCAAGCAGACAAGAGTGCGATTGTTTGAGATTGGGCATTGTTTTGTCAAAAAAAATGGAGCTTACGCGGAATCGGAGAAACTGGCTGGACTTTGCTATGGGGATTTTACGGCTGAGCAGTGGGGGACACCCGCTCGAGAAATGGATTTCTTTGATGCAAAAGCAGATATCGAGGCACTTTTTTGGCCGGCGCTGTTGAATTTCAGGGCGGCATCTCATCCTGCTCTCCATCCTGGCAAATCAGCGGAAATCCGCCTGGGCGATAGATGCGCAGGCTATCTTGGAGAACTTCATCCTCATTGGCGTCAAAAGTTTGGCCTGCCTAATTCCACAGTACTGTTTGAGGCAAATTTGGAGTTACTCATGGAGCGAGCGCTGCCAGTTGCGGTAGAGATATCGAAATTCCCGCTAATACGACGCGATATTGCCGTGGTGGTGCCTGAAAATATTACCGCCCAAGCGATGCTGGAAAGTATGCGTAATGAGTATTCGTCCATAATTTCAGAGATTTCCCTGTTCGATGTGTATCAAGGCAAGGGAGTGGAAAATGGAAAAAAAAGTCTTGCTTTCCGAGTGTTATTGCAAGATACTGAAAAAACGCTAACCGACGCGGAAGCAGACTTGGTCATCAAAAAGTTGGTAAATATTCTGGAATGTCAATTTGGCGCAAGATTACGTAGTTAAATAAAGGAATGGCTAGTATAGCCGCATCCGAAAAAGTAGAAGAAAAGGCGAGGGAGAGTATGACCTTAACAAAGGCTGAGTTAGCGGATTTGCTTTTCGAGAAAGTCGGGTTTAACAAACGCGAAGCGAAAGACATGGTGGAGTCTTTTTACGAGGAAGTTCGCATTGCGTTGCAAAATGGCGATGGAGTCAAGCTATCAGGTTTTGGCAATTTCCAATTGCGGGATAAGCCGCAGCGCCCCGGTCGCAATCCCAAAACCGGTGAAGAAATTCCCATTACGGCGCGGCGAGTGGTGACTTTTCACGCCAGCCAAAAATTGAAGGCAATGGTTGAAAAAAACCAGCATGGAAAACATAATGCCTAGCAGCGCTTTAATGCCTATTCCGGCGAAGCGTTATTTCACGATCGGCGAAGTCAGCGAATTGTGTGGTGTCAAGGCCCATGTGCTGCGCTACTGGGAGCAGGAATTTACACAATTGAAACCGGTCAAACGTCGCGGTAATCGGCGATATTATCAGCATCATGAAGTATTAATGATTCGCCGTATTCGCGAATTACTCTACGAGCAAGGTTTTACCATTCACGGCGCCCGCAGTCGCCTGGTACATGCGACGGGCGAGCCGATGCCTGTGGGGGTATCCGCTTCAGTCGCGCTACTCACCTCCCCCCTCGATTTAGCACTATTACGGGGCGAGATTAAAAGTGTTGTGTCGTTGCTTCGATCTTAATCTGCTTATTATTTGTGGTCCTTGCTTCACTAATTGCTAATAGCAATTCCTAACCCCCTGCCTTGTTTGCTATAATTTCTCCTTCGGGGCGTAGCGCAGCCTGGTAGCGTACTTGCATGGGGTGCAAGTGGTCGGAGGTTCAAATCCTCTCGCCCCGACCAGCCAATCCACAAGTCCAATGCAGGTCTGCTGGTAGTCAATTAGCTGATGTTTACCCCCAAAAGCTAAAAACCATCTGGATACTGTTCGAATGCGCATATTGCTCAGCAACGATGACGGGTATTTTGCGCCAGGCCTTGCCTGCCTTGCAGAAGCGCTTTCGGCCATTGCTGATATCATAGTGGTCGCGCCGGAGCGTGATCGAAGCGGCTCCAGTAATTCGCTCACTCTCGACCGGCCGCTCAGTCTGCAAAAATCCCATAATGGTTTTTACTATGTTAATGGCACGCCCACCGATTGTGTCCATCTGGCGGTTACCGGCATGCTCGATACGTTGCCTGACATGGTGGTATCCGGGATCAATGATGGTGCCAACATGGGTGACGACACCATTTACTCTGGCACCGTAGCTGCTGCCACCGAAGGCTTTCTGCTGGGCATTCCCTCCCTTGCCATTTCTCTCGCTAGTTTTTCTACCGGGAATTTTTCCACTGCTGCACGCATCGCGACAGAAATGGTGCAACGTTTTGAGAAGGACAAATTCCATGGGACGGTATTGTTAAATGTTAATGTCCCTGACGTCGCTTATGACGAATTGCAAGGCATTGAGGTTACCCGGCTTGGTCGCCGCCACAAGGCTGAACCAGTAGTGAAGTCGCAAACCCCACGCGGCGAAACAGTTTACTGGGTGGGTGCGGCCGGACCTGCCCAGGATATCGGCGAAGGTACGGACTTTCTGGCAGTTCAGCGTAACCGGGTATCGGTCACGCCGTTGCAAATTGACCTCACCCGGTACGGGCAGCTAGATGCAGTAAAACAGTGGCTGAAATAGTATCCAGGCGCTTAGCGTTATCTTGCAGGATAGCCAAACAATTGTTCAAGGTATATCCAGATTGAACACCCGTCATTCCGGAATCGGTATGACTTCACAGCGTACCCGTGCGCGCATGATCGAGCGCCTGCGCACGCAAGGCATCGTTGATGAAGTGGTGCTGGCGGGAATGAACGCTGTTCCTCGTCACATCTTTGTTGAAGAAATCCTGGCAAGCCGTGCTTATGACGATGTCGCTCTGCCTATTAATTTCGGCCAGACTATATCAAGTCCGTATATCGTGGCGCGCATGAGCGAGTTGCTGCGCGCAAGTTCAAGGCTCGGGAAGGTGCTTGAGATCGGCTCGGGGTGTGGGTATCAGACAGCGGTATTGGCGCAGTTTGCTCATGAAGTCTATTCAATTGAACGCATAGGGCCTCTACTTACCCGCACTCGTACCCGTTTGCGGGAGCTACGTCTCCATAATGTTCGCCTCAAGCATTCTGATGGCCTGTTGGGCCTGCCAGAGGCCGCATCATTTGATGGTATTATCCTTACCGCCGCGATCGCGCATGTTCCCCCGCCGCTGCTGGAGCAGTTGGCTATTGGTGGTAGAATGGTTTTTCCCAAAGGGAGTCAGGATCAGTATCTCTGTGTGATTGACCGCAACCCGCAAGGTTACACCGAGACTATACTTGATGAGGTCAGGTTCGTACCGATGCTGCCGGGTATCTTGAAGGGTTAAGCGATGCATAACAAGAGATAGCGAATGAGGAGTAAACGAACTGAGGATCGTTTGACCGATGGCGGGTCCCTTCAAACGATTTTCTTGGTCTCTTGGCTTGCAGCCTTTCCAAGGACGTTTTTTTCTTTAGTATCCCATGGGCTATCGCTCATCCTTTTTTTGTTCGTTGCGGGCTGTGTATCTACCTCCCACAATGCTCCCGTGACGGATCGTGGCGCAGCGGCCTCTCAAGAGGCTGGTACTGAAGTGGTTGAGCAGCGCCCTGGTTTCTACACTATACAGAAAGGTGACACGCTCTATAGCGTTGCGCGGAGCCACGGCATCGATCCAAAAGATTTAGCGGAATGGAATAATATCCAGGATGTTGGGGCCATCCATATCGGTCAGCAACTTAGTTTATCTCCTCCCTATCAACTGACACAGCCCTCCCTGTTCCCTGTCCCTGAGCCGACGCTCTCATCCACCTCCATCGCGTCTGCGCCTAACATCGTGCCATCACCCCAAGAAAAGCCGGTGGTCAGCACGGACAGGCTTAAAGCTGAGCCAAAGGCATTCAAGCTGCCCTATTCAGAACTGGCCGTGGCGCAGGTGAAGGGATTGACGGGCGCGCCTCCGATAGTTGTTGCAAGGGTTGCTCCACTTACCGAAAAAAATGCGGGCGCCAAAATTAGTCCCGCACCACCCCCGACAGAGGCGATTCAAAATGATGATCGCGTCGATTGGATGTGGCCCACCAAAGGCAAGGTATTGGAAGGATTTACGGAAAGTACTAAAGGCATAGATATCTCCGGCAAGCCGGGCCAATCGGTAACAGCATCGGCTGCAGGTAAAGTAGTGTATAGCGGTGCGGGATTGCGCGGCTACGGAAAGCTCATTATCATCAAGCATAACAATACTTATCTGAGTGCTTATGCGCACAACAATAAACTTTTGGTGAAAGAGGGGCAAACTGTAGCCAGAGGGCAACAAATAGCCGAGATGGGAAATAGCGACACCAATCTAATAAAACTTCATTTCGAGGTTCGTAAGAATGGTAAACCAGTGGATCCCCTAAAATATTTACCTGGAATATCCGAATGAGCCACCGCGCTTATCCCGATGATGATGAACTGCTTGAAACTGACCCGACGGATCCGGATGCTGCCTCATGTAAAGTTTCCGACGCAGCACCAACCTCCGGGGGAAACGAAACGCTTAACGATTTCCTGCTGACCGACGTCACCCAGATCTATTTCAACGAAATTGGTCATAATGCTTTGCTGAGCGCGAAGGAAGAAGCGGTACTGACTCGCTTGGTCAAACAGGACGATTTCGCTGCGCGCCAAAAAATGATCGAATGCAACCTGCGGTTGGTGGTAAACATTGCAAAGCATTATACCAACCACGGCGTGGCACTATTGGATTTGATCGAAGAAGGCAATATGGGCATGATGCATGCGCTCGACAAATTTGACCCGGAACGCGGATTTCGTTTTTCAACTTATGCCACATGGTGGATACGCCAGAATATCGAACGCTGTATTATGAATCAGTCGCGTACGATCCGTTTGCCCGTGCATGTCATAAAGGATTTGAATATTATTTTGCAAGCGGCTCGCCATTTGGAGGCGCATACCGGCAAGGAACCCAAACCGGAAGATGTTGCGCATTTGCTGGGACGCCCCGTAAAAGAGGTGCAACGAATGCTGTCCCTGAACATGAGCATGATGTCACTGGACGCGCCCCTCGATATTGATCCATTGTTATCCATGGGCGATGTCATGGCGGATGATCACAATCTCGCCCCGGATCTCATACTGGAGCAGTCTGAAATCAAGCATCGTGTGCAAGAATGGCTTAATCGATTGAATGACAAACAGCGATATATAATCGAGAAGCGCTACGGTTTGAACGGTTACGAAATTCAAACGCTGGAACAACTGGCGAAAACTCTCGATCTTACCCGTGAACGGGTTCGTCAGATTCAGTTGGAAGCGCTGGAAACGCTGCGCGGGATACTTAGATGTGACGGCGTGTCACGGGATGGGATTTTCTAGACCAAGATTCTATTGCTTTAAGTCCACGTCCCTGGAACCTTTCATATGATAACTTGTAACATTATTTTATGTCAAAAGTAAGAACATTGGTTATAATGTGACAAGCTAGTTAGCAGCAGTCAGTTGCTATCGCTCAAACCACGATTGGTTTTATTTAAAAACACCGTCAGCGCCTCGTGGCTGCGGAGAACTGTTACTTATAATTTAACTATGAATATGCCACAACCGATCCCACAATCCATCCCACAACAAGAGTTCGCACTACCCGACCCCAATCTGTGTACCGAGGAAGAAATTTCACGGTTGGTTCACGCTTTTTATACCAGAGCCAGAAGCGATCCCTCATTAGGCCCTATCTTTGAAGCCCATGTTACTGACTGGGACGCACATTTTGTGCAGATGATTAATTTCTGGTCAATGAAGCTGCGTGGGACCAATCGTTTCAGGGGAGCTCCCATGCCCAAGCATGTAGCCTTGCCAGAGCTTACTTCAAAATTGTTTGAGCGGTGGCTGCAACTCTTCCGACAAACCACTTGCGAGATGGGAAACCCGGCGCTGCAATTTTACGCCGATACGTTGGCATTTCACATAGGAGGCCGGCTGTGGCTCAGATATCAGATGGACCGGTACCCCGATAAGCAGCTCGTCGAACTTAGCGATGCGTGATCGCGCCTTTGCGGTCTTATATGCGGTTTTGATAGCGAGAGCATCAAGGAGAAGCTAGAGAGGAGCAAGAGAAAACGCATTATGTCTTCTCTATTGCTGTCCAATTAAGCGACCAGATATAACGGTCACGATTTTCTCTTTTATCCAGGACCTTTATTCGAGTTTTCGATTCGTTGCAAGGGTCTACCCGCGATTCCCTGCGAATACCGGTATTACCCCGCCGCGCACCCTTCACTGAATCATCTGCTTTTCGCGCTTGGCCTTCATTATCACTTTTCATTCTTTGTATAGGTCATGCTGTATGGGGGAAACGTCCGTTGAAGGTTCAGGGTTATAGGTCATTCCATAAGCCCGGCGGCTGTTTTTATGCGAAGTCCAAACCTTATTGCTAGGGCATGAGCGGCCATTTTTTCAGCTATACTTGCCTTGGTAACTGACTGCTTAGCGAATGATGTTTAAGCCTCGTGCATTAGCCATTAGCCATTGGGCATTTGGTTATATTTGATTGATAAAATTGAAACGGAAATTTGCTCGCCTTCGGGGCATCTATCGTCCTTGAGGTGTCTTACCTCGGAAAACTGATTTATTCCGGGGTTGAGTTTCAATACAAGAAATGAACGGATTGGTTTTTTTGTCACCACATAGGAGCGAAAACAATGAGCAATCAAAAGACTGGGGGTGCGCCGCACACTTTGCCACCGCTGCCCTACGCCGAAAACGCGCTGGATCCTGTCATCTCCGCCAATACGCTGGGATTTCATTACGGCAAACATCACAAAACTTATATTGATAACCTTAATAAGCTGATAACCGGTACAGAGCTTGCGGATCTGTCTTTGGAAGAGATCATTGCCGCAACATCCGGTAAAGCCGATAAGAGCGGCATTTTCAATAATGCAGCCCAAGTCTGGAATCACACATTCTACTGGAATAGCCTGTCTCCCAAAGGTGGTGGCAACCCTCCCGCAGAACTGAGGCAAAAAATAGAGGCCTCTTTTGATTCCGTGGAAGCGTGCAAGAAAGAGCTGGCGACCGCGGCAACAGCTCAATTCGGCAGTGGCTGGGCATGGCTGGTGCAAGACGGAGATGGGCTCAAGGTGGTCAAGACGGGCAATGCAGATCTGCCATTAACCAAGGGAATAAAGCCGCTCCTGACAATTGATGTATGGGAGCATGCCTATTATCTCGATTATCAGAACCGTCGCGTGGATTACGTCACTACTGTACTCGACAAGCTGATCAACTGGAGTTTTGCGGCAGATAACCGTGGGTAGCGGTGCCTATATGCTGCTGTGAGCAAATCAACCTTAGAACAACTGGAGATCATCAAGCGTGGTTGCGGCGAGCTTCTGGTCGAAGAGGAGCTCGCGCAAAAGCTTGCTTCCGGCCGCTCTCTCAGAATAAAGGCGGGCTTTGATCCCACCGCGCCGGATTTGCATCTGGGTCATACCGTTCTGCTCAATAAAATGCGTCACCTGCAGGATCTGGGACACCATGCCCTGTTCCTGATTGGAGATTTTACCGGGATGATTGGTGATCCCAGTGGCAAAAATGTCACTCGCCCGGCCCTTACCCGTGAACAGGTAATGGAGAATGCGAAGTCCTATACAAACCAGGTTTTTCGTATACTCAAGCCAGACCAGACCGAGGTGGTGTTCAATTCCACATGGATGGATAAGCTTAATGCCGGCGATTTAATCAAACTCGCGGCTACCCATACCGTTGCGCGTATGCTGGAGCGCGACGATTTTGGCAAGCGCTACCAGAATAACAAGTCTATCGCGATTCACGAATTCCTATACCCATTAATTCAAGGCTACGATTCAGTTGCTCTCGAGGCGGATATCGAACTAGGGGGCACTGATCAGAAATTCAATCTGCTAATGGGGCGGGAATTGCAAAAGCATTTTGGACGATCGCCGCAGTGTGTGCTCACGATGCCACTTCTGGAGGGATTGGACGGAATCAATAAAATGTCAAAATCTGCAGGAAACTATATCGGTGTTGCAGAGGCTCCCGCAGAAATATTCGGCAAACTGATGTCTCTTTCCGATGAGCTGATGTGGCGATATATCGAGTTGCTGTCCTTTGAACCGATAAATATTATCCGTCAATGGCACGAGGAGGTACTGCATGGTCGCAATCCGCGCGACATCAAGGTGATGTTCGCGAAGGAAATCGTTGCTCGTTTCCATAGCAAAGAAATTGCGGAAATAGCATTAGCTGACTTCGAGGCACGATTCAGGCGCGGGGGTATTCCAGATGACATGCCGGAGAAAATATTGCATACTGAAAAAGAAGGGTTGCCCATTGCTCAATTGCTCAAGCAAGCCGGATTAACTTCCAGTACGACAGAAGCGCTACGCATGATCGAGCAAGGTGGTGTAAAATTAAATGGTGAAAAGGTCAGTGATAAGGCACTAAAGCTACATCGTGGGGAAACGGCGGTTGTACAAGTAGGCAAGCGAAAATTTGCCAGGATAACAATCTCCTGACAGAGAGTTGAAAAGAAACGTCAGAAATTTCACAAATCCCTTGACCCTCTGTCTAGTGTCTGTATAATCCCGCCTTCGTTGTCTGGATAGAAGTTTGCAGATAACATCGTTCTTTAAAAATTTACAGCCGATAGGTGTGGGCACTTGACTGGGACACCAAGATATTTTTGTCCTTCAAGACGGAATATCCAGGTTAAAAAGTTGAAGTGCTCGCACGATGTAAGAAGATTTTGACTTTTATTTTAGGATAAAAGTTGGAGTTGCAGTAACACGTCAAGCGAGAGTTTTACCAGTATTGAACTGAAGAGTTTGATCCTGGCTCAGATTGAACGCTGGCGGCATGCTTTACACATGCAAGTCGAACGGCAGCACGGGGGCAACCCTGGTGGCGAGTGGCG
>JACCWK010000220.1 GCA_013697655.1 Nitrosospira sp.
AAATAAGGTTGTGGCGTAAATCCGCCGCCACAGCCGCGCACTGAATCGAATCCATAATTCGATGCGTTAGAAAGCGGACACTCTATTTGCTACCAAACCGGACAATTCTATTTGTTGCTAACAGAATGAAGCCGACTTAATTGTATTTTTTTATAAATAGAAACATTCACCATTCGTTCCGCAACGCCTTTTCTGCCCAGAACAGTCCTGAAACAGTTTTATTATCCGTTATTCTACCTTCCCTTATCCACTCCAATGCTGTCGGCAGCGTCAGCGTAAACACTTCCAGGTGTTCACCTTCATCCAGCTTCGCGCCCTGGAAGACGAGTTCTTTCGCAAGATAATAAATCAGCTTTTCGTCGGAATAACCGATACATGGATGAAGCGTGGCGAGATAACGCCAGCTTTCTGCGTGATAACCTGTCTCTTCCAGAAGTTCTCGCTCCGCACATCGCAGCGGATCTTCACCGGAATCTATTTTTCCGGCCGGAAGTTCAAAAAAATCGCGATGTAGGGGATAGCGGTGCTGCCGCTCCAGCACTATCTCACCATTATCGAGCAATGGGATGATAACAACAGCGCCAGGATGGGCGATGTATTCACGCACCTTTATTTTGCCATCCGGCATGCAGACCTGATCTTGGTACACATGCAAGAGCTCGCCGTCGAACACATTCTGGCTGCTGACGCGCGTTTCGTTGAGATCGAGGGGTGGTTGGGACTTAGACATAAAGATGAGGCGAATCTTTAAAACGAGAATATACATGCATTTTCGACGGATCGCCTGCTTCCGAGGCAAAATCCCGCGAGGGTTCCGAACTTCCTCAGCTATTCATCAGGATCAGAAGAAGAAACCACCTTCCCAATAAGTCGACTCATTCGCTTTTCTGCATTATCAGCCGTATCGCGGGGAAGTGGGCGCTAAAAGAGCTGCCTTTGCCAGGTTTGCTGACAATCACCAGCTTCGCTTGGTGACAAGTCAGGACATGCTTTACGATGGCGAGGCCCAGGCCGGTACCCCCCGTTTCACGCGAACGTCCACGATCCACGCGATAAAAGCGTTCTGTCAGACGCGGGATATGCTCGGGATCAATGCCAATGCCGCTGTCCTGAACCGTGAATACGCCTTGCCCGTCACGAATTACCCAATTCAATGAGATCTCGCCTCCGTCGGCGGTGTAGCGTATGGCATTGCTGACGAGATTACCAAAAGCGCTCCGCAACTCATCCATGCTTCCCAGCAACGTGGCATCGGAATCAAGATTGAGGCTGATACGGTGATGCCCCATACTCAAAGATTGCGCTTCATGATAGAGCTCCCGCAACATTTCCGGGATGTTGATGTTTGTTTCGCGTGCCAGGTTTTCCGTATCCTCCAAGCGTGACAGCGTTAGCA
Source organism: Nitrosospira sp. (assembly GCA_013697655.1). GTDB lineage: Bacteria > Pseudomonadota > Gammaproteobacteria > Burkholderiales > Nitrosomonadaceae > Nitrosospira. The sequence goes on from JACCWK010000220.1 coordinate 1,397, forward strand.
AATCCTCTACCAGGCGCTGCATTCGCTTGGTCTGGTCGGTCATTAACGTTAACACCCATTTTCTCGTTTCGGGATCCGAGGAACCTTCCTCCGCGAGTGTTTCAAGAAATCCCCCAATCACCGTCAACGGAGTGCGCAGCTCATGCGAGACATTGGCGACAAAATCTCGACGCATGGTTTGGACCCTCTCAAGACGGGTAACATCCCGACTGATGAGCAGTTTCTGCTTATCCCCATACGGCACGAACTGTAGCGAAAGAGTCAAGCCCTGATGGCGGGGCTGCTTGATTATCAAGGGTTCGTTGTAATTGCCGGCGGTGAGGTATTCGGTGAATTGAGTCTGACGCACGAGGTGGGTGATATGCTGGCCGGCATCGAGAGCGGAATTTATACCAAGATGTTTTTCCGCCACCGGATTGCACCATTCGATGCGATCTATCTCATCCATGATTACCACACCTTCCGGCATGGCCGACGTAGCACGCTGCAGACGCTCCAGTGCGACATTGATTTGCTGATAACTCTGCCTCTGATCACGCATTAGTCGCACCAAGCGTGCAAACACGTCCCCCCATTGGCCTGAACTGTCAGGCAAAGTAGATTTTTTACCCTGAAGCCATTTTTCCAGTGCGGTTAGTTGATGCCGGTAATGCATCACCAGTAGCAGCAATGCAATGAGATAGCATGCTAGCGTCGTGACAGCACCTAGCGTCGCGAAAAGTATTCCGGTTACGGCGATAAGCAGAATAAAGGTGACGAGGCGCTTCCAGAAGCCGGACACCTGAATTATTTCGGAGAGTAAAGCTGAATCAGTGTTTTCATTTCATCCCATGCTCGCTATCTGTCCTGCAGACAGGCGATAGCCAGTCCCTCTCACGGTCTGCACAAGTCCGTCCTTGCTGACTGCTTCCAGCGCTTTGCGCAATCTGCGGATATGTACATCGACGGTACGATCCTCGACGAATACGTGGTCTCCCCATACCTGATCGAGCAACTGCGAACGGGTGTGTACTCGCTCGGAGTGGGTCATAAGAAAATGCAAGAGCCGAAATTCAGTGGGTCCCAGTATCACCTCATTGTCGCTCGCGGTCACGCGATGAGTAGCCGAGTCGAGCCGCAATCCGCCGATCTCGACGATGTCATCGGCCGCTTCCGGTGAACGGCGTCGCAGGACTGCCTTAATCCGGGCAAGCAGTTCACGGGGCGAAAAAGGCTTGGTGATATAGTCGTCGGCGCCTATTTCCAGCGCTGCCACCTTATCACCTTCCTCGGCGCGAGCGGTAAGCATGATAATCGGGATGGACTTGGTGCGCGTTATGCGCCGCAACATACGAGCAAACTCAACACCGCTCATTCCTGGAAGCATCCAGTCAAGCAGCACAAGGTCTGGCAGGGCATTATTGACTATCTCCATGGCCTGTTCCGCATTTCTTGCGCCAAAAACAATATGCCGGGCCTGCCGCAGACTATATGAGATCAACTCTTGAATCGCAGGTTCGTCTTCCACCACCAGTATTGTTGCTGCCATATACTCTATCCTTTTATCAGTGAAATTTCTATTTGATATTGCAATGATATGTAAACAATATTGCGGTTTCGTGACATCTCGTAAGCAGCCTGTGCAGCATGAATTTCGTGCTCCCTCATGAGCATATCCCTTGCCGACCGAGTGGACACAATAATTCGGTGGGCCAAGGTTCTACAAAACCAGAATTACGCGGTAATCATTGACATTGGTGCGGGTTGGACCGGTGATGACCAGATCGTCGAGTTGTTCAAAGAAAGTATAAGAGTTATGGCTAGCGAGCAAACTTTCGGCATTGACCCCCATTTGCCTGGCGCGACGTAACGAATCCGAGGTGGCGATTGCGCCAGCGTTATTTTCCGATCCATCGATGCCATCGGTATCGCAGGCAAGAGCGTAGATGTCTGGGGCGCCATCGAATTCGATAGCAAGGGAAAGCAGAAATTCGGTGTTCCGGCCACCTCGGCTGCCTTGTTCACCACGTCCATCATCTCCGTTACTTTCTGTTTTACACAATGTTACCGTCGTTTCTCCACCTGAGATCAGCGCCACCGGCGATTTCCATGGTTGCCCATATTGACGGATCTCCCTTACCAGCGCGGCAAAAACCTTTCCGACCTCGCGTGCTTCGCCAGTAATGGAGTCGCCCAGTACCGCAGTTGGAATCCCTTGTGAGCGGAAATACTCTGCGGCTGCCAGCAGCGCATGATGTGAGGTAGCGATTACGCGGTTTTCTACATTATAGAAAACGGAGTCGCCGGGTTTTGGTGTCTCGTTGAGCTTTCCCTGCACCCCCGCCTGTAATGTTTCCAGCACTGCGGCAGGCGCGTCTATGCGGTACTTTTTAAGTATATCCAATGCTTCGGTATAGGTCGTCGGATCAGGCGCGCACGGTCCGGAAGCGATATGCGTCGGATCATCTCCGGTCACATCGGAAATTATCAATGCTAGTACCGGTGCACGGCACGAGGCTGCAAGTCTTCCACCCAGGACTGCGGAAAGATATTTGCGCACTGTGTTGATTTCCTGAATCGCTGCGCCGCAGCGGAGCAGTTCCTGGGTAACGTGTTGAAGATCGTCTATCGCTACTCCTGGCACCGGCAATGAAAGCAGGCTTGAACCGCCGCCGCTCACCAGGCATAGCAGCAGATCGTCTGCTCCGAGTTTTTCCACTTCCCGCAGAATATCGCGCGTGGCCTGTTCGCCGCTTGCATCAGGCACTGGGTGGCCAGCCTCTACTACCGTGATTCTTTTAAGCGGCAAACCGTGGCCATAGCGGGTAAGAACGATACCATTCAATAACGCACTTTCTTGCCAATGATTTTCCACCGCCAGAGCCATTGCCACAGCGGCTTTGCCTGCCCCGACCAACAAAGTACGCCCCTTAGGCAATCTGGGCGGCAAGTGCTGGGCTACTATACGCAGCGGATCGACGGCAGCGGCATGGAAGCTATCGAGCAACAGTTTACGGGGATTCATATTCTCGCTTTACCACTATTGCAGATCTCGAAACCGGTCACGAACCGAGTATGGTTTTAAGATAATTCCCGGTAAAGCTCCTCTTGTTCGATGCAATTTCTTCCGGAGTGCCTTCAGCAATGATTTGTCCACCCCCTTCGCCGCCCTCTGGGCCGAGGTCAATAATCCAGTCCGCGGTTTTGATCACATCCAGATTGTGCTCGATTACTATTACAGTATTGCCATGATCGCGTAACCGATGCAGCACTTTCAGCAGCAAGTCGATGTCCTGAAAATGAAGACCGGTAGTGGGTTCATCCAGTATATAGAGAGTGCGGCCCGTGTCACGTTTCGATAGCTCCAGCGATAACTTTACCCGTTGCGCTTCTCCGCCGGAAAGCGTGGTCGCGGATTGGCCAAGCGTGATATAGCCCAATCCTACATCCAGTAGCGTTTTCAGCTTCCGCGCTACAACCGGCACCGCGTTGAAGAATTCATGCGCCTGCTCCACCGTCATTTGCAAGATTTCGTTGATGTTTTTTCCCTTGTATTGAATCTCCAGGGTCTCGCGGTTATAGCGCTTGCTGTGGCAAACATCGCATGACACATAAATATCCGGGAGAAAGTGCATTTCCACCTTGATCATGCCATCTCCTTGGCAAGCCTCGCAACGTCCGCCCTTGACGTTGAACGAGAATCGCCCCGGCCCGTAGCCACGTTCGCGCGCTTGGGGCACACCCGCAAATAATTCACGGATCGGGGTGAATAGCCCCGTATAGGTGGCGGGATTGGAGCGGGGAGTTCGTCCGATGGGGCTTTGATCCATGTTGATGACCTTGTCAAAGAAGGACAGCCCATCCAGCTTCTCATACGGTGCAGGCTCTGCGCTGCTACCATAAAGGTGCCGCGCCGTTGCAAGGTAAAGTGTTTCGTTGATAAGGGTGGATTTTCCCGATCCCGATACCCCGGTGACACAAACGAACAATCCCACCGGCAGGTTGAGACGAATGTTTTTCAGATTGTTGCCGGAGGCGCCTTCGATTCTAAGCCAGCGATCAATTGTTGGTTCGGTACGTTTTTTTGGAAGAGCGATGGACAGTTTGCCGGAGAGATATCTACCGGTAAGCGACTCGGCACTTTGCTGAATTGCTTCAGGTGTGCCTTGCGCGATAATGGCTCCGCCATGCTCGCCCGCACCTGGACCCATGTCCACCACATGATCCGCGTTCAAAATGGCATCCTGATCGTGTTCCACGACAATCACACTATTGCCCAGATCTCGCAAATTCTTGAGTGTCTCCAGCAGGCGGCTGTTATCCCGCTGATGCAGGCCAATGGAAGGCTCATCCAATACATACATTACACCGGTCAGCCCGGAGCCTATCTGGCTCGCGAGACGAATACGCTGCGACTCTCCGCCCGATAAGGTATCTGCCGAGCGATCCAGCGACAGGTAGTCCAAGCCGACGTTATTGAGGAATAACATACGGCTGGAGATTTCCTTGACGATTCTTTCGGCAATCGCGTATTTTTGGCCTGTCAGTTTTACCTGATCGAAAAAAGCCTTTGCCTGCTTCAGGGGAAGTGCGTTGATCTCATAGATAGCCTGGCCTCCTACCCGGACATGGCGAGCTTCCCGGCGCAGGCGGGTACCCGCGCATTCAGGACAGATTTGGGAATTAAGGTATTTTGCCAATTCCTCGCGCACGGTTAATGAATCAGTTTCTTTATAGCGCCGCTCCAGGTTCGGGATGATGCCTTCAAAGGCATGCTTCCGGTGACTCCGGCTACCGCGTTCGTTCAGATACGAAAACAGTATTTTTTCCTTGCCTGATCCTTTCAGGACGATGTCTTGAATATTCCCGGGCAGTTGTTCAAAGGGCATTTCCAAATCAAAATCGTAGTGTTCGGCAAGACTCGCGAGCAACTGGTAATAAAATTGATTACGTCTATCCCATCCCTTGATCGTGCCGGAAGCCAGCGATAAATGAGGGAAGGCGACGATGCGCCTGGGATCGAAGAATGTGATTTTTCCCAGGCCATCGCACTTAGGGCAGGCACCCATAGGGTTGTTGAAGGAAAATAACCGCGGTTCGAGTTCCGGCAGGGAATAGCTGCATACAGGGCAACTGAACTTGGCAGAAAAAAGATGCTCGTGGCCGGAGTCCATCTCCACCGCCAAAGCACGCCCATCAGCATGGCGCAATGCGGTTTCGAATGACTCCGCTAATCGCTGTTTGGCGTCTGGCGAGACTTTTAATCTGTCTATCACTACTTCCACCGTGTGTTTCTTGGTCTTTTGCAATTTCGGCAGCGCATCAATTTCGTGTACCTTGCCGTCTATCCGCAACCGCACAAAACCCTGGGCACGAAGCTCATCGATTAGATCCATCTGCTCGCCTTTGCGTCCCACCACGAGCGGAGCGAGAATCATCAACCGAATATCTGGCGGCAGTTTAAGCACATGATCAACCATTTGCGAAACGCTTTGCGCTATAAGCGTAATGCCGTGGTCGGGGCACTGCGGATCACCTACGCGCGCGAACAGGAGGCGCATGTAGTCATGTATTTCAGTGACCGTTCCCACAGTAGACCGCGGATTATGCGATGTAGCTTTTTGTTCAATGGCGATAGCGGGGGACAGACCCTCAATCAGATCGACATCGGGTTTTTCCATCAATTGCAGGAATTGCCGTGCATACGCCGAGAGAGATTCCACGTATCGCCGCTGACCTTCTGCATAAAGCGTGTCGAACGCGAGTGAAGACTTGCCGGAGCCGGATAGACCGGTGATGACTATCAGCTTGTTTCGCGGAAGATCAAGACTGATGTTTTTAAGGTTGTGCGTGCGCGCACCGCGAATTTTTATGAGTTCCATGGGCTACTGAGTATGGTCAAACCTGTTAATATACTCAAGTTTCCCGCGTTTTCCCAATCTGATTCATGCCCGTATCATCACCCCCTGAAAAAATGTCACCGATAGAGGTGCGTGCTACCGCCGGTCTGGCCGGTATCTATGGGTTGCGCATGTTTGGCATGTTCATCATTCTGCCCGTGTTTGCGTTTTACGCCGAGCATTTGCCTGGCGGCAGTAATTATACGCTAATCGGGATTGCCCTCGGCGCCTACGGGCTCACTCAGGCGATACTGCAAATTCCTTTCGGTTGGCTGTCCGATAGAATCGGGCGCAAGCCGGTTATTTACATTGGATTGATTCTGTTTGCCATCGGTAGTTTTGTGGCCGCATCCGCCACCGATATTTATTGGGTAATTTTTGGCCGGATCATTCAAGGTGCGGGCGCGATTTCCGCAGCGGTGATGGCGCTTGCCGCCGATCTTACCCGTGAAGAGCATCGCACTAAAGCGATGGCTGTGATTGGCATGACCATAGGGGTTACTTTTGCACTCTCATTGATCGTGGCGCCGGCACTAAATCGTGTGATTGGCGTGCCGGGTATTTTTGCGATGACTGGCGTGCTCGCATTGCTGGCGATGGTGGTGGTTTACAAAATCATTCCCGATCCGTTGGTCAGCCGTTTCCATTCCGATACCGAAGCATCCAAGGGACGCTTTGCTAATGTGTTGCATAATCCGGAACTTCTACGCCTGGATTTCGGTGTATTTGCATTGCACGCGGTTTTGATGGCGCTATGGCTAGTCGTGCCATTGTCGTTACGGAAAGCGGGATTGGCGGCAGACTCTCACTGGCAAGTATATTTGCCGGTATTGCTAATTTCCATGATTCTGATTATTCCAGCAATCATTTATGCAGAAAAAAAAGCAAAACTCAAACCGGTCTTCGTCATTGCAGTGGCCTTGTTACTGGCAAGCCAGGTATTGCTTGCCTATACGATCGATTCCTTATGGGGCACGGCGGTAGCATTGCTGGTATTCTTTACTGCATTCAATCTGCTGGAGGCGACTTTACCTTCACTCATATCCAAGATTGCGCCGGTCGGCGCCAAGGGTACAGCCATAGGCGTCTATAGCAGCGTTCAATTTCTCGGTGCGTTTATCGGTGCAACCGCTGGCGGCTATTTATTTGAGCATCATGGGGGATCCGCATTATTTGCATTTTGCGGGACCCTCCTGGCATTATGGTTCTTATGTGCAGCTACAATGAAAGCACCCGCTGCCGTGCGTACCAGGATGTACCACGTGGAGGAAATGGACACGGGCAAGGCCAGCGGACTGTCGCGTCAATTGGCAGCGCTACCCGGTGTGCACGAGGCGCTGGTGCTTGCAAGCGAAGGCGTGGCATATCTGAAAGTGGATATGAGCGGTTTTGACGAAAAAGGAGTTGTTCAATTACTTGGGGGAGAAGCGTAAATGGCATCAGTCAACAAGGTCATACTCATCGGCAATCTCGGCAAAGACCCCGAGACTCGTTACATGCCGAATGGCGACGCGGTGACCAATATCACTTTGGCAACCACGGAAACCTGGAAAGACAAAAACGGTGAAAAGCAGGAAAAAACTGAGTGGCATCGCGTCACATTTTATCGCAAACTCGCTGAAATCGCTGGCGAATACCTGAAGAAAGGCCGTCCCGTTTATGTCGAAGGACGGCTGGAAACCCGTAAGTGGACCGACAAAGCGGGTGTGGAGCGATACACGACCGACATCATCGCCAGTGATATGAAAATGCTGGGCAGCAAACCGGGAAGCGGCAGCTATGAGGGGGGGGAGAGGGAAGAGAGCAGTTTTGCACCGAGTTCATCCGGGACCAAGCCCGCCGCCAAAAGCAGCAGCGGGTTCGACGATATGGATGACGATATTCCTTTCTGAACGACGCGACGTTCAGTTCTCGGCAATCAGCAACTTACCCCGTTTAATGTGAACCAGGAGCCATTGCCGGATGTATTCACATCTGAACTGTAACTGATTACCATGCATAAGACGCGGGCATAGCTTTTTGCCTTCATTGAACACGTCTTTTTAATCATATCGAGGCAATATCCTGAGGAAATATATGAAGTTGTTTCTAATTATTATTACGTTATTCGCATTTAGCAGTGCAGCTTATGCCGCTGTTAACATCAATACCGCAACTCAGGCTGAGCTTGAGACTCTTCAGGGAATTGGCCCGGCCAAAGCCAAGGCTATTGTGGATCATCGCAAGAAAAATGGCCCATTCAGATCCCCAAACGATCTGGAGAAAGTCAATGGCATCGGACCAGGCATCATGAAACGACTTCGCAAGGACATCACCATTGATGGGGTCGCTACGGGTGGGGCTAATGAGGTTCGGAAGGAAAATAGACCTATCGCCGGAGAAGAAAAAAATCCGGCACGAAAATAAAGTAATGACATGTAAATGATTGATAATTTATCGGTACACCCTTTATTTTTCACAACTATTTATGCTCCTTGCCTCCTTTATACGTGACGTTCTTAGCGGGTGGCGCGTAAGATAATCCAACTCGATCTTAATGAACTAACCATATGTTCAAGACCATAGAAGACTTCGTGGGCAATACGCCTCTGGTAAAGCTAAAGCGCCTGGCAGGGAACACCAGTAATGTCATTCTCGTCAAGCTGGAAGGTAATAATCCTGCCGGCTCGGTAAAAGATAGACCGGCGTTGTCGATGATCAGGCATGCGCAAGCGCGTGGGGATATCAAGCCCGGAGATGCGCTAATAGAAGCCACGAGCGGCAATACCGGCATCGCTCTGGCGATGGCAGCGGCGATCATGGGTTATCCCATAATACTGGTGATGCCGGAGCACCTCAGTGTGGAGCGGCGCCAATCAATGAAGGCGTTCGGCGCGGAAATAGTGTTGACCTCGCAAGAGGGCGGCATGGAAAAAGCACGGGATGTGGCTGAGCGAATGCGTGATGAGGGACGTGGAGTTATTCTCGATCAATTTGCGAACCCCGACAATCCACGAGCACATTACGAGGGTACCGCGCCTGAAATCTGGCGCGATACTGGTGGGGGAATTACCCATCTGGTAAGTAGCATGGGTACTACCGGCACGATTATGGGGTGTTCCAAATATTTCAAGGAAAGAAATCCGGAGATTCAAATCATCGGCGTGCAACCGGAAGAAGGGGCTCAAATTCCAGGCATCCGGAAATGGCCGGAAGCCTATCTGCCAAAAATCTACGATGCGAGCCAGGTAGACTGCATTATCCTGGTTTCTCAGGCTGAGGCCGAGGAGATGACGCGGCGGTTGGCGCGCGAGGAAGGCGTTTTCGCCGGGATTTCGTCGGGAGGCGCTTTGGCGGCAACGCTCAAGATATCCGCCGAAGTACATAATGCAGTGATTGTTTCAATCGTTTGCGACCGCGGTGACCGTTATCTTTCCACGGGGGTTTTTCCAGCCTAGAAGAGTCAACCTATGGGTTGCCAGAATCGTGCCGGCATCATACCTTCGCGGTATTAGCCTCACGTCATCCCTCTAGCGCTGAACGGGAGGCTGTTCAAGCGTTGCGAGATTGTTTCAGAGCGAGTTATTAATGGTAAAGCTGCTCGTTGCAATATTGCCGGCATCGCTTGCAATTATTCTATCTGCATACGCAGATCCTCAAATTATCCTTTCTCTCGAAGATATTCATAGTCCCATTTTGAGTGCGAAGGCGATTCAAGTCAGGTTGGCCGGCCCACAAATGTCATTATTGGAATTGGAACTGGGTGAAGTCGCCATAAAGGAAAAAATTTGGCGTAATTTGCGTTTTTCCTGCCATACGTTTCAGTTTTCCAAGGATTTGATTAGCTGTGATGATGGGATACTACGGCTTCCCAAGTCGGCAGGGATGCCGGCGGCATTTCGTTTTTCTTCCCGTAATAAGAGTCTGGACGTAAAAATCAAGACAACCGCAAAAGAAGGCAGCGAAGGCTGGGGGCTCACTGCGCGGTGGGGAGGTCCGGCGTGGGAGGGGAGGCTCACGCTCATTAATAGCCAAGTATCGCGTATCGCAGAATTGCTGCCGGATAAAGAAAGAGAAATGCTTGCGTCCGCCAAGGGAAGAGTCAATGGCACAGCCAGGCTGCGTGGAGATGCCAGCGGGCTTGCTGCCATTGAAGCGAATCTCATTGTGGATGGATTGGCGTTTAGCGATGTCAGCGGCTTGCATGCAGGAGAGAACATCACTGGGCAAATAATCGCAAAGGCCACACGTCAGAACGGCGAGCAAGTAAATTTGTGGGAATGGAGATCGGAGGTAACATGGCCGCAAGGAGAAGTGTTCTGGCAACCGCTTTACTTTACAGGCCAAGGTCACCGGTTCATCGCCAGGGGCGAAGTGGATGAAAATGTCATCCGCCTTCTTGAGGGCAACCTTATTCTCTCGGGTATCGGCGAGGCGGGTTTATCGGGTGTTATGGAGCGCCCCACGAATACCCTGCACGATTTTGATTTGAGCGCCGACAATCTGGAGTTGTCCGGATTATTCAGTCAGGTAGTGAAGCCTTTTTTGGCAGGTACTTCTTTTACCGAACTAAAGGCTATGGGACACGCCGGAATTCAATGGCGCTACCGCAATGGGGCTAGCGAATTGATTAACCTTAATTTGAGCGATGTCTTTGTGGAAGATGAACGTGAGCGATTTGCACTTCGTGGCGTTAACGCCAGCATTCCCTGGCGGTCGCAAGGAGTGTCGGTAACAGATGTCAGCATCCAGAGCGGGCAGTTACTGCGCATACCAATAGGAGAATTGCGCATACCGCTGGAAATTAATGGACAAAATTTAAACATTCCACGTTTAACGTTTTCCGTACTGGACGGCGAGTTTACGCTTGAGAATTTCAGCGCATCGCATCTGGCTCAGGGCTGGAGCTGGCAATTCAGTGGCGGACTTTCACCCGTATCAATGCAGGCGCTTACAAAAGCGCTGGGAAGCCGGCCAATGCATGGTACGTTGTCAGGCACAATTCCCAGAGTGAGCTACACTGGCACCACTCTTAAAGTGGATGGGGCTTTACTTTTCAAGGTATTCGATGGCACGGTGGAGTTGAGAAATATGGTGGTGTTGGACCTGATGGGACGGGCGCCATCGCTTGTCGCAGATTTGGACATGCGTAATCTCGATCTCGATCTGCTTACTGGCATGTTTTCGTTCGGTAACATGCAAGGTCGAATTGATGTAGCAGTGAACGGTCTCGAACTTTTTGACTGGAAACCAATAAAGTTCGACGCTAGCCTCGTGAGCAGTCATGGCAATTATCCGCGCCGTATCAGTCAGGCAGCTGTGCAAAATATTTCCTCTTTGGGAGGATCAGGGGCGGCAGCCGCAATTCAGCGTAGTTTCCTGCATATTTTTGAGGAATTTGGCTACACAAAGATCGGCTGGAGCTGCTCATTACGGAACGGAATCTGCCAAATGGGCGGGATAGAGTCGGAGCACAGCCCGCAGGGCTATGTCATCGTCAAAGGCGGCGGCATTCCGGCAATCACGGTGATAGGCTATAATCGCAACGTGGATTGGTGGGAGCTGATTAGCCGCCTGGAGCGGATCACTCAAAAAAACGTCAAACCCATCTTTCAGTAGGAACGATATGAAAAACTTTTTTCTTCTTCGCGCAGGCTTGCTGACATTGATGGGCGCATTAGTGCCGGGTTGCGTCACTATTAATATTTATTTCCCTGCCGCCGCTGCTGAAAAAGCAGCGGACAAGATCATTGAGGAAGTTTGGCAATTAAAAAAACCCCAAGAGGGTGGGCAGGATGCGGATAAACCCGCCCCTTCACAGCCTCCCACGCAGCCATTGCAACTGCAACAGAAAAGGTAATTACCATGCGCAATCCGATTTCCCATTTGATATTGCTAATGGCACTACTCTCGGCTTCATTCCCCAGCTTCGCGGCGGCAGACATCGAGATCAATACGCCGGCGATTGCGAGGCTCAAGCAAAGCATGCAGCAACGGCACGGTCAACTGGAAGCTTATTATACGAGGGGCGCAGTAGGACTCACGCGCGATGGGCTGATCGCCATGCGTGACGCTAACGTGCTGCCATTGGCGGCACGACAGTCCGTCAACGCGTTGATTGCCTCTGAAAATGAGGACAGGAATGCACTTTATCGTGAAATCGCTCGTGCCAATGGCCGTCCGGAATGGGAGCAAGACATCCGTTCCACTTTCGGTCAGCGTTGGATCGATCTGGCCAGGCCAGGCTGGTGGTATCAGGCGCCGAATGGTTCCTGGGGCAGAAAATGATCCTAAAAGTCACTAACCTGGTTGAGACTCCCATAGCGTGATACCAGTACTGGTTTTTGATATCGAGACCGTTCCCGATATAGAAGGATTGCGCAAGCTTCACGATCTCGGGCCACAACTTGCGGTCGCTGATGTCGCGGAAATGGCATTTCAGTCACGCCGTCAGGCAATCGGCAGCGATTTCCTGCAGTTGCATGTGCAGAGGATAGTGGCAATTTCATGTGTACTGCGGGACAAAAATGATTTTCGCGTATGGTCGTTGGGAAATCCCGCAGATTCCGAAGCGGAGCTAATCCGCCGTTTCTTCGAAGGCATCGACAAATATAGTCCCCAATTGGTTTCCTGGAACGGTGGCGGTTTTGACCTGCCGGTGCTCCATTACCGTAGCCTGATTCATGGTCTGCAGGCACGCCGCTATTGGGACATAGGGGAGGATGATCGAGAATTTAAATGGAACAACTATCTTAGCCGCTACCATACGCGTCATCTCGATTTAATGGATTTGCTGGCACTATATCAGTCGCGGGCCAATGCGCCGCTGGATGAATTAGCGAAGCTGATGGGCTTCCCCGGAAAACTCGGAATGGACGGTTCCCAGATCTGGGGGGCATTTCAGGATGGCCAAATCGCTGCAATCCGCAACTATTGCGAAACCGATGTAGTTAACACTTACCTTGTGTTTTTGCGCTTCCAGCTCATGCGTGGAGTTTTTGACAACGAACAATATCAACGAGAGTGCGACGTGGTACGCCTCACATTGAGTAAATCTCCCGAACCCCATTGGCAAGAATTTCTTGGTCAGTGGTTATAGTCTCTATATCGCTGTCATTAAGGCATTTATATCTACCACATCGCGGTTCCCGGGATCCGTTCTCTGAAGGCAGAATATGATCGCTCCCGTCTGCATCGAATCCCTTGACCAGGAAGGCCGTGGAGTTGCGCACGATGCAGAAGGTAAAGTCATCTTCATTGAAGGGGCCCTTCCAAGCGAGGTAGTTACCTATAACGCCTATCGCAAGAAGCAAAATTTCGAACTTGCACAGGTAGGACAGATTCTCAGGTCAGGATTTACGCGGGTAGCACCACAGTGCAGGCACTTCGGAATATGTGGCGGATGCAGTCTGCAACACATGGATGCTCGTGCGCAGGTGGCCGCGAAACAGCGGATTCTGGAAGATAATCTCAGGCATATCGGCAAGGTTGAGCCAGAATTAGTACTACCGGCCGTGTATGGGTCAGCTTGGGGATATCGCTACCGCGCGCGGCTGTCGGTGCGTTACGTCGCCAAGAAAGGTGGAGTTCTAGTAGGCTTTCACGAAAGGCGCAGCAGTTTCGTCGCGGATATGGAGGCCTGCGAAGTTATGCCGTCACGGATTTCTGCGCTTATCGTGCCGTTGCGGGAATTGGTGGGTAGTTTGTCGATCCGCAATCGCGTCCCGCAGATCGAGGTCTCATTGGGAGAGGAGGTTGATGCATTGGTGTTGCGCGTCCTCGATCCCCTTACGTCACGGGACGAAACATTACTCAGGATTTTCGCCGATAAACATCATATACAGTTTTTTCTGCAGCCTGGAGGCCAACCGGAGACGGCTTATCCATTTTATCCGGAAAACGCACCTGAACTGAATTACACCCTGCCCGAATTCGATATCGTGATGCCATTTCATCCTACCGAATTTACGCAGATTAACCCGGCACTCAATCGCATATTGGTCAGGCGTGCACTGAACCTCCTCGATCCGCAACCTGGTGAACGCATCGCGGATCTATTTTGCGGGTTGGGAAATTTCACCCTGCCGATCGCTCGGCGTGGCGCGCAGGTGATAGGTTATGAAGCCGGGGCGTCCATGGTGCGGCGCGCGGGGGGGAATGCCAGGCGAAACGGGCTTGCGCATGACGCGCAGTTCAAGGAATTCAATCTGTTTGAAGCAGACGAAGCGTGGCTGAAAGGGCAGGGCCATTTCGACAAGATGCTGATCGACCCGCCCAGGGAGGGAGCGATCGCCGTAGTCAACTCACTGGCAATAGAAAGCCTCATGCCACAACGCATCGTTTACATATCCTGCAATCCGGCTACGCTGGCTCGGGATGCGGAAGTACTCGTGCATGAAAAAGGATATTCATTAAAGGCAGCGGGCGTGATAAATATGTTCCCTCACACCGCGCATATTGAATCCATTGCACTGTTCGAGAAACCAGGTGTTGAGAAAACATGAGCAGAAATGGGGAAGGGCGGCTGTTAACAGCCGCCCTTCATGCATCGAAACCCCGATTTACCTTGGCTCGTCAGTCTTTTTCACCCGAGAATGCCAACAACAGATGCAGCAGACTGGTGAACAGATTATAAAGGCTAAGATAAATACCCATCGTAGCCATTACATAGTTGGTTTCTCCACCGTTGACGATACGGCTTACGTCAAACAGAATGAAACCGGAAAATAGCAGCACAGCCACCGCCGAGATGGCGAGTGAAGCTGCCGGCATGGCGAAGAACAGGTTGGCGATGGACGCGATGATCAGCAATACCAGTCCCACAAACAGGAAGTTCTGCATGAAGCCGAAATCCTTTTTGGTAACTGTCGCTATCCCTGCCAGAGTAAAGAAAATAATACCGGTTCCGGCAGCTGCAGTTCCTATCAGTTGTGCGCCATTTTTGAAATGAAGCGCATATTGCAGCATCGGCCCGAGCCACCAGCCCGCAACGAAAGTGAATAGAAAGAGCAACGCAATCCCCATCACGCTATTGCGAGTAGCGCTTACTCCAAACAGCAGCCCGATCATTACGGCAAGCATCACCAGCGGCCCCATAATCGGCGCTTGCGCCAGGAAGGAAAAATTAGTGCTCATCCCGATCATCGCGCCGAACGCCGTCGGAATCATGGTCAAGCCAAGCATCCAGTAGGTATTGCGCAGGACCTTGTTGCGAGCAACGACAAGCCCGGTTTGCGCGGTCGAGCCAGAATATCTCAGTTCAGGTTGCATGACGTCTCCTTGGTTGACGAACTTATACAATGTATAAGACTACGCATGTTTGTGGAAAGTTGCAATCACAACATTCCATCAATGTAGAGAACAAATAAACTGTCCGGGTCTGTAGCAAATGATCTGTCCGGTTTTATGCTATCCCGAAGGGGGGATAGCCATGAGACGGACGGAATGGTTACAGGAGACTCGGAAGATGAGATTTGA
>JACCWK010000044.1 GCA_013697655.1 Nitrosospira sp.
AGCGCGAGCTTCTCTGTCTCCGAAAGAATGGTCAGTCGCCTGCTACGGTCACCACGCATGAGGGCTATCCCCTGAAGCTACGGAAGTTAGTAGAGCGCGCAAATGATGTGTCACATATACAAAACATGGCTCTGTTGCAAAAAATGATTTTTGATAAAAAGTGAATTTAAAAGTTATTAAAAAACATTTAGTTAAAAATTCAAATATAGCTGTTCCTTATTTTTTGCAACAGAGCCGTCTTTTCCAATATCCCAGAAGAAAACATTCTGGCCTTTTATTGCGCGGTGGCGCGACAGTGTTTTATCAACGAATACATTTTTGCCTATTCCGAGGAAGAATTCGAAAGAGCAAACTCGTTGCGGGATCGCCTTGCTGCCATGCTGGCGAATGGGGCACCGTTTCCAGTATTGTGGTTGGCAGCAGTGGGGGCCTATTTTCCGCTTTTCTCTTTACCATCCATTGAAACCGTAATGGATCAGCCGTGGCCCGATGACAAGTCCGCCATATCCGCTGTCCTCGCATTGTTAGCCCAACAGGTACGGGAACCCATGGAGGAACGACGATGCCATGCCCTTATTCCGCGTTTAACTCCCGTGACGAACGAGGTGTCTCGCCGGGTACAAAAGCAATATGAAGAAAATGCCTATCCAAGATGGGTGAAATTGCCGCCGGGCGGAACGGCCATCTCGATCAATTCTTATCTGCGCAAAAGGTTCCCTTTTTCGCAGTTCAAACTGATGAGCTCAGGTGACAAGATAGGCAGCGAAATCGATATTTTGATAGCCGGATGCGGCACCGGTCAACATTCGATCGCAACAGCTCAGCGATTTAAGGGAGCTAAAATCCTTGCCGTTGATCTGAGTATGACGAGTCTATGCTACGCTCAAAGGAAGACCCAGGAAGCCGGGCTCCCTAACATCGAATACGCGCAGGGAGACATCATGCATCTCAACACCCCTGGACGTACGTTTGACATTATCGAGTCGGTAGGCGTTCTACACCATCTCGCAGCTCCGCTGGCAGGATGGCGGAACCTACTTTCATTATTGCGCGCCGGTGGTTTCATGCGTCTGGGTTTATACAGCGAGTATGCGCGGCAAAGTGAAGCCATGGCGCGCGACTTCATCACTAAACGGGGATATGAACCGATAGCAGAGGATATTCGCCGCTGCCGCCAGGACCTGATGTCCATGAAGGATTCAGGCCGTTTCAAAAAAATCCTGTCCGCCAGGGACTTTTATGGAATGAGCGAATGCCGTGACTTGCTGTTTCACGTGCAGGAACATCGTTACACACTCCCCCAGCTCAAAGAAAGCGTCCACCAACTGGGTTTGACATTCATCGGATTTTCTCTGGATGCCGATATCACAGAACAATATCAGCAACGCTTTCCTGCTGATCACCCAAAAACTGACCTCGACAACTGGCATATATTTGAAACCGAGAATCCCGATACGTTTTCCGGCATGTATCAGTTCTGGGTACAAAAGTCCGATTGACGCATGGAAACACCCGCGCGCGCATCCAGATTCTAATCCAACCCCCATGGCGCCTCAACGCCGATGTTCAGTTAGCACATGCTCTGTTGGAAAGCCGGAAATTTTTATTCAAAAAAAATGAAAACAGCCCGAAATCCCTATTGACTTTTGATAATAATCCACATCCGTAATAAAAGCGAAACAAACATTCCAAATACTCGTGCCGAAAACCGCATGAACGCTAGCTTTATATATAAGGTACTGATAAATATCATATATTTTTGAATTCCAAAAAATAATCAACTGAACAAATACCGTTACGGAAGGGCGACTTAGCTTGCGTGTTCAAGGGTTATCAACAAACTTATCCACAGCAATTGTGGAGAAAAAAAGACTCATTTCGTAAGCCAAAAAACGCTGGTCTATTTTGGTGTACCTATCTATAGCAACCAACGTACTTAGGTGCGCTAAAGCTATAGTCAAATCTGGTGTATAGAGAATCAAGCGGCTACCTGTTTTTGATCTGCTGTTTGTTGAATACCGTTAACAAATTTAACGTTGTTGATAACATCTGCCAACAGCTTATGACCTCTTAATC
>JACCWK010000067.1 GCA_013697655.1 Nitrosospira sp.
TTACTTGCTTGACCGCCTGTTCACGAAATTCCTTGTTGTAAATCGCTCTTGGTATTCTCTGCTTCATTTGGCACCCCCGTTTCAAGTTTAACAAAACGTTGGTGTCCATTATTTTCAGCCTACCTCACTCTTCACGCGGTGAGAAACAGGTAGGCCAATGCTCGGGGCTTGAGGTTCAAGTCCTCTATTTTTCTGCCAACCTGAAACTCTTCCCTGCGGAAACCTTTCTAATTTATGGTATTCAAACGCTTGTAATACTATAATCAGCGGATTTTCAGATTCCTCACCCGTGCTTACATTGTCTTCCATGCAGTTATTTGCCTTTGGCATTAACCATCAGACCGCGCCGCTGGACGTGCGTGAGCAGGTCGCATTTCCGGAAGATGCGATGGAACACGCTCTGCATGACCTGGTGGGACACCGTCCTGTAAGGGAGGCAGCGATCGTTTCGACCTGCAATCGCACCGAAATTTATTGCAGCACCGAGAAGCCGGAAGAGGCAATGCACTGGTTGGCGGATTTTCATCACTTGCAGGCGCGCGAACTGGAACCGTATCTCTACAAATTGCCTCGCGAAAAAGCAGTGAAACATGCCTTTCGGGTGGCCAGCGGATTGGATTCCATGGTCCTGGGGGAGCCTCAGATACTTGGCCAGTTAAAAAACGCGGTGAAGTCGGCCGAACATGCCGGCACGCTCGGAATGCTATTGCATAAGTTGTTTCAGCGTACTTTTTTCGTTGCCAAGGAAGTTCGCAGCTCCACCGAAATTGGTGCCAATTCCGTTTCCATGGCTGCGGCCGCTACGCGGTTGGCGGAGCGGATTTTTGGCGATATAAGTGAGCAGCGCATATTATTTGTTGGCGCAGGCGAAATGATCGAGCTATGCGCGAGTCATTTCGCGGCGCGCCATCCAAAGCGCATCACTGTTGCCAATCGTACCAGTGACCGCGCACAGGTTTTGGCTCATCGTTTCAATGCCCAGGCTATTACTCTGAACGAGCTTCCCGAACAGTTGGCATTGCACGATATCGTGGTAACTTCTACTGCGAGCACGTTGCCCATACTTGGTAAAGGCATGGTGGAACGTGCGATCAAGGCGCGCAAGCACCGCCCGATTTTCATGATGGATCTGGCAGTGCCGCGAGATGTCGAGCCGGAAG
The DNA here is from genome assembly GCA_013697655.1 of Nitrosospira sp. GTDB lineage: Bacteria > Pseudomonadota > Gammaproteobacteria > Burkholderiales > Nitrosomonadaceae > Nitrosospira. The sequence goes on from JACCWK010000067.1 coordinate 1,161, forward strand.
TGGCGGAACTGGATGATGTGTTTCTCTATTCCGTGGACGATCTTGCCGATATCGTCAAGGAAGGTCTGGATTCGCGCCTGGGCGCGGTAGCGCAGGCCGAGGCCATCATCGACTCAAACGTGGTCAATTTCATGCACTGGCTGGAATCGCGCGAGCTGGTTCCCACTATTCGCGCGCTGCGTGATCAGGCTGAACGTTATCGCCGCCATGAGCTGGAGCGGGCCAAGAAGCTCCTGGCGAAGGGTGAAGACCCGCAAAAAATCATCGAATCCCTGAGTAATGGCCTGACCAACAAATTCCTCCATATTCCCTCCTACGCGCTCAATCACGCTGCAGCCGATGAACGTGACGGCCTGGTCGATCTGATCAACCGCCTGTACCATCTCCACCGTCCAGAATGAACAAAAGTATTACTGCCAAGCTCACGCAGCTTAGCGTGCGCCTGGAGGAATTGAATCGTCTGCTGAGCAGCGAAACCATTACTTCCAATCTCGATAATTATCGCAAGCTTACGCGCGAACGCGCGGAAATTGCGCCGGTGGTGGAGCTTTATGACGCGTATCTGCAAAGCGAGCGCGATATTCATACCGCGCAGGCGATGTGTGGAGATGCTGAAATGCGCGATTTTGCCGATTCCGAAATACGCGAAGGCAAAGAAAGGCTTACGCAAATCGAAGCAGAATTGCAGAAACAGTTGCTGCCTAAGGACCCTAGCGACGAACGCAATATTTTTCTGGAGATTCGCGCCGGAACAGGCGGAGACGAATCGGCATTATTTGCGGGTGATCTGTTCCGCATGTATGCGCGCTTCGCCGAGCGGCAACGCTGGCAGGTGGAAATAATTTCGCAAAGCCCATCCGAAGCCGGTGGTTACAAGGAAATCATCGCCAAGATTATGGGTAACGGGGCCTACTCCAAGCTCAAGTTCGAATCAGGCGGCCATCGGGTGCAGCGTGTGCCTGCCACCGAGACCCAGGGACGTATCCACACTTCCGCCTGCACCGTTGCGGTGATGCCCGAGGCGGACGAGATCATGGACGTGGTGCTGAATCCGGCAGAGTTGAGGATTGATACGTACCGCGCTTCCGGTGCCGGCGGTCAACATATCAATAAAACGGATTCTGCGGTACGCATCACTCATCTCCCGACCAATATCGTAGTGGAGTGTCAGGATGGGCGTTCCCAGCATAAAAATAAGGCGCAGGCGATGAGCGTTTTGGCGGCTCGAATTCGTGATAAGCAAACACAGGAGCAGCAAAGCAAGCAGGCCGCCACGCGCAAATCGTTAATCGGTAGCGGTGATCGCTCAGGACGCATTCGCACCTATAATTTCCCCCAAGGCCGAATCACCGATCACCGAATCAACCTCACGCTTTATAAGATAGAGCAGATCATGGATGGAGATTTGAATGATCTTTGTTCTGCGCTGATCTCCGAGCATCAGGCGGAGCAACTGGCGGCAATGGGGGAGTAGAGACGCATCCTCCATCGTGATACGCTCTCGGCAAATCTGGATGGGTGAACTGTATTGAGATTGATCTCCGATATGCATCAAATCACCGTTTTGGAAGCGCTGCATCAGGCACGCCGGGAAATTGGCGATAGCGACGCACGAATGCTAGTGCAGCATGTGCTCAAAGTGAGCCACGCTCATCTTATCGCCCACGCTGATCAGGAACTCAACCCGGAACAGGCTCGATACTTTCAACTATTGGTTGTGCGACGCTTCCACGGCGAGCCGGTTGCCTATCTCATAGGCAGCCGAGAGTTTTACAGTCTGGATTTCAAGGTAACGCCGGCGGTGCTTATTCCCCGTCCGGAAACCGAATTACTGGTGGACCTGGCGTTGGAGCGGATTCCTGCGAACCGTCCCTGTAAAGTTCTTGACCTCGGAACTGGCAGTGGCGCCATCGCAATAACCATCGCCAAACATCGTCCGCTGGCGGATATCGTCGCGGTGGACTTTTCCGCTGCTGCCGCCGCTGTTGCAAAGATGAATGCCGAGCACCTCAATGCGGATAACGTGCGCATTATTACAAGCGACTGGTTCCACGAGCTTGCCGAACAACGATTTGATCTCGTCGTTTCCAACCCGCCTTATATTGCGGAGGACGACCCTCATCTCACTCAAGGCGACTTGCGTTTTGAGCCACGAAAAGCGCTGACGCCGGGTGACAATGGACTTGAGTGTATCCGTTTCATCGTCGCTTCTGCCTGTGCTCACCTTGTCGAGGGCGGCGCACTTTTGCTGGAACATGGCTACAATCAGGCGGATGTGTGTAGACAACTGCTGAGTAGGGCGGATTTCGGTAGAGTGTTTTCCCGTCCCGATCTGGCGGGCATAATGCGAGTCAGCGGCGGAGTGCGTGGAAGTTTTTCCAGGGAAGCTGTTAGAATATAGCGTTTGAGTGTATTGATCGGGAAGAATCAAACCTCTTGAAAACGGTTTGACTTTCCCATAAGCTGATTTGCAAGTGATTTAATTGACGAGGAGCCAGCAATGAATACGCAAGAAACTATTAAAGAGCAAGTTACTGCTCATCCCGTGGTGCTCTACATGAAAGGTACGCCTCAAGCCCCTCAATGCGGGTTCTCCGCTCACGCGGTGAAAGTACTCAATGCATGCGGAGTGAATGATATTTTTTCAGTGGATGTACTTGCCGAACCGGAAATCCGGCAGGGCATCAAGGAATACTCAAATTGGCCGACTATTCCTCAACTCTATATCAACGGTGAATTTGTCGGTGGTTCTGATATAGTTACAGAAATGTACCAGAACGGTGAGCTACAGAAATTGCTTGAGAAATAAGAGCGTTGAAGGTCTGACAGAAAGACAGGCCGGGATGGATCAGGAGTGACCGGCTTATTGATAAGCCGGTCAATAGCGCCATGACGGCCCGATTTTTTGGACAAAGAAGCCCTCGTCGGGCTATGGGCTGATAGCTGCCGCGATTGCCCAATAACGTACAAACTTCCCCACGCACATAAACAGCATCGCCGATATCCAGTTGATTCGAAGCCATCCGGCTGCGACACATAGGAGATCGCCGATTAGCGGCACCCACGCGAGCAGCAGCACCGGGCTGCCGTGATTGCGCACCCACTCCAGGCCACGCATGTTGCCCCCGGATTTTTTCAGGAGCGCTTTTTCATCGGGTAAAAAGCGTCCGATAGCATACGAACTCATGCCCCCCAAGGTGTTCCCCAACGACGCCAATCCCAGAGCGGACCAATACAGGTCGGGATAAGCTGTCAAAACGCCAAATAGTACTGCTTCCGAGCCGCCGGGAAGTAGCGTGGCAGCAAGGAAGCTACTGGTGAATAGCGCCAGCAGGCTCGAGTGCTCATCCATAAGAATTTCTGAAAGCAAATAAAGCTGCAGTGTAGCCGCTAATGCGCCGCAACGGGATGGCAGGCACGGATTGTTGCAAGCGCAGCGGTAGAGCGGGCGAAGGCATTAATCACCAAAATTTGACTTAGTGGTATTATTTGGCGATGATATCGCTGCCCGATTCTCCATCTCTGTTCAAGAGGAAAACCATGACAACTAATGTAGCTCTCAAGCAAAAAATCACATCCATCATAAATGCCAGACATCTGTTGAAGCATCCTTTTTATGTGGCCTGGACAGAAGGCAAGCTTTCCAAGGATCAGTTGCGCCATTATGCGGAGCAATATTTTCATAACGTGCTGGCT
>JACCWK010000068.1 GCA_013697655.1 Nitrosospira sp.
CGTGCATCAGGAAGCCGACGTGCATCATTCTCAAGCGGAATGGGCATTGATTGAGCGCTTTGCCGATACTCCGGAAAAGCAGGCTGAAGTCGTGGCGGCGACGACCCGTGCATGCGATGCGCTCTGGAAGTTCCTGGATGGAATCTACGAGAACTATTGCTCAGACCTTGCCTGCGAGGATGAAGCGGCTGTTACGTTGCACTGAGGAGGCACCGGGAGCTCTCTAGAAGTTCCCGATTTCGTCAGCACAACGGCCCATAGAAGTTTTTGGGCTTTCTGAAGGCATTCACGGTGAGCAGCGATGTTATCGTTTGCTCACCGAATGATGCTCAAATTATTTTTCTTACTTCCCCTTTCCCGTTTTTCCTTTCTTCCGCTTTTCCTGTTCCGGCCTGTTCGGGTTTGTTGTCTGCAATCCATATCCCTCATTCCAGCGGAATGATTCCATCCAGTGTGGCAAAACAGGTATTTCTCGCAGTCGCCAGGAAATCGCGCAAATATGGGCGGGATGCAGTTTCCTTGAGAGCCGACGCGTACAGGTCGCTCCATAATCCATTTGCTCCAATGCGGCGGGCAATCACATAATCGTGATCAACGTAGTTTTTGATACCCCAGCTGGGAAGTGCCGCGACACCACGGCGGCTAGCTACCAGTTGCAGAATGGCAACGGTCAGTTCCGCGGTACGGCGTTGTGGGTGGATGCCGGCCGGTTTCAGCACATTAAGGATCAGATCGATGCGATCTTCCGGTACTGGATAGGTAATAAGCGTTTCATCGGCAAAATCCGCTGCATGCAGTATCCGTTTTTTTCTCAGAGGATGCTCGGGTGCCAGCACTGCGAGAATCTCGAAACGAAATAATGGATGGTGGACAATACCTCGCTGCCATTTATGGTCCGACCCGATCACCACATCCGCGCCCCCTTCCTCCAGAAGTTTGACAGGGTCGCTGTGGAATCCGGAAACCAGGTCCAGTTCCACATCCGGCCAATGTTGACGGAATTCATCCATGAGCGGCATCAGCCAATCGAAACACGTATGGCACTCGAGCACGATGCGCAAACTTCCTGACGCCTGTTGCGAGATTTTTGCGAGATCCCGTTCGGTGGCCTGGATTTCGTCCAAAACTTTTTCGGCAAGTACAACCAGATGTTTGCCGACATCTGTAAGTTCGATGGATTGCCCCCGGCGTTGTATTATCGGCACCCCATAATGACTTTGCAGCGCGGTTATCTGATGCGACACCGCAGATTGTGTGAGGTGCACACGCTTCGCAGCGCGAGATACGCTGCCGGTTTCATGCAATGCCGCGAGAGTGCGAAGATGGCGTAGTTCAAGCATGACTATGAATATCATTCATATATTTTTTATAAAATTTCATTTGATTCATAGTTTAGTCTGCCACACAATCGGCACTTACTGCAACCAAGCAATATTGGAGGAACGATCATGGCATTGACACATAACCTGGGTTTTCCACGCATCGGCGCGCAGCGGGAGCTTAAAAAAGCGCTTGAGGCTTACTGGCGTCGCGAAATTGACGAAGATCGGCTGCAAACCATAGCGGGGGAATTGCGGAAGCAACATTGGATTTTGCAACGTGACGCAGGCATTGACCTGATTCCAGTCGGTGATTTCGCACTTTACGATCAAATGTTGAACACGACTGCGCTCCTTGGCGCAGCCCCCGCCCGTTTTAACGCTGGCAGCGAGGAAATCGGGCTGGATATGTATTTTGCAATGGCGCGCGGAACCCCAAGTCAGTCTGCGATGGAAATGACCAAGTGGTTTGATACCAACTATCATTATATCGTCCCGGAATTCAATGCCGATACCACATTTCGTATAGCTTCCTCGCAACTCTTCAACGAAGTAGCGGAGGCCAAGGCGCTTGGCATCTCACCCAAGGTAGTGCTGATCGGACCGCTGACATATTTATATCTCGGCAAAGAGATCGAGCCTGGTTTTAACCGTCTCGATTTGCTATCCCGTCTACTACCCATTTATCGTGAAATTCTGGCGCGGCTTGCCTCTCTTGGCGTCGAATGGGTACAGATGGACGAACCCTTGCTGGCTCTTGATTTGAATGATGCCTGGCTGGCCAACCTCGATCAGGCATACGCTGCCTTAAAGGATGCTGGCACGAAACTGCCAAAATTGTTGCTGGCGACCTATTTTGAAGCAGTAGATAATCATGCGGCGCGCTTGAAGAATCTGCCGGTGGATGGCTTGCATATTGATTTGTGCCGCGCACCAGCTCAGCTCGATGCTTTTCTCGATGACTATCCAACCGGCAAAGTGTTGTCATTGGGTGTTATTGATGGACGCAACGTCTGGCGCGCTGACTTGATCCGGGCTTTGTCGGTTCTAAAGCAGGCACAGTTCGTGCTGGGCGAAAGGTTGTGGGTTGCGCCCAGTTGTTCGCTTCTGCATTGTCCGGTGAATCTTGAACTGGAAAGCCGGTTGGAAGGAGAGATTAAAAATTGGTTAGCGTTCGCTGCACAGAAGTTGAGCGAGGTATCGGTCCTCGGGCGGGGTCTGAATCAGGGAGAAGATGCGATACGTGAGAAACTGGATGCTTCCAACAAGGCAAGGCAAGAGCGCCGCGAATCACCCCGCATACACAACCCGTTAATGCAGGAACGCCTGCTACGCCTGACGCAGCAGGACAGTGCACGAACAAGTCCGTTTGCAGTGCGGCAAACGCTGCAACGGCAACGTTTTCAACTCCCGCTTTTACCGACCACAACCATAGGGTCATTTCCTCAGACGCCAGAGATTCGTCAAGCACGCGCGGCTTTCAGAAAAGGCGAACTCGGCAATTTGCAGTACCTGGAAGCGATGCGCAAGGAAATCGAATTTGCCATAAAGAAACAGGAAGAAATCGGGTTGGATGTACTCGTGCACGGCGAGCCCGAGCGTAATGACATGGTGGAATATTTTGGCGAACAATTGTGGGGTTATGCCTTTACCGAGAATGGGTGGGTACAAAGCTACGGTTCCCGCTGTGTAAAGCCACCGATTCTCTATGGCGATATCTACCGCCCCGAACCGATGACAGTGGACTGGATTCAATATGCACAGAGCCAGACGGTAAAACCAGTCAAAGGTATGTTAACTGGACCCATTACCATGCTGATGTGGTCATTCGTGCGCGATGATCAACCGCGTTCCCTCACGGCTTTGCAGCTAGCGCTCGCCATCCGTGATGAAGTCGCTGATCTTGAACGGGCTGGAATTGGTGTTATCCAGATTGACGAGCCGGCATTTCGCGAAGGATTGCCGCTCAAAAAGGCTGACTGGAAAGAATATTTGCAGTGGGCGGTGGAAGCGTTCCGCGTATCCAGTTCTGGTGTAAGGGACGATACGCAGATACATACCCATATGTGCTATTCGGAATTCAACGATATTCTTCCGGCCATTGCCGACATGGGCGCGGATGTAATAACTATCGAAACTTCACGCTCACGTATGGAATTGCTGGACGGTTTTGGTCAGTTCAAGTATCCCAATGAAATTGGGCCCGGTGTCTATGACATTCATTCGCCACGGATTCCCGAGACTGGGCAGATGCTGGAGCTGCTTGAGAAAGCGTGCCTGGTGATCAATCCACAGCAACTATGGGTCAACCCCGATTGTGGCCTGAAAACGCGCAGCTGGCCGGAAGTTGTCACATCATTAGAGCGAATGGTCGAAGCCGCGCGGCTGTTGCGCGAACGTCTGGAAATTTCGCAAACGGAAACTTTACCAGCCTGAATAGGAGAAATGATCATGAAAACAGATCCGTTATTTAAAACAAGAATCACATCCATCATAAATGCCAGACATCTGTTGAAGCATCCTTTTTATGTGGCCTGGACAGAAGGCAAGCTTTCCAAGGATCAGTTGCGCCATTATGCGGAGCAATATTTTCATAACGTGCTGGCT
>JACCWK010000077.1 GCA_013697655.1 Nitrosospira sp.
TCTGTGCCAAATCGCTCCTGCCAATCCAGCAGGTTCAGCTCTGCGGTCTTCATGACTCAACTCCTTATATCGTTGATCTCAATGAATTTGAGCAGATGAGGCTGAAAATGGTTCATAGGCATATAAATATTTACTACAGAAAACATGATGGCGGCCCCTTCCATTTCCAGAAAGAGGAATGATCTCATCGCGCTATGTCCAATGATCCATGAATTCTTTCTTACCGCCCGGATAGTACATTTCCTTCTTCCTGCACCGGTCGACTTGGTTGCGAATCAGCAGGTACGAGGCGACCGCAACTATAGAGCCAACAGCGACTAACATACTTTGTTACGGTAGATCCGGAATGCTTTTCAACCAAATCCAGCTTATATTCGTTATCTTCAAAAAGAGATCGTTAAACAATAACGTTTCTCATTCGTCTTAACTCACTATAGGAGCATCGCTTAAACTGAATTGTCCGGGAGTCCATTGATGGGTATGCAACATGAGCAAATCCAGGAGCTATCTGCTCATGCGACGCCATTGGCATCCCGCCCGGATGGAATCTGCTATCTAGCGGCATATTATGGCGATACCCTGTTTTTGCATGCGGCCAATGGAGAGGAAAACCCTTCCAGATGGAGGTTGTACCCGCATTCAGGCCAATTAAGACTGGAGTGGACCGATTCTCACTCTGGCATGCCGGACACGCCCGAGCTGCTGGCAGCAATTGAAGCCTCCTTTACCAATTATCCCAATCAACATAAATTGAACCTCCTGGCACCCGTTGGGCAGGCCGATGAACTACTTCAGTCCGGGGTTCTGGTCAAGGACGAAAACAATCAGTTAATCGTCTACGTTGAACTTTTCTGGCAGCAGCCCAGAATCTGGCTGGCTTCACCTCAACGATATGCCTTTCCTCAATCGCACGTTTCCAGCCAGGGTCGTCGCCACCCATTAAGACCTTCTAAACCGATCGGCACCGTCTATCGCAGGCATATTCCCTGGCTTGATCGTACGCTTTCATTCAGGGCCGTGAACATCGAGCATGATCTTGAACGTTTCAACCGATGGATGAATGATCCTGTGGTAGCGCACGCATGGAGAGAGGTAGGCGACCTTGCGAAACATCAGGCCTATCTTGAAGGCATCGCAACCGATCCGCATACCACCGGACTGATTGGTTGTTTTAACGATGAGGCATTCGGTTATTTCGAAGTGTACTGGGCGAAGGAAGATCGTATTGCTCCCTTCTATGACGCAGATGATTTCGATCGTGGCTGGCACGTGCTAATCGGCGAACCCCGTTTTTGTGGCAAACCCTTCGTTACTGCATGGCTACCATCAGTTTCTCATTACCTATTTCTTGACGACTACAGAACCCGTCGCATTGTCATCGAGCCTCGTTCAGATAACTACAAGATGATTCGCAATCTTGACAAGTGCGGCTACGCGAATCTCAAGGAGTTCGATTTTCCTCATAAACGCGCCATGTTTAGCATGTTGTCGCGGGAACGCTTCTTTGCCGAACGATTGTGGGTCCCGCGCGATACCGCAACCCCATTACTTTCCGCATCTCTGTCTGAGGATATCCATGCAAATTCATGATCTGATCGGTATTGGTTTCGGCCCGTCCAACATTGCGCTCGCCATTACCCTGGAAGAAAAGAAAACAGAAGAATGCAACGTGGACGCATTCTTTATCGAGAAACAGCCGAATTTTGCCTGGCACGCAAACATGATGCTGGATAACACGCATATGCAGATTTCCTTCCTCAAGGATCTGGTGACCATGCGCAATCCGTTAAGCCATTTCACCTTCATTAACTACCTGCATCAGAAACAGAGACTGCAGGACTTTATCAATTTGAAAACCTTTTTTCCCAGTCGCCACGAATTCAACGACTACCTCGCCTGGGCTGCGTCACATTTCAACAACCGTTGTGCTTATGGCGAAGAAGTGCTGGAGGTACTCCCCGAAAAACGAAATGACGAAGTCTCGCTTTTACGCATACGCTCACGTGATTCTGATGGAGTCATTAACGAACGTCTCACCCGCAACTTAATCGTCGGTGTCGGAGGCGTACCCAGCATTCCAGAATGCTTCTTGCCTTTAGAAGGCGATACTCGCGTGTTTCATTCGAGTGGGTACCTTCGAGAGATCGCACAACATGATAGTGCCAAAAAAATAGCTATCCTAGGCGCGGGTCAAAGCGCCTCGGAAATTTTCATGGATTTGCACAACCGCCCCAATGCCCCGCATGTCGATCTCATCATGCGTGCTCGTGCAATCAAACCATCGGACGACAGCCCCTTCGTCAACGAAATTTTTAACACCGATTTCACTGATTTCGTTTTTAGCCGCTCCGATCAGGATCGCACCGCACTACTCGACGAGTTCTGGCACACGAATTATGCGGCACCCGATCTTGTCTTGATTGAACAGATTTTTAATGTGTTCTATCAGCAGAGAGTCGCAGGCAATGCGCGCCACCGCTTCCTGCGCCGTCATGAAGTGGTTAGCGTCAATGTCCTGCCGGAAGGCATCCAATTGGTCCTGCGTGACCTCAACGCCGATCGTGAGTACAGTGCCATGTATGACGCGGTCGTGCTTGCCACCGGCTATAATCGGGATTATCACAAATCTCTGCTGAAACCGCTTTTGCCTTATATGGGTAACTTCACGGTTGATCGTCAATATTGTTTGCAGAGTACGCCCAACTTTATCCCCGCCATTTTCCTGCAAGGTGCCTGTGAATCAAGCCACGGCTTGAGCGACACTCTTCTTTCTGTAACCGCAGTTCGCACTGATGAGATAGGGCGAGCATTACTGGAAGCAGTCAATCAATCCACAGCTAAGCAAACAGACAATCCCATACGGGCTGTCGCGGGCCGGTGAGTTTTTTATTTCTCTTTCAATAATATATCTTACTCCACTCTTTTTTTTAACGACAAGCAACCATAACTATGAAAGCCTACGCCAAAACAAACAAAGGGCTGAAACAACTGAAATACACCGTATTTTCAAGCGCCTTGCAGTATGCATTTCTGGCTTTATCTGTCACTGGCTATACCCACGCCCAACAGGTTGGAGTGGAACCCTCCAGGTCGGAAAAATCAGAAAAAAAATCCTCTCCGCCCCAGGAGGATGTTCCGCAACAGGGTACTCCTGAGTCAGTCAAGCCAGGAACTGCAACGGTCCTGCCGACGGTGATAGTCAAGGATATAGGACATATTCCCGGCTATGTCGCCACACGCACTCTGAGCGGGACAAAGACTGACACACCGATTATCGAGATACCGCAATCCATTTCCGTCATCAATCGCAATGAGATGGATATGCGCAGCGTGCAATATTTCACAGAAGCACTGCGCTACGTGCCAGGGGTTGTCGTTGACCAGTTTGGTTTCAATGGGCAAGGCTTCGAGTATCTTGGCATGCGCGGCTTCAACGTCCAAACCACCGCCAATTTTCGCGATAATTTGAATCAGGCGGCAACTGGGCTTTATTTGGGCGCTTTTATAACCGACCCCTATGCGCTTGAACGGGTAGACGTATTGCGTGGCCCTAGCTCGGTAATGTTTGGTCGTGGCGACGCGGGCGGGATCGTGAACCGTGTCACCAAGCTCCCCAATGCCACCCCGATTCGCGAATTCGAAATCCAGTATGGCAACTTCGATCGCAAGCGGGTCGCTGCCGATGTAGGATGGGCCAATGCGGATGGCACGCTAATGTTCCGCCTCGTCACCTCCGCCCTCGACACGGACACACAAGTCAGGTTCCCCAATACCAATGGAGACCGTGCCGGCATCAGGCGTTTTTATATTGCTCCGTCGCTGACATGGCGTCCCAGCGACCGGACAACCATCACCCTTTTTGGCGATATTCTGAACAACCGCAGCGGAGCGGCTCCATTTTACATCGGAGCACCAAATGGGAGGCCAACCAATACCTTGTCGGGTGACCCCGGCTTTACAAGATATTCAACAAATCAGGCTTCATTCAGCTATAAACTCGAACATCACTTCAACGAAACCTGGACTGCACGGCAGAATTTTCGTTTCCAGCGGCAGAATGGCCGCTTTAATGATTTGGTGACTGGCGAATTCGAAGACAATGTGAGCGGCGACATGTCACGTTCAGCACTATTCAGCAGAGAACGCCTCGATCAGACTGTTCTGGATACGCATTTGCAAGCTAGGCTAAGCACTGGTCCAGTAAGTCATACCGTGCTGGTCGGAATTGACTGGAACCGCAATGAGGCTTCCCTTAACCTCCTTGCAGGCGGTGCGCCGAGCATAAACGTATTCAACCCCAGATACTTCCAACCGATACCGACGCCTGATATTCCGTTTCAGGATGCGAGACAAAAGCTTGATCAAGTCGGCTTCTATGTGCAGGATCAGGTCAAGTATCAAAATTGGATCCTTACCCTAAGCGGTCGTCACGATAAAGTATCAAACACGACAACTGATATTCTGAACGGGGAGAATTTTCTGAATAAGGATTCCGCATACACCGGAAGGGCTGGCTTGAACTATCTTTTCTCCAACGGCATCGCGCCTTATGTGAGTTATTCGCAATCGTTTCTGCCACAAGCTGGAATAGATCGGAATAGCAACGGACAAGGGTTTGATGCTACCCGAGCTTCCCAATATGAAGTGGGTATCAAATTCCAGCCCGTGGGCAGCAGAAGCCTATTCACGGTAGCGTTATTCGATCTGACCAAAACAAACGTCCTCACTCCCGACCCAAATGCACCTCCTAATACCCTCAGCTTTCTACAAGTGGGTGCAATTCGTTCTCGCGGCACGGAACTGGAAGCAAGGACGGAAATTTACCGTGGGTTGAACGTCATCGGTGCTTTCACCTATAACGACGTCAAGGTGACTGAAAGTTCTGATGGGACTACAGGTAAAATGCCGATTCGGGTTCCCAATATGACCACCTCGGGCTGGCTGGATTACAATTTTAGTGCATTGAATATAAGCTGGTTGAAGGGTTTTGGGATCGGGGGGGGAGTTCGCTATGTCGGCAGGGTATTCAACGATCAGGAAAACACCAGTACCACTCGGTCATTCACTCTATTCGATGCGGTACTTCGGTATGATCACGGCCCATGGCGTTTTTTCATCAATGCCAACAATATATTCAATGAAAAATATTATTCCGCAAGTTCTGGCGGAAACTTCTTCCGCGGCACGGAACGAACAGTTATTGGCACGCTGAAACTTAATTTTTAAGCCGACCATAACAATCGAGACCTATACGATGCCGCTTGATCCAGATCTTGCCGCTTTTCTCGAGCTTGTGGACGCTGGCACCAGTAATGGTACGCAACCATTGCATCAATTGTCGCCTGCAACGGCGCGCACGCAGTATGATAATTCAACGCTATCGCTCGACTCCGATGGAATGGATGTCGCAAGCATCAAATCACTTCAAATACCATGCAGGGATGGTAACTGGATCGACGCGCGATTATATGCACCCGCTATTCCAGCCCATGATGGGTCGTTGCTACCTGCATTGCTGTACTTTCATGGGGGCGGGTACTGCGTTGGCGGCCTGGATTCACACGACTCGCTCTGCCGCGCCCTGGCGGCACTCACACCCTGTTACGTGCTGAGCATCGCGTATCGGCTTGCCCCCGAGCATAAATTTCCGACTGCCGTTCACGATGCCCAGGATGCCTATCGATGGCTGCTTTCAAATGGGTTTTCTTACGGTATAGATACCCGCCGCATTGCAGTCGGGGGCGACAGTGCAGGAGGGACATTGGCAACGGGGTTAGCTATCGCGGCGCGTGGCGCTGGCTGGCCGCAACCCATACTTCAGATACTTCTTTACCCTTGCACCTCTGCCCGTCAGGATACTGGGTCGCATAACCGGCTTGCTCAAGGCTATTTGCTCGAAGCTCCGACGCTTCAATGGATGTTCAACAATTATTTGCGCACCGCTGCGGACCGGACGGACTGGCGTTTTGCGCCACTGGAAGCGGCTGACCTAAGCAATCTTACCCCGGCATTTATTGCGTTGGCTGAATTCGATCCTCTGGTGGATGAAGGTATCGCGTATGCGGAGCGGCTTAAAGCGGCAGGAGTTGCCACTCAACTCAAGGTCTATGATGGAATGACTCACGATTTTGCCCGTCTCGGGAATATCGTGAGGGAAGCCGATCTGGTGCGAATGGATATGGCACAAGCGCTTGCAAGGGCATTTTAATCCCCAACAATAAAATCCGGATTTAATCTAACTCCAAGCTGATCGGCTCCGTTCAATGCACCCTGGACGAGTCTTGAGGGCCGGATGTCTTATCCGCGCCATGCTAGCCAACCAACCCGGTCTCCGTGGATAAAGGCGGAATCGCCGCAAGGACCGACGCTATCCCCAGCAGCAACGATTCCTTGCGCACAATAGCAAAATGATCGGCGTCGAGTTCGATCGAGCGCAATTTATCCTGGTCTATCTGTAAGGCAAGCGCATGCCGGTCCGATAAGGGACGATCAATCGCCCACCAGCATGTCGCCCGGCCCTGCAAGGCACTCAGCCCGGAAGCTTGCAGCGATAACTGTTTCAAATGACGCGCCACGGCAAAAGTGTGCGCCAACTCTTCTATCCCCATACCGGCGTACCCTTCTGCTCCCCGGTCCCCGAAGGCACGTACTCGTATCTGTTCGCTTAAAAACAACCTTTCCAGCAAACTGACGACTGCCTGTCCTGATTCCGCCATTTCATCGATAGATGAGTCAGCTCCCATCACGTCGTCCAGGTTCGCATCGGGCATTACCACTGAGATAAAATCAAAAAGATCCTCGAGCCAATTATCGGGTTGCGGTTGCTCGATACCAAGGATAAAAGGATCAATCAGCCCCAGAAATACCACTTTTTGCGCGTCAGCTTCCAAGAATGCAGCGATCATGGCTGCCAGGGTGCCGCCAAGAGACCAGCCAGCCAAGTGGTATGGCCCCTCCGGCTGAATGCGGCGGATCATCTGGCAGTAATCCGCAGCCATTTGTTCAAGCGAACTATTCCGATATCCGGGTTCACCGAGCATTCGGCAGGGGAGGCCATAGACTGTCCGAATACCCTGTAGCAGGCGTGCCAGGGGCTGGTAATCGAATACCGTACCCAAGCCTGCATGTATGCAGAATAATGGTGCGGCTTTTTCGCATGGCTGGTTTAATGCCACCAGCGCCTGTGCGCCTTCCGGATCTTGTATTTCCAACCCAAGTAAACTCGCTATGGTCGGACGCTGCATCAAATCCCGCAGTTTAAAATTGAATTTTGCATCAGGCAGGTTACGCATGCGGGCCATCACTTTCAGGCTGGATAACGAATCTCCGCCAAGAACAAAAAAGTTGTCGGTCTCTCCTACACGCTCTATGCCCAATACGTCCTGCCAGATTTTTGCGAGCATCCTGGCTTGATCGGTCGAGGGCGCCCGGTAGGTCAGCCCGGCAGCAGCACCCGGTTCCGGTAATGCGTTACGGTCCAACTTACCACTGGGCAGCCGCGGCAATATTGCCAGCGTAATAATGTGCGCGGGAAGCATGTAGTCGGGCAGGCGATTGCCCAGCTCCTGCTTGAGCCGCCGTACCAGGTCAGGTGGCTGCGTGCCATCCATCGGTACCAGATAGGCAACCAGTTGGCGGCCCGCCGCACCTTCATGCACAATAACCGCTGCATCGGCTATTCCGGTTACTTCACGTATGCAACTCTCGATTTCACCCAGCTCGATGCGGAAGCCGCGAATCTTCACCTGGTGATCGACGCGGCCGATATACTCGATGTTGCCGTCATCCAGCCACCGCGCCAGGTCTCCAGTGCGATAGAGACGCCCTCCGTTGTCGTCGAAAGGATCAGCAATGAAGCGCTCGGCCGTTAAACCGCTTCGCCCCAGATAACCACGCGCCAACCCGTATCCACCGATATACAGTTCACCTACTGTACCTATGGGTACAGGTTGCATGTCGACGTCAAGGACATACGCGGCGCGCTCCCCTACGGGACGGCCTATAGGTGCATAAGCGCAGTCAAAACTGTTTCCGGCGTCAGTCTTCCAGATCAATGGCGTAACGACCGTTTCGGTTGGCCCATAGCCATTAATCAGGATACGGGGCCGCAAGGTTTGGCGGATCAGGTCGTACGACGCCTTAGGCATGGCTTCACCGCCGAATACATAGAGATCCACGGGCGGCGGGTCATTACGGGGTGCGGCCCATTCCGCTACCTGTCCCAGGTAGGCAGGCGGAAAAGCAGCATTGGTAATGCCATAATGATGCAATGCATCGTATGTCTGCTCAGCTGTCCATAATTCCTGGTCGCGTACCGCGAGTCCCGCACCGACAGTAAGTGCGGTCAGCCAGCGCTCATGGGCGCCGTCGAAAGAGAACGACATGAAAAGCAATTCGCACGAATGTAAACCCATTCCATAAATCTCTGCGGTAGCCTGGCAGTGCATCGCCAGCGGGCCATGCGTCACTGCCACCCCTTTAGGAATGCCTGTAGAGCCCGATGTGTATATGACATAAGCGAGGTTATGCTCATTAATCGACACCTCCGGATTCGAATCCGGCTCAGCCAGAAGGTCAATCGAGTCCATTACCAGCGTTCGCGCGCGGGGAGTGATCACAAGCTTGGGCAATATTTTATTTTGCGTAATAAGAAGAGACAGCGAGCTGTCTTCCATCATGAATGAAAGCCGGTCAGCCGGATATTCAATATCCAGAGGTACATAAGCACCGCCAGCCTTGAGCACGGCAAGCAGCGCGACAATCACGTCGAGCGAGCGCTCCATTGCAACACCCACCCGGATTTCCGGGCCGACATCCATACTGATAAGGCGATGCGCAAGCCGGTTGGCCAGTGTGTTGAGTTCGGCGTAAGAAAGTTCCTGTTCGCCCATCAGCAGCGCGATAGCATCCGGTTGCACCCTTGCATGGTGTTCAATCAGGTGATGAACCTGCTGACGCGAACTTGCCGGGATGTATGCCGGAATATCAGAACCATGCGCATTGCGTCCCAAAGAAATCAAGTGATTGAGCTCGTTGGGTTCCACCCATCCCAACTCCCCGACCGGCCGTTGCGGATGGACCATCATTTCCCGCATCAGGAATTCCATATGACTTCGTAGTTCAAGTACGAAGTCATCCGTAAAATCATTCTGTCCGTAAGCATATTCGATTTCCAGAGTCTCGCCGACAACGACCTGCAAATCCATCGCGTAACCGGTGAGACCCTTGCCTTCTATATCACCAAAACGAAGGCCGAACAGATCATTGCTGCGCAGCGTCTCGGCGATGGGATAATTCTCGAACACGACGATACTGTCGAAAAGAGGCTGACCGGGCGAGCCCGCCCATCGCTGAATATCGGCCAGCGATGTATGTTCATGCTCGCGCAGCCTCGCGTTGACGCTTTGCAGCATGGTGAGATGCTCACGCACCGTCAAATCGCTCCGCCGCTCCACGGGAAGCGGGATAGTGTTGATGAACAATCCGAGAATCTCATCGGATTTTGGTAGATTGGGCGATCTGCCGGCTACGGTAACCCCAAATACTACGGTATCCCTTCCCGTGTAACGTTGCAAAAGCAGTCCCCATGCCGCTTGCACGAAGGTATTGAGCGTTATTCGCTCTCGTTGCGCAAATGCCTGCAAATTACAAGTTTCATCAGCGCTTAAATGAGTATAGATCTGAGCGTAACCTGATCTCTTCCCCGACCCATCTGCTTTGCCTGTCGTGCGAAGCGCGTTCGATAGCAAGGTCGCGCCCTCGACCTGTTTGAGCTCGGTTTTCCAAAAAGCCTTGGTCGCTTCCACGTCCTGTTGCGCAAGCCAACGAACATAATGACCGTAACCCGGTCCCGGCGCAGCCAGCGTTTCCCCGGCATAGCAGCGTAGCCAATCGCTGATAAGCATGGAGTCCCCCCACCCATCGAGAAGTATGTGATGCTTCGTCCAGACCAGTTGATAGCAATCTTCACGCAGGCGGATCAGACTCAATCGGGCTACCGGAGGGGTGAGGAAATCAAATTCACGCTTCAGGTCTTCGTCGGCGTAAGCAGCGATTCGGGATTCCAGCCCATCGAGGCCGCGCCAATCCATATGAAGAACAGGAACATCAGTCTGTTTAAATACGATCTGCAGCGGACGCGCCAGCCCGGCCTGCCATAGAAAGCCCGTGCGCAGAACCGGATGCCGTGCGACCATGGCTCGCCATGCTTCCGCCAGACGCTCGGGCTCAAGACCTTCCACTGCGACACTGAGTTGGGTCACGTATAGTCCGGTACATGGTGCTTCCAGGGTGTGAAACAGCATCCCCTCCTGTATGGGTGCCAGTGGGTAGATATCCTCGACTTCATCGTCTCCGAACGTGAGTGCGGCGATCTCCTCGCCATTCAGGTAGTCGTGCAGGTAGCCTCGCTCCGGTTTAGCCGGAACCACAACGGATTCCTGCACTATTTCCGCCACCTCTGCCAGCGCTGCAACGGTCTGGCGCTCGAACAATTGCCGAGGAGTGATCTTCCAGCCCGCACGGCGTACCTTGGTCACGATCTGGAGACTCAGTATGGAATCGCCCCCCAGTTCGAAGA
>JACCWK010000078.1 GCA_013697655.1 Nitrosospira sp.
TCTTCGAACTGGGGGGCGATTCCATACTGAGTCTCCAGATCGTGACCAAGGTACGCCGTGCGGGCTGGAAGATCACTCCTCGGCAATTGTTCGAGCGCCAGACCGTTGCAGCGCTGGCAGAGGTGGCCGCATTGGCGGAAAAAGCAACTGAAACAATGCAAAAGGACACAAGCGCGGCTCCAGCGGATGTAACCGGCACGGTGCCAATGCTCCCCATCCAGACTGCGTTCTTCGAACAGGAGATTCCTGCCAGGCATCATTGGAATCAGGCTGTGCTACTTAAAAGCAGCCAGTTTCTGAATATTGAATGTCTCAATCAAGCGCTGGAAGTCGTGGCACGTCATCACGATGTCCTTCGTTTTCGTTATGCAAAACAAGCAGCCGGTGAATGGCAACAGGCTTACGGAAAATCTGCTGCCCAGGATCTGCTATGGATACGTGACGCCGCCAATAGCGAACAGTTCACGGCATTTTGCAATGAAGCTCAACGCAGCTTGAATCTTGCCGAAGGCCCATTATTGCGAGCCTCGATCATCAAAATGGTCGATGGCAACCAGCGCCTGCTGCTGGTTATTCATCATCTGGTGGTGGACGGGGTTTCCTGGCGTATCCTGCTCGAAGATTTACAGAGCGCCTATAATCAATATCAAATGGGGGTGCCGGTAATTCTGTCCGAGAAGACCAGCAACTACCGGGTATGGGCGCAGCGACTCCAGGATTACATTCACAGCCATGCGGACGAACTGCCTTATTGGCAGAACCTCGCAGATACACCCGTTTCCCTTCCTAAAGACTATCCGCAAGGCCCGAACAGCGTTCTTCATCAGACCAGCATTACCCTCAGACTTAATCGGATACAAACACAAGCCCTGCTAAAGCAAGCGCCTGCAGCCTATCGTACCCAGGTCAACGACCTTTTGCTTACCGCGTTGGGAGGCGCTTTATGCCGATGGAGCGGGCACGATAAGATCCTGGTCGATCTGGAAGGGCACGGACGGGAAGATCTCTATGCAGATATCGATCTTTCGCATACCGTCGGTTGGTTTACTTGTCTCCACCCGGTGGTGCTCGATTCGTCCGGGGATCTGGATGAGAGACTCAAACGAATCAAGGAGACCTTACGGCAAGTACCTAATAAAGGGCTGGGCCACGGCCTATTCAAATATTATGGAGTGGCCGAGCAACGACAAGCACTTGCATGTGTTCCCAAGGCCGAAATAGTGTTCAACTACCTGGGGCAATTCGATGCCAGTTTTGACGAGAAGACCTCATGGACACTTGCGGCCGAGCCCATCGGCGATTTAATGGACGCTGCCGCGGCGTTAAGCCATGAGATATCCATAAATGGACACGTTTATGCAGGCGAACTTAGCCTGGAAGTAAGTTACAGCCAGGCTCGTTATACGAAACACAAAATAGAATCTTTCGTGAATGACTATCAGTTTGAACTTGAAAGACTGATTGCTCACTGCACCAGTGATATTTACGGTATCACGCCGTCGGATTTTCCGCTGGTTCAGATCACGCAGGATGAATTAAATGGTCTGCCAATATCTGCAGGGCGGCTTGATGATCTCTACCCGCTTTCGCCGATGCAGTCGGGAATGCTGTTTCACAGCGTATATGATTCAGATGGCAGCCTCTATGTTAATCAGTTGAGAGCCGACATCGAAGGATTGGAAGTAGAGCGATTCAAAGCGGCATGGCAAGTTGCGGTGGATCGTCATGACGTATTGCGTACGGGTTTCCTGCATCAGCGCGACGTACCGCTTCAATGGGTGGCCAAAACCGTTGAGTTGCGATTAGTGGAATATGACTGGCGGGAGCAGTCAAGCCCGCGATCCGAGAATCAGGAACAGGATCTGGATACGCTGGCCCAGTCGGAACACGCTCGTGGTTTTGATCTGTTACAACCACCACTAATGCGGTTGTCATTGGTGCGCCTCACCAACAAAAAATATCACTTTATCTGGACCATTCATCATCTGCTGCTCGACGGCTGGAGTGCTTCCCAGTTGATGGGCGAAGTATTGCAGCAGTACGGCGGTATGAGACTGCCTTTATCCGGAGGCCGCTATCGCGATTACATTGGATGGCTCCGAACCCGTGATATGAATTTGTCAGAGGCCCATTGGCGGGAACAATTGCGCGGTATGGGGGAACCCACCCGATTAGCCGATGTTTTTCCCGTGCACACAGGAAATCCTGGTTATGAAGAATATCCGAGTGAAATTGGACGGACTGCCACAGCGGGTTTAATCGAATTCGCAAAGCGCGAGCGCGTCACCGTCAATACCCTGGTACAAGCTGCCTGGGCATTGCTGCTGAATCGTTACACTGGTCAGCCAGCAGTTGCTTTCGGCGTAACCGTTGCGGGCCGTCCAGATGATTTGCCAGGAGCTGACCGGTTGCTTGGACTTTTCATCAATACTCTTCCAGTAATCGCAACACTCGATCCCCAGCAAGAGATAGCTGCCTGGCTACGTGAGTTGCAAGCGCAGAATCTGTCCTTGCGGGAACATGGACATACGCCATTGTATGAGATTCAACGCTGGGGAGGGCAGAGTGGTCAGGGGTTGTTCGATAGTATTCTGGTGTTCGAAAACTATCCGATGGACGAGGCCTTGCAACAATTCGCATCCAGCGAACTGGTCTTTTCCGCCGTCAAAAGTCGAGAAGTTACAAATTATGCCTTGACGGCATCGGTCACACAGGCGGACACGTTGTGTCTGAACTACAGCTTCGCAGGAAAGGATTTTTCGAAGATCAATGTAAGCCGCATCGCGGCACAAGTAGCCATGCTGCTCCAAGAAATTACGCAGAGCTCGGAGCGCATTCTGGGGGACATTGATCTTCTGAGCGGAGAGGAGAAAGCGCAGCTGAAGGCGTGGGGGGTCAACGAGCAGCGCTATGCGAATACCGAGCCCGTGCACCGTTTGATCGAACGGCAAGTGG
>JACCWK010000138.1 GCA_013697655.1 Nitrosospira sp.
TCAGTGAGCGAAAGAAATCTCGCTCAGAAACAGAAGCAAAACCGGGGCAGCGCCGTTCCGCTGCATGTGATCGGCTACCCTCTTAAACTCGGCTTAATATTGTCTTGACTGAGGGGTCCACTTTACCAGAGCCACAAGTGATAGTGGTAATGGCCAAGGGACAAGGGTTTCGGCAATGCGTCAAAATAATGGTTCACTATTTTTTATCTCTTACATGATTGAAAGGAAGCGTATTTCAACTGCATCGGGAACTAAGGAGTGAATATAAATTATGCTCCCCTTCAGCGGGTTGATCTGGTATTTCAATATAACCACACAGATACCATTGGTAACACAGTGCAAAAGCCTCGTTATCAAGATCCTGCGCTGCACGCAATATAAAACGATCAGCCAGTTTTTCCAATGATCGGCGGACGGTGGCCTTGACTGAATATTCATCCCCATTCAGAAAAATGGCTCTCCCTCTGCATAGCATACGACTTTTCAAATCCAGTTGTAACCCGTTTTTTCTAACCTGAGATACAAATTTTTTTCGAGTTACGGGAGATGCTGGTGGCGTAAAAAAAACATGGGGTTTCGGCTCGGTAAGATAGGTGCCGATAAAGCGTTCTACATCGGTACAGTTCCATTTGATTTTATCCAGAACCTCACCTACTTGACGCAGCATGGCCGAACTAATGTGTGCCGGATGGGATTGCAATGTGATATCAGGGTCGCGATACATGCCCTCAATCGTGGCCTGATCCTGTAGGTAAACGAGAAACTCGGTGGTAAGTTCCTGATAGCTGGGTGCACGGAAGCCGATCGAATAAGTCATGCAGTTGTCTTCTGCCACGCCACTATGCGCATATCCGGGCGGCAAATACAGCATATCGCCCGGTTCCAGGAGCCATTCCTGTTCTGGTACGAATTTCTGCAGAATCTTTATGGGGGCATCCACTACCAACCTCTTGTCCTGCTTGGCTGATATCTGCCAATATCTGCGCCCCATACCCTGCAGTAAGAAAACATCGTAAGAATCGAAGTGAGGGCCAACTCCCCCCTCGCTTGGTGCAAAACTGACCATTAGATCGTCGAGTCGTGAGTGCGGGATAAATTTGAATTTAAGCAACAACTCGCGAGCTGCGGGCAGGAAGTGATTGACGTCCTGTACCAGCAAGGTCCACCGTTTTTTTGGTAGACGCGAAAAACAACGAGACACAAAAGGACCGTGCCTCAGTTGCCATTTGCCATTCTTTTGTGTGATCAGACGCGACTGTGCATCGTCTCTGCAGGCGAGTTCAATAAGTTCGTTGGGCGTCAGCAACCCCTGAAAGCCGGGCAGGGCGCCACGCACCAACAGGGGTTTCTTCTGCCAGTAATCGCGCAGGAAATTCTCGGGTGAAAGGCCGCCCAGCAGCCCATTTTTCATCGACACATCATGGTGCTAGAAACACCCATAAAAGCCCGGCGAAACTTTATGGAAGGAGAGAGATCCGTGGGCGGTTTTGCAGGATAGTGGATAAGCGGCAATACCAAAATGAACTAAGCTAAACGTCGGGCTTATCTACCGCGCATGAACATTTTATCAAGATCGGCAAGACTGATTTCAAACCACGTCGGCCTGCCATGATTACACTGGCCAGAGCGTTCGGTCATCTCCATTTCGCGTAACAATGCATTCATTTCCGGAATGGTCAGCATGCGGTTGGCGCGTACCGCGCCGTGGCAGGCCATTGTTGAGAGAAGTTCGTTTCGCCTGCTGGTCAACGCCTGACTAGCCCCAAATTCGCGGATATCGCTCAATACATCTTGCGCCAATTTCACCACGTCGGCATCCTTGAGAGTAGCGGGTACCGCCCGCACCGCTAACATGGTTGGTGAGAAGGCGGACATTTCAAATCCAAGCTCTCGCAGCGCAGCGCTGTTTTCCTCAACTGTAGCGATGTCCAGGGTATCCGCATGAATTGTCACTGGGATAAGCAAAGGCTGCATCGAAAGGCTGCGATTATCCAGTGCTGATTTGAGTTTCTCATATAATATCCGCTCGTGCGCAGCATGCATATCCACGATGAGCAAGCCCCGATCATTCTGCGACAGAATATAAATCCCCAGGAGTTGTCCCAGGGCAAATCCCAATGGCGAGGCCAGCTCTTTCTTGCTATCAATCACTGTCGTTAGTGAATTATTCGATATTTTTGGACTACTGCCGAAGAGGGTTTGATAAAACGCCTGGGATTGGGCCGCCTCTTCAGGGGGCCTAAGCTGCATGGAGCTCTGCCGCCCGTAGGAGGAATTCTCTGCAACTACCTCCCGCCCTCTGGTTTCCGGCCCCTCGTTCCGAGCCGTGAACATTGAGACCGCCGATGCAGGTTGCGGCGTTGCGAGCGCCTTGTTGATCGCATGAAAAATGAATTGATGCAGGGCGCGCGAATCGCGGAATTTCACTTCGGTTTTCGTGGGATGTACATTTACATCTACGCCATCGGCATTCATCTCGAGGAATAACGCAAAGGCCGGATGCCGGTCCAGATGGAGCACATCACGATAGGCTTCGCGCAGGGCATGAGCGATCAATTTGTCGCGTACGAAGCGGTTGTTGACAAAAAAATACTGGGCATCGCGGGAAGATCGCGAGTATACGGGTAAAGCCGCTACGCCCCATAGTCGCAAATCTGCTGCCTGCTCATCGATATATACCGAGGTTTGGCTGAATTCATTGCCTAGTATCGCCGCGATGCGAAGCCTTGGGTCCACAGCACGCAAATGCCGGCGTACGGTCTCGTTATGCTGCAGCGTGAACCCAATATCCGCGTGCGACAATGCGATAGATTTGAACGCTTCTTCGCAATGGGCAAATTCAGTGGCTTCGGTCTTTAGAAACTTGCGGCGCGCAGGGGTATTGAAGTAAAGGTCATGCATTTCCACCGTAGTGCCGGCGGTAAGTGCTGCAGGTTGAGGCTCTGATAGATGAGGACCTTTCGCTTCTATGCGCCAAGCGTGTTTTTCCCCCGTCCTGCGGCTTGCCAGCGTCAGACGCGAAACTGCTGCGATACTCGCCAACGCTTCCCCGCGGAACCCCAGGCTCGCTATATTCTGCAGATCTTCCAGCGTCTGGATCTTGCTAGTAGCATGGCGGGCAAGCGCAAGAGGCATTTCATTCCTCGAAATCCCGATTCCATTATCAGCCACACGGATCAGCCTGGTTCCGCCCTGAAAGAGCTGTACCGTTATTTCAGTTGCTTTTGCATCCACGCTGTTCTCCAGCATTTCCTTGAGTGCCGAGGCTGGGCGCCCTATGACCTCTCCAGCAGAAATCTGGTTGATAAGCAAGTCGGGAAGGAGCTTGATCGCGTTCATGTGTGAGGAAAAAAAAGTGTGCTGCTATTATACCGCTTGGGAAATTCACTGTATAAATCCTTGCAGGTCGACTTTTGCACGAATTCCCAAAGTTGCAGCATCCTGTCGGCGGAAAAATTCGGAATGATCAACGTTCCACTACAATTATGCTGGTGGTATAGACGATTGATCTATGGCGCCGGCGTAGTTATGGATGCTCTTTCATGGCGGCTTTGACTACGGTATGGCTAAGGTGAGGGGCGAAAATTTCAATGAAATCGAATACATAGCCACGCAAGTAACTATTGCGGCTTATGCCGATGCGAGTGGTGCTTGGCTCGAACAGGTGACTTGCGTCAATGGACCGCAGTTGTTTGTCGCGCTTGGGCTCAAACGCCATCTGCGCGAGAATGCCAATGCCTAACCCCAATTCCACGTAGGTCTTGATCACATCTGCATCTATTGCCGTAAGCACTACATTGGGGGTGAGTCCCCTAGCGTCGAATGCCTGATTGATCTTCGAGCGACCGGTGAAAGCAAAATCGTAAGTGATAATCGGATACCGAGCGATGGCTTCCAGCGTTAATTTCTCCAGTTTAAGCAGCGGATGCCTTGGTGAGACAATGACGCAACGATTCCACTGGTAGCATGGCAGCATCACGAGTTCATGAAAAAGTTCGATGGCCTCGGTGGCGATAGCAATGTCTGCCTCCCCCGAGGTAACCAGTTCCGCTATCTGGGTCGGGTTGCCCTGACGCAAAATTAACCTCACCTTTGGGTAGCGTGCGGTAAAATGCTTGATCGCGGCAGGTAACGCATAGCGCGCCTGAGTATGAGTCGTAGCGATGGTGAGAGACCCGATGGCTTCGTTCGCGAATTCCTGACCGACCTGTTTCAGGTTTTTTGCATCTCTCAGCATCCTCTTGGCAATTTCTAGGATCGCTTGGCCCGGCGGAGTGACTTTAACCACGCGTTTGCCGTTGCGCACAAAAATATCTATTCCAAGCTCGTTTTCCAGGAGGCGGATCTGTTTGCTGATTCCTGGTTGGGAGGTGTGCAGGACTTCAGCGGCTTTAGACAAATTCAAGCCCTGATTGGCGACTTCGCATAAATAGCGCAATTGCTGCAGCTTCATGCTTTTTTTACTCTAAATAACTTTGAATTATAATACTCTAACATAATATTCTTTTGTGATATATATGCCCGTTGCTATTATGGCATTTTCGCGGCACCATATGCAGTTAACTGTCCTTTTGGCGACGGGTGGCGATGGGCAGAGGTTAACGGGATTGTATTAAATAAAAGAGTAAATTCGCCTGCTCGGCGGTTCGGGCTAGGCTGAGGCCTATTTGGCTGGCCGCGGGCAGAGTGGGGATATTGCAGTACGTATGGCTGGCAATATTGTGTTTTGCTGGCTTACGCTGATATATCCCATAATTGTGGAGGATTTTTAGATGAGTCACTTGAATTACCTTGCTGACGATCAAGAAATAAATTCGTTCGATCAGGCGCTACAGGATTATCAGGGTTCGCGCATGGATGGCGATCGTTTTACCGCTACCCGCCTGCAAATGGGTATCTATGGCCAGCGGCAGGAAGGTGTCAACATGGTGCGCATCAAGCTTCCGGGGGGACGCCTGAATGCGCCACAATTGAACGTGATCGCCGATATGCTGGAGAAACATGCGCGCCATGATGTCGTGCATATCACCACACGCCAGGACATCCAGATGCATTATGTTCCTCTCGAGCATACGCCGGAGGTACTTCGCCATTTGGCCACAGCCGGATTGACCACTCGCGAAGCCTGTGGCAATACCATACGTAATGTCACCGCCTGTTCGCTCTCCGGCGTATGTCCTCGTCAGCATGTGGATGTCACTAAGCATCTTGATGGTGCGGTCCAGCATTTTCTGCGAAATCCGCTGACTCAGCAGATGCCCCGCAAATTCAAGATCAGCTTTTCAGCCTGCGAATCCGATTGTGCCCAAGGCATGATGCACGACATGGGGATTGTCGCAGTGCGGGATGGTATGCGCTTCGGTTTTAAGGTCATGGCCGGCGGCGGTCTTGGGCATAAGCCGCATGAGGCCATCGTCATTGAAGAGTTCGTTGAAGAAAAGGATTTGCTGCTTGTGATGGAGGCTGTTATTTCATTGCACAACCGCTATTCTGATCGGATCAAACGCGCTAAAGCGCGGATTAAATTTTTGGTTGATAAATTCGGGCCCGAGGGATTTGTCCAGAAGTATCGCGAAGAACTGGCCCGCACTAAAGCAGCATTGGCAACCCAGGATTACCCAAAAGGCGAATGGAGCGACGGCGCAGATAGCGAAGTCCCCGGTATCGGAGCGCCGCGCCATGTATTCGAGCAGAAACAGCCGGGTTATTACGTATTTCCAATCGGCGTGCCGATGGGTAATCTGAACGTGACGCAGTTGCGCGGTCTCGCCCAAATTGCCGAGACCCATGAGTTGCATGATATTCGTGTGACTCAGGATCAGAACATGTTTCTGGCAAATGTTACGAAAGAAAAAATTGAGCCCTTGCGTACGGCCTTGGCAACATTAGGCCTGCGGGAGCCTGAGACAGGCGATGATGTGGTGGCTTGTCCCGGTACTTCGACCTGCCGTTTAGGGATCACTTCAAGCACTGTCCTCGCCCCCAAACTAAGCGGTGGCAAGCATGATCTAAAAATTCGTGTTTCGGGATGTCATAACGGCTGCGCTCAGCCCGAGACCGGCGACATCGGCATTTACGGTGAAGGAAAGCGCATGCACGGCAAACTCGTGCCGCATTATCAGATGTATTTTGGCGGCGATGGAATGGCGCATGGGGCCTTGGCGATCAAGGGTCCATCGATTCCGTCGGCCCGTATCGAGGCGGCGGTGGAACGGGTGAAATCGACATATGAATCCAACCACGAGGCGGGCGAAACGTTCTTTTCCTGGACACGGCGCGTGGGCAAGAGCTATTTCACCGATCTGCTGGCGGATATCGGAGAAGTAAAGCCGGAAGAATTGGCATCGGTCTTGCGCGATCATGGCAAGGATGGCGATTTTAAGGTGCTGCAGCTGGGCGGAGGCGAGTGCGCGGGAGTAAGTCAGGTGAAAATCGGTTCAAGTTTTTTTGAAGCTGCTCATGAGCGGAATTATCGGGATGCACTCAAGTTTCAACGAAAATTCGAAGATTCGATTAAGTGTGCCGAGGAGATTGCTCGATTAATTGGCCAAGGTGTGACTGAATTGCTCAGCGGTCAGAAGCACGAGGATTTGACGGAGCAAGCGGAAGAGTTGCGCCGCGTGTTGCCTACCAAACCGCGCCTTTCCAGGCAGTTGGCTAAATTCGCGCAAGATTTTGCACGGCCGTCGGAGGAGTTGAATGATGTCCAGCTGACCGAATGGTTTTCTGAGCTCGATGCGTGGACGGTGGAGGCTGCCGAGTTTTGCCTTGGTTTCGACCGTCAGCTTGATCTGGATGGCGCGCTGCCGCTGACAGCTTCAGTCAGGTCATCCCCGCTTCAACGAACCCAGTCATCGGCTATCTTGTAATAAATTTTGTGCTTATTATCTTATTATTTAAGACGGCAACATGAGCCTGGATAATAAAATTGCGAAGGCAAGAGCGCTGTTGGAAGTGGTGCAGGCAGACTACGTTCCGGCGGTCTTCGCCAACAGTTTTGGTGCCGAGGATATGGTATTGACGGATCTTATTGCGCGGTATTATCCCGGTATTGAAATGTTCACGCTGGATACCGGCCGTCTGCCGGAAGAAACGTATAAGCTGATGGGGGAAGTGGCGGAACGCTATGGGATTCGCATTCCAATATATTTCCCTGAGTCTGCCGTCGTGGAGGCGTACGTTGCGCGGAATGGTCCCAACGGGTTCTATGACAGCGTGGATTTACGAAAAACATGTTGCCATATTCGTAAGGTAGAGCCGCTGAGACGTGCTTTGCGCGGTAAGCGTGCATGGATCACCGGCCTGCGCCGTGATCAGGCCCCAACCAGGAAGGATCTGACTGAGTCGGAATTTGATCCTGACAACAGCTTGCAAAAAATCAGCCCCTTGCTGGATTGGAGTCAACCCGAGGTGTGGGCTTATCTCAAGCAATTCGATGTCCCTTATAATGCACTGCACGATAAAGGCTATACCAGCATCGGCTGCGCACCCTGTACTCGCGCCATTACTCCTGGTGAGGATGTTCGTGCCGGCCGTTGGTGGTGGGAAAATCCCGAACTCAAGGAGTGCGGCTTGCATCCGGATAAGCGGCACAAAGCTTCAGTAGTTTCTTTTTCGGCGGCGGACCTGGCTGTTCCTAGTCAAACTCAGGGTGTGGAAAAGAAAGAGCGTGGCCGGGCTCTAACTAAGCCCCATCCTTCGTGAAAACTCTCAGGATTAAGCAATGAATACCATATTGAGCGATGTGCAAGAATTTATTACTCCTGTTCCGGGTTCTATCATGAAAGGTGAGCCGATAGCCACTAAACCTGTTGCGCGGCAGTTGGGTCACCTGGATGCGCTCGAAAGTGAAGCCATCCATATTCTACGAGAGGTAGCAGCCGAATGTACCAATCCAGCCCTACTATTCTCGGGTGGAAAGGATTCCATCGTGCTGTTGCGATTGGCGGAAAAAGCTTTTCGTCCAGGGCGGTTTCCGTTTCCGTTGCTACACGTCGACACCGGTCATAATTTCCCCGAGGTGATTGAGTTCCGTGACCATCGCGCCAAGCAATTGGGCGAGCGGTTAATTGTTCGCAGCATGGAGGACTCCATCCTTCAAGGGAGGGTGGTGCTGCGTTCTGAATATCAAAGTCGTAATGCGTTTCAGTCCGTGACACTGCTGGATGCCATTGCTGAATTTCGCTTCGATGCTTGCATCGGCGGTGCGCGCCGGGATGAAGAGAAAGCGCGGGCTAAGGAACGTATATTTTCCTTCCGCGACGAATTCGGTCAGTGGGATCCGAAGAATCAGCGCCCCGAGCTCTGGGATATCTACAATACCCGCGTGCATCCAGGAGAAAATATTCGTGTATTTCCCATCAGCAACTGGACCGAACTCGATGTCTGGGAATATATTGCCCGTGAGGGGCTGGAAGTGCCGCACATTTATTTCGCCCATACGCGCGATGTAATCAGACGTGGTAATGGTCTTTTACCGGTGTCCCGCCTGGTGCAGCTCCAGGAGGGCGAAAAAACGGAAAATCTCATGGTGCGCTTTCGCACTGTAGGAGATATGAGCTGTACCTGTCCGGTGGAATCCACTGCGGTCAGTGTCGAGGAAATCATTGCTGAAACGGCGATAACACGGATCACGGAACGTGGTGCTACGCGCATGGACGATCAGACTTCGGATGCCTCCATGGAGTTACGCAAGAAAGAAGGGTATTTCTGAAGTGCATCCGTATAAATAGAAACCGAGTCAAGATACAACGTTGCTCAGGAATCTATCTCCTTTATCTTGAGTGCGTGGTTATTCTGATTTCTCTGCCCTATCCCGCCTGGAATCTGATTCGATAAATGCATCACCGGCAAGGGGGCGACCAAGCTATGGAAGCGCAAGGAATTTTCGTAATGAAAAAATTTTCACAAGGGTTGTAAATGTCAGCCGTTGAAAGAATTTCGTTTGATCACGCCGAGTTGTTGCGTTTCATTACCGCTGGTAGCGTGGATGATGGGAAAAGCACACTGATCGGGCGTTTGCTGCATGATTCAAAGTCCATTTTTGAAGACCAGTTGAGCTCAATCACCCACACCACCCGCAAGCGGGGCATGGAAGGTGTCGATTTGTCCCTGCTCACGGATGGTCTACAGGCGGAGCGTGAGCAGGGGATCACCATTGATGTCGCCTATCGTTACTTTGCGACCCCCAAGCGCAAATTTATTATCGCTGATACACCAGGTCACGAGCAGTACACTCGTAACATGGTTACAGGGGCCTCCACTGCCAATCTAGCCATTATATTAATTGACGCGCGCAAGGGAGTGCTTATCCAGTCGCGCCGTCATGCCTATTTAGCCAGCCTGGTGGGTATTCCTCATTTGGTAGTGGCGGTCAACAAGATGGATCTGGTGGGTTATTCCCGTGACGTTTTTGAGCGGATCTGTAAAGACTTTGCTGCCTTTGCCGAGGGACTCAAGCTGAACAATATCGCATACATTCCCATGTCTGCCCTAAACGGGGATATGGTGGTCGAGCGCGGAGACAAGCTTGATTGGTATGAAGGCGTGGCATTAATGGATTTGCTGGAGAATGTTCCTATCGATCACGACATTAATCTGGAAGATTTCCGGTTTCCGGTGCAATTGGTATGCCGCCCGCAAACCGAGGAGCTGCATGACTTTCGCGGGTACATGGGCCGTGTCGAGTCGGGTTTCATAGATGTCAGCGATGAGGTGACGGTGCTGCCCTCCGGATTAACTTCCCGTATTAAGGAAATCGTCACTTATGATGGTTCCGTCGACCAGGCGGTTGCACCGCAGTCAGTAACGCTGACGATTGAAGACCACCTGGATGTTTCTCGCGGCGATATGCTGGTGAAGACCGGGGGAGAATTGCCATACGTCACGAAGGAATTTGAGGCGATGGTATGCTGGCTATCAGAGCAGAGTCTCGACCCGCGGCGAAAATATCTTATCAAGCATACCACCCGCGTCGTAAAGGCACTGGTGGCGCGGATCGATTACCGGGTGGATATCAACACGCTAAACCATCTGCCCGCTGATACTTTAAGAATGAACGACATAGGACGGGTGGCGCTGAAAATGCATCAGCCTCTGGTCTGCGACCCCTATCAACGCAATCATGCTACGGGCAGCTTTATTGTTATTGATGAAATTAATAACAATACTGTTGCTGCAGGCATGATTTGCATGGCAAAGGATTAATCGAATCATTTTTTGCGATTCGGGCGCAAGACCATCTGGATTACGAGGCGACGGGGCGGCTAAGGTGGATAATGCGGAGAGGGCGGCCTTGCCGCTTTTATATTTTTGCGGAGAGAAAAACATAAATTGAATAGGGATATAAAGCTTTAACCATCGTTACGTTCTAATAAAAAATAACGATAGCACTTGCTGTCTTTTTGATCCATTTCATACTATCGATGACCTTATTATGACTAGCTTACAATCGGCACTTCACATTATCCCGGCCACTGCCCTGACTTCTCCCACGCTTGGTTTTGGCATGGCTTTTGCTGACATGTATCGCCGCGAGGGATTGGTAAGACTGGATCACGCGTTTCTCGATTTTCTGCGGGAAGGAGATGCCGAACTTCGTGCTCGCCTGGATCACGCTCGTGCTTATCCTGAGAGTCTCGACCGCAAAGTCGAGTCGGCGCTTCTGATCGAGATTGCGCCATGGATGGAAGACTTTATTGCTCGGTTATTTGGCATCGAAGAAGAAGTCGGTGCTCTCGCCGCTCGTCATCATCGTCTGGCCCCGCTTTATTCATGCAAAAGGCAGTTCGTGCAGCGCCGGGCGATAAATAAGGTAAGTGAGGCAGAAGCAGCGGAAGTGGATGGGAGGGCACTGGAAGAAAAACTAGCCGTCGAGTTCGAAGCTCCTTTTTCCGAACTGGCTTTTGCAACCTCAGTTACAAAATGGCTGCTGGATGAGGGGGCGAATGAAGAACGCCTCAAGGAGGCCCTGCTCTACGCAGCCTGGGCATTGAAAACACCAGCAGGGCGAGAGCGTAACCGTGACGGGGTGTTGTTCAAGGCCCCCGCCAAGCTTGATTATTTGCATCTCCTGTCAACGGATGCCGACAATACTGCTGGTTATACCGTTCACCGATTGCATCACATACGTCGCCGGGAGGGTTTCGCGCTCACCGATTCGGGAACTGATCTGGTTGGCGCCCTGGATGAGGCGAATTATTGCATTTGGTGCCATGAGCAGGGAAAGGATTCGTGCTCAAAAGGCCTAAAGGAAAAACCAAAGGTGCTTGGCGAGGCAACATCCTTTAAAAAAAGCCAGTTGGGTATTCTTCTCGCGGGATGTCCGCTGGAAGAGCGCATCTCCGAATTTCACAAGCTAAAGACTCAAGGAGTAGCGGTCGGCAGCCTGGCAATGATTATATTGGACAATCCCATGTGTGCCGGTACCGGTCACCGGATTTGCAACGATTGCATGAAATCCTGCATTTACCAGAAGCAGGAACCGGTAGATATCCCTCAGGCTGAAACACGCACACTCAAGGATGTACTTGAATTGCCGTGGGGCTTCGAAATTTATAGTCTCCTCACCCGCTGGAATCCGCTTGACCTGCACCGCTCGGTACCGAAGCCGCCGACGGGCCGCAAGGTGCTGGTAGTGGGGATGGGGCCCGCGGGATACACTCTGGCTCATCATCTGATGAACGACGGTCACACAGTGGTAGGCATTGACGGTCTCAAGATTGAGCCCTTGGCGTCGGATCTCTCCGGAGTGAACCAACAAGGGCAGCACGTGCCTTTCAGGGCTATCCAGGATGCGAGCGAACTCGATGAGGATCTGGATGTACGCATGCCCGGAGGGTTTGGCGGCGTCGCCGAATACGGCATCACCGTACGCTGGAATAAAAATTTTCTAAAATTGCTCCGGTTGCTCCTGGAACGACGGGAGGAATTTGCTCTTTTTGGCGGCGTCCGCTTCGGGGGTACGCTTACCGCCGATGACGCCTTAGGTATGGGGTTCGATCACGTGGCGCTGGCCGCGGGTGCTGGACGTCCCACTGTGCTCGATATGCCTAACGGTCTGGCGCGAGGCGTTCGCGCCGCGTCCGATTTTCTGATGGCGCTGCAATTGTCAGGCGCGGCTCAGGTTAATTCTGTCGCCAATATGCAGTTGCGCCTGCCCGTGGTGGTGATTGGCGGAGGTTTGACGGCCATCGATACAGCAACTGAAGCGCTTGCATATTATCCCGTGCAAGTGGATAAGTTTCTTAGCCGCTATGAAATTCTCTCTTCCGTGCAAGGGGAAGCTGCTATTCGGGGAGCATGGGATGAGGAAGAGCGAGAAATCGCCGAAGAATTTCTCGCTCACGCGCGGGCTATTCGCGCAGAGCGCAAGGAAGCGGAAAGAGAAGGGCGGGCACCGCATATACTGGAACTGCTTCAATCGTGGGGAGGCGCCACAATCGCTTATCGTAAACGACTCATCGATAGCCCTTCCTACACGCTCAATCATGAGGAAGTCGAAAAAGCGCTGGAGGAGGGAATCTGGTTTGCCGAGGGCCTTACGCCTGTGCGAGTGGAAACCGACAAGTGGGAACATGCGAAGTCCGTGCAGTTCGCGGTACAGGTTCTGGATGAAACGGGGGCATGGCAAAAAACTGATCAAGTTGAATTATCGGCCAGCGCCGTTCTGGTTGCGGCAGGAACCCAGCCGAACACAGTACTTGCCCGGGAAGACGAAAAAAACTTTAAACTCAACGGACGTTATTTCGCTGCTTGCGATGACAATGGCGACCCTGTTAGCCCCCCCCGTGCAAATCCCAAGCCGGACACCTCAATGGTACTGCTGAGTCGTTGCGAGGACGGGCGCTTCATCAGCTTCTTTGGTGACCTGCATCCGTCTTATTCCGGCAATGTAGTTAAAGCCATGTCAAGCGCTAAACAGGGTTATCCCGTAGTCAGCCGGGTGCTCGGGCGCGTGGCGCCAGCATCCAGGAAAACGGCTGAGCTGTTTTTTGCTGATATCAACGGACAGTTGCGCGCCACTGTATATAAAGTTGAAAGGCTTACTCCCAATATTATTGAGGTAATAGTGCATGCCCCAATGGCAGCGGAACGTTTTCACCCCGGTCAGTTCTACCGCTTCCAGAATTTTGCAAGCCTTGCCGCTACTGCCGGAAACACGAAATTGGCGATGGAAGGCATTGCTCTCACCGGAGCCTCGGTTGATGTTCCTCGGGGTCTGGTATCGCTGATTGCCTTGGAAATGGGCGGATCGGCAGATTTATGCGCCAGGCTCAATCCTGGCGATCCGGTCGTGCTGATGGGCCCCACCGGCACCCCCACGGAGATTTTTCCAGATGAAACGGTAGTATTGGTAGGCGGCGGATTGGGTAATGCGGTATTGTTTTCCATTGGCGCGGCAGCACGTGCCGCAGGGTCGAATATTCTATATTTTGCCGGTTACAAGAAACTGATCGACCGTTACAAGGTGGCGGAAATCGAGGCAGCAGCGGACGTTGTAGTGTGGTGTTGCGACGAAGCTCCCGGTTTCAAGCCCTCGCGGCCGGACGATCTTACCTATGTCGGCAATATTGTGGAAGCGATGGCGGCCTACGGCAGCGGGACGCTGGGTCCTCAGAAAATTCTTTTATCGGAGGCCGACCGCATCATTGCCATTGGGTCAGATCGCATGATGGCGGCCGTGGGCGCTGCCCGTCATAACAAGCTCCAGCCTTACCTGAAGACAGATCACTTCGCAATTGGCTCTATCAATTCGCCGATGCAATGCATGATGAAAGAAATCTGCGCTCAATGTTTACAACCCCACAAAAATCCGGAAACAGGAGAGGTTACTTACGTGTTTTCCTGCTTCAATCAGGATCAGCCCCTTGATCAGGTTGATTTCAGTGGATTGGCGTCGCGTTTACGCCAGAACAGCGTCCAGGAAAAGCTTACCACCTGCTGGATCAGCCATTGCCTGAAACAATCGAACGAGATTGGGGTGTGAATGAGATGCTTTCGTCAATCCGGGCAGTTCATCATGCCCAGGTTCATTTATAATCGAGATTTCGTCATGGTCAGAGCAGGCAATAGGCAACTTTTGCTGATTAGCTGAAAAAGAAACAGGCAATTTCCGAAAGCCAGGTTATTTTCAAATATGAAGACGAAACCGGGTAAGCGAGCGGTTCGCGGGACGAATACTCGTAATTTCGATTTTTAGAATTACCCATAGGGAGATTAGCAATGCACATAGGCATACCCGCAGAGATTCGCGGGGGGGAAAGTCGCGTAGCGGCGACGCCGGAGACGGTTAAAAAATTCACCGCCAAAGATTTTCATGTTGTTCTGGTACAGTCGGGCGCAGGGACAGGTGCGAGCATACCCGATGAGGCGTATGAAGCTGCCGGTGCAAGGATCGTTACCGGTGCGGCGGACCTGTATGGTCAGTCCCAGATCGTCCTAAAGGTGCGCGGTCCGGAACCCGGCGAACTGGCAATGATGGGCAAGGATACGGTGTTGCTGGGGCTACTGTCCCCGCATCAAATGGATGGTATCGAAGCGCTTGCCCGGCATGGGCTGACCGCATTCGCCATGGAAAAGCTGCCACGTACTTCCCGTGCCCAGAGCATGGATGTGCTGTCGTCACAGGCAAACATCGCTGGCTACAAAGCGGTGCTGATGGCGGCTAACGTCTATCAGAAATTTTTCCCCATGCTGATGACCGCCGCGGGTACGGTAAAGGCAGCACGAGTGCTGATTTTGGGTGCGGGAGTGGCGGGTCTGCAGGCTATCGCCACGGCCAAACGGCTGGGTGCAGTGATTGAAGCTTTCGATGTGCGTCCTGTGGCAAAAGAACAGGTAGAAAGCCTCGGCGCAAAATTTGTCGAGGTTCCGCTAAGCGAGGAAGAAAAAACGCAGGCGGAGACAGCTGGCGGGTATGCCCGTGAAATGTCGGATGACTATAAACGCCGTCAGGGCGAACTGGTACATCAGCGTGCGGCAGCAGCCGACATCATCATTACCACGGCCCTCATTCCCGGACGTCCGGCGCCGGTTCTGATCACGGAGGAAACCGTTCGTGCCATGAAGCCCGGATCAGTCATCGTTGACATGGCAGTAGAAGCGGGCGGCAACTGTCCCTTGTCGGAATTAGACAAGATTGTGGTGAAGCACGGCGTGCATCTTATCGGCATCGCCAATCTGCCAGGATTGGTGGCGGCGGACTCCAGCGCCCTTTATGCGCGAAATCTGATGAATTTTCTCAATCTGATGCTTGACGCGAATAGCGGTGAATTCAAAATAAACCGTGAAGACGACATCATCGGGGGAACGCTGGTCTGTGCAGGCGGAGAAGTTATAAAAAAGACCTGAGTCATAAGCAGGTAGTGAATTGACGTGCGCGGCTCTTCGCGACCTGCCTCCAACGCTGAAAATTCAAGATTCACAGTTAACGAACAAGAAGGAGCAATCATGATCGGCGAAGTTGACCCAACCATCATTAATCTCACCGTATTCGTGCTGGCGATATTTGTCGGCTATCACGTTGTCTGGAATGTGACGCCGGCCTTGCATACGCCCCTCATGTCGGTGACCAATGCGATTTCCGGCATTATCCTGGTGGGCGCCATGCTGGCGGCCGGACCAGCGGAAAGCGACTGGGGCGTATGGCTAGGTGCAGTGGCAGTGACGCTGGCGGCGATCAACGTGTTCGGCGGGTTTCTCGTTACCCAGCGGATGCTGGAAATGTTCAGAAAAAAAGATAAAAAAGGAAGCTAGTAAATGTCCGCAAATTCGGTCGCACTCGCGTATCTGATCGCGTCAGTTTTTTTTATTTTGGCCTTAAAAGGGCTAAGCTCCCCACTAACAGCTCGCCGCGGCAATTTGTTCGGTATGGTGGGAATGGCGATCGCCGTCCTCACCACGCTTACCGTTACCAAGAACTGGGCATTGATAGTCGGTTGCATCGCACTGGGCGGCGCTATTGGTGCCGTTGTTGCGCGACGTGTACAAATGACAGCGATGCCGGAACTGGTTGCATTTATGCACTCTCTGGTGGGTTTGGCTGCGGTATTTATCGCTATCGCTGCTGTCAATAATCCGGTGTCGTTCGGCTTGCCTGCACTATTGCCGATGGGGAGCAAACTGGAGTTGTTTCTGGGTACGTTCATCGGGGCCATGACGTGGTCGGGATCGGTGATCGCCTTCATGAAGCTGTCAGGCCGTATGAGCGGAGCGCCCATTACCTTTAGCGGGCAGCACATGGTCAATCTGATCCTCGCCGTTGTAATGGTCGTCTTTGGCCTGTGGTTCTTCTTTAGTGAAACCACCAACTGGACAGCCTTTGCGACGATGACTGCAATTGCTTTCGTGCTTGGCTTCCTTATTATCATCCCCATCGGAGGGGCGGACATGCCGGTGGTAATCTCCATGCTTAATTCATATTCGGGCTGGGCAGCGGCGGGAATTGGTTTCTCACTCGGCAACCCCATGCTTATTATCGCCGGGTCGCTGGTCGGCAGTTCCGGAGCCATTCTCTCCTATATTATGTGCAAGGCCATGAATCGGCCTTTTCTCTCAGTCATACTTGGCGGTTTCGGCAGTGAAGCGGGCACTGCAGCGGTAAGCGACGGCACCCAAAAAACCCATCGCAGCGGGAGTGCGGATGATGCGGCATTCCTGATGGGTAATGCTGATAGCGTCATTATCGTACCCGGTTATGGTTTGGCGGTAGCAAGGGCGCAGCATTCAGTCAAGGAATTAGCAGAAAAATTGCACGCAAAAGGTGTCAATGTACGTTTTGCCATTCATCCAGTGGCGGGACGCATGCCGGGACACATGAACGTATTGTTGGCGGAAGCAGAGATTCCCTATGAACAGGTACTGGAGATGGATGAGATCAACAGCGATTTTTCCACCACCGACGTCGTATTGGTATTGGGCGCGAACGACGTGGTAAATCCCGCGGCGAATGTTCCGGGTAGTCCAATATATGGTATGCCCATACTGGATGCTCACAAGGCGCGTACCGTGATGGTGGTCAAACGCAGCATGGCTGCGGGTTACGCCGGTCTCGACAACGATCTGTTCTATATGGACAAGACCATGATGGTGTTCGGTGATGCCAAGAAGGTCGTCGAAGACATGGTCAAGGCGCTATAGCAGTTTGAAGTGACATCCTTCAGGTCTACTGTAATCTTCCAAATCTCATAGGGATCATCTGCCCCTTCATCCGCTCGCTCAGAGTTTTCGGCGTCAGTGCTCGGGACGTCGTTTCGAGGAGGGTTTTCCTTCCCTAACGGAAAATGATTGAGCGGCCGGACGGTTCTCCGCAAAGTGCGCCTAAGTCCCGGCAACGCGGTCCTTCGATTGTCTGCACCGGAAAAGGTATTCAACGCTACGATCAATGCCCGACAGCGCTTAACCGGGTGTGAATGGGTACTTCATCACTTGCGTCCGCGGCTCTCGATCTGAACGGATAAGAATTCGTGTGATTAATGTGAGACACTCAGGCAGAATGGTGGCTTTTCAGCGATCTTGAAACCTGGACTGCTAACCCTACGGGCGGCAGGTATCCATATTGAATCGTGGGTGTGCTGGTGGCTCGTTTAATTCCAACGTTTAATTTCTTGCACCAAATTATTTTTATCTATCGATAGTCAGGCGTAAACAATGCAGATCGGACTACCCAAAGAAATAAAGGATCACGAGAACCGGGTCGGATTGACGCCCGGCATAGTCAAAACCTTGACACGGCATGGCCATCAAGTGCTTGTGCAAAGCGGGGCTGGCGAAGGCAGCTTTCTGTCGGACGCTGAATATCGGTCAGCCGGGGCCATGATAGTTCCGAATGCCGAAGAAGCCTGGGCTGCACAAATGGTGGTTAAAGTCAAAGAGCCTATTGCATCGGAATATCGTTACCTGCGTCAGGATATGATTCTGTTTACTTATCTTCATCTGGCTTCGGACAGGGCGCTTACCCTTGCTCTGCTGGAGAGGGGGGTTACAGGCATTGCTTATGAAACGGTTCAAACCGAAGGAGGTAAGTTACCGCTGTTAATGCCGATGAGTGAGGTCGCCGGGCGTATGGCCACTCAAATTGGCGCAACATATCTGCAAAAGACATATGGTGGCCGTGGGATATTAATGGGTGGCGTTCCCGGTGTGGCTTCAGCAAATGTTGCAATTCTCGGCGCAGGTATTGTAGGCACGAATGCCGCTCGCGTGGCTGTCGGATGCGGCGCGCAAGTTACCGTCGTGGACATTAATCATGATCGGTTGAAGTATCTTGACGACATTTATCATGGGCAACTACAGACGCGTATCAGCGACGAATATAATATTGAAGAGGTAGTCTACAATGCCGATCTGGTAATCGGCGCCATTTTGATTCCGGGCGGACGAGCGCCCTGGCTGATTGCAGCCGGGATGTTGCCGAATATGCGAAAAGGTTCGGTGATCGTAGATGTGGCAGTTGATCAGGGAGGGTGTGTGGAAACAACCCGGCCTACGACTCATAGCAGCCCAATTTATGAAGTTGACGGCGTTCTGCATTATTGTGTCGCCAACATGCCGAGCGCTGTACCCCGCACCAGTACCTTTGCACTTAACGCTCAAACGGCTTTTTATACGCTGCATCTGGCGGATAAAGGGCTGGATGCCGTACGAGGAAGCGTGGCATTACAATTTGGCCTGAATACGTACCGAGGATCGGTAACTTACCCTGCCGTCGCGAAGGAGTTCGATTTGACATATATTGATCCCCTGCAAGCATTGGAGCAGACCCGTT
Organism: Nitrosospira sp.; assembly: GCA_013697655.1. Classification (GTDB taxonomy): domain Bacteria; phylum Pseudomonadota; class Gammaproteobacteria; order Burkholderiales; family Nitrosomonadaceae; genus Nitrosospira. The sequence goes on from JACCWK010000138.1 coordinate 18,767, forward strand.
GAACAGCCAACCACAGGAGTCAAGCAACATGAAATTTGCATATCCTATATTTCTGGGCGTATTGCTCGCAACCAGCCAGCCCGCGTTTGCCAATATTGATGTCCAATTCGATTATCGTTACGATAGCTCAGGTTTTTTTACGGGTGCAAATAGCTCACGCCAGAATTTATTGAATGCCGCCGCTTCTGTGTTCGAGACTCGTTTTAAAGACTCTCTGACCGCAATTGCTCCATCCGGGTCAAACAGTTTTGATGCGAGATTCTTTCAGCCGGATACCGGTTCAACCACTCAAATTCCCGGTTTAAGTATCGGCGCCGATCAGATCGTGGTTTTTGTCGGTGCATACAACTTGGGTAGCAAACTTGCAGTGGGCGGTCCGGGAGGATTTTCCTTCCCTGGTATCCCCACTCCTGGCTTCGTTGAGAATGCTTCCGGCAGAGGTGAGGCTGGTGCCCTTGGACCAGTTAAGACCGATTTTGGACCGTGGGGAGGGGCAATGTCCTTTAATAGTGATTCCAATTGGTATCTCGATCAGGACACCAATACAGATGAATCTTTCTCAGGCTTCGATCTTTATTCGGTAGTCGTGCATGAGTTGGCTCATGTGCTCGGTTTTGGCACCACCGCCTCTTTTAAAAACCTGATCGCGGGGGGGGTGTTTACCGGCTCCGCCGTTAATGCCCTGACTGGTCATAATCCTTCGATGACCAGTGACGGTCACTGGGAAAGCGGCCTGAAATATCTTGGCCAGGACGTGGCGATGGACCCCTCTATCGCTGCTGGGCAACGCAAGCAATTTACAGAGCTTGATTTTGCCGCTATGAAAGATATGGGCTGGGAGGTTTCTCCAATCCCCGAGGTCGAAAGCTGGGCAATGATGCTCGCCGGATTGGGATTGCTTGGCTGGCGCCTACGTGTTTACCGGCAAAGAGCCTGAGCAGGCTGAGAAAAATATACTTACTTTATGAGGTTCTTGCAAAATGGGCAGGCTAAGCGGAATTATTTTCATCTGACGGATAAAAATTGAGTTGGGCGCTGCCATTGCTGGCAAGATGGAGGTTCCAAAGACTACATCAACGCCCAAGATGGATACTACGCAACGGATTAAATTAATGCAACG
>JACCWK010000139.1 GCA_013697655.1 Nitrosospira sp.
CAGTGAGCGAAAGAAATCTCGCTCAGAAACAGAAGCAAAACCGGGGCAGCGCCGTTCCGCTGCATGTGACCGGCTACCCTCTTAAACTCGGCTTAATATTGTCTTGACTGAGGGGTCCACTTTACAGTTTTTATCTTGAACGCAATCCATCGTTTAAAGAATGCCGCGAGGCATGGGACATGCTCTTCAAAAGCAAGAAAGAGTACATCATGCCGATCGAGGTGAGCCTTGCGGTAGGGAATGAATTGCCGCTAGTGGTGCAATCCGGCCATCCGTTCTGTTTTTACGTCGCGCCAGCGCCCAAAATATTGTTCATTGTGAGTAGCGCCTTGCTCGGTCTATTTGCCGCCTACTATCTGATAGTTAGTAAAACGAACATGTTGAAGGACAGCGATACTGGCCTTTACAGTCTGGGCAAGAGCCAGATGGCTTTCTGGGGATTGATAGTCCTTCTGTCATTTCTCGGCGTCTGGATACTGACCGGCATTATGGAGTATGTTCCCCAGCAGGCGCTTATCCTGCTTGGCATCAGCGGCGCCACGGGGCTGAGCGCCGTATTGATTGGAAAAAGCAAAAAATCCGGAGCCGAGGATGACCTCAATAAGCTTCGCCTGGAGGAGCAAAAGCTTAAGGAGCAGAAGGAAAAAAATCCGGCTGCTTTTTTACCGGAAAATGAGAATCAGTTAACAGCTATCTCGCAAAAAATTGCCGAATTATCGCTACAACCGGGCAATCTGCCTCGGCCTCGCCCATCGAGAGGTTTTTGGCGGGATATTTGCGATGATGGCAACGGCGTAAGTTTTCATCGTTTGCAAGTTGTCGTATGGACACTTGTCCTGGGCATGGTATTCATCAGGTATGTGGCGGACAGCATGTCCATGCCTGAATTTCCCGAGACCTTGCTCATTTTGATGGGAATCAGCAACCTGACTTACCTTGGATTCAAAATTCCCGAGAAGTTGTAAAGTGCTGGGCAACCGGGCTACATGCGTTTCAGCATCAGTAAATGACAGCGGCTTGACATGCGTCAAACCGCTGTCAAATATTACGCTTTACCCTTCTTGGAAATTATTTTAATAAACCCTTCGTCAATATTTATTTTGGTTGCATTAGCTAAATGATTATAGAAAACGCCCATACCTGACATAGCAATAATTTCCATGATTTCTTCATCATCAAACCCCAGCTCTCCTAAAGCCTGGAAATCTTGTTCGCTTGATGAGTGAGAGTCTTTTGCGAGCCTAACGGCAAAATCTATGGCGGCTTTGTCCTTAGGGTCAGCCGTGTCCGCTGTATAGTTATTAATCAGGCTATCAATTTGTTCGGGAGTGACGCCTATACTTAGGCAAAATGCGTGATGCGCGGCTTCACAGTAGTGGCAACTCTTTAATGAGGAGATGGCAACAAAAATCATTTCTTTAAGTTGACGTCCTACCCGACCACTCGTCAGTATATGATCCATTACTGGCCAGATGCCTTTTAATGATTCAGGTGAAACACCCCATACTCGGAAAAAATTCGGTGTAAATGGCGCGTTAAGCGCTTTTTTTATCTTGACGAAGGTTTCCTCAATTTCCGGAGATACTGAAACATCATCAACAATTTTACTAATAGTTTTCATTTTTATTTCCTTATTAAGTCTTTATTAAATAATGAAGTACATTTATGATTTTCATTCTTTAGTTGCCATTTCAATGACCGTATGCATTACACGTTATACTAATGCTGATTAATGCTCGCCTACTCCTTCGGCATTCATTTGTCCTTTTCTGCAGCTTGATAATCAGTGATAAAACCGAGCACGATAACAACTAAACCCACTGCGATATAAAAATTCCTTGCTGTTTCTTCATCTGCGAAACCAAAAATAAAAGGTAGGGCAATTAGCGAAGGGCCGACTAGGCGTTCAATCCAACCGTGGATGGTAAATGGAATTAGCTTAACTACACCAAATGGAAAATCAGAGGTAATCGTAACCATCAGATGAACGCCAGCAATAACATATGCAAGCATAGCGGGTAGCTGACTTAATCCAAATAGTGTAGGGGCGAGTAAAAAAATAACGACTGTCATAAAATCAAGATAGCCGTGAAAACGAGGTGAAATTACTTTCATGTCAATGCTCCTTGTATTACATATAGTTACTTGTAAAACTCTAAAATATTTATTTATACTTTTGCAAAAAAATATGGTTAAATGCACGGCACCCTTTCTTTGCTAAATATTGTATCGTCCACCCCAGCTCCTCTAAGTCCGTTTGCTGGTGCCTGAATGACAACATAATAAAGATCTTCATCACCTGTATTCCACCAAGTGCGTTTTGCATCCGGGTCAACCTTTACTACGTTCCCTTCCGTAACAGTAAAACGATCCCCATCAATCATCATTTCTCCAGTACCCTTTAGGAATATATACAGCTCCTCATTATTTTTATGGGCGTGAAAAAAGCTAACACCTGTATTTGGAGCACTCTTGTTCAATGAAACATCCATGGACGTTAAGTTAACAAGTTCACCAAGAAATAACTTGCGAACTAAGGGAGCTGGTAGTCCTTGAGGTGCAAATTCATGTTGATCCAGATCATTCAGATTACCTGCATCTGCTTTAAAATAATTACGCATATCTGGTTTCTCCTAAGAAAAATCTTTTTCCCTACACATAATGTAGTCATCGATACAGTATAATTGGCTGACTCTTATGTCAAGACTTTTTATAGTGATCGCTATAAAATAGTAAAGTATAAAATAATTTTAATAATTAGCCCGCGATGACCAGAACAAAAAATTTCGATGAAACCAAAGCACTAGAATCGGCAATGCTCCTTTTTTGGAAGAAAGGCTATTCCGCCACATCCATGAAAGAACTTGAGCGAGTTATGGGGTTAAAAATAACAAGCATCTATAACGCATTTGGAAACAAGCGTGCGTTGTTTGAAAAGGTCCTTAACTACTATCTACAGCATATCCTGATTAAATTCATAGAATCTCTAAACAATGCGGATTCACCAGAAAATGCGTTAAGAGCAGTATTGATGGAAGTGATATATTTACATTTTAATTCATCACACCCCGGTGGATGTTTAGTTGTATTTTCAATATTAGAGAATGAGCAACATGACGAAAGCTCAAAAAATATTTTGAACTCAGCATTAAATCTATTACATAACGCTATTATTAAAAGACTTGAAAATGATAAAGAAAAAGGAAAAATAGCATCTGAAGTTGATTGCTATGCAATTGCAAATCATATTGCAGCATTGATAACAGGTATGATAACTATGGCGAAGGCGGGTTTCCCCCAGAAGGAATTAGAAAAACTTATTAATAATGCTGCCGAAATATTGCTTAAGACGTAAGCAGAGCTGGTAATCTTTGAGACAAATTACATATTATTGCTGCGGCCTTGTGAAGTTGGGGTTTAGGGAGCAATGGAACGTAAAACCCTGTTAAGCATCTGCGGGGTTGCGCAATGGCCGCAGCTCGCCTCGAGTAACTGCCTCGGGCACAGTGAAGGAGTAGCGTGCCAACAGATTTATGTGCCGCTCATGAACGAAGGGCGACAACCGGGCGACATCCTCATCCCGTACCGGATAGCCTTCTCGTTTTAGCTGCGCGAGCGCCGCGTCGATGTAGATCGTGTTCTACAACACGATGATATTGATCGCCAGACCAAGGGCGCCCAGCTGATCCTCTTGGCCCTCCCGGTAGCGTTGACGTAGCTCACCACGCTTGCCGTAGAATATATCGCGCGCCAGGCTGTGGCGTCCTTCACCGCGATTCAGTTGTAGCAAGGTGGCTCGACGCCCGTTTTCGTCATCGATGTAGTTGAGGGTGTGGAGGGTCTTCTCTATTCGACCAAACTCAGCCAGCGCCAAGGCCAATTGCCTCGGCCGATCCCCCGCTGCAAGGTGCGCATGATGCCAGTGGCGAACATCCGACCCAGTTTGAGGGGAACCAGCCAGGCGCAGGAAAGTCGTCCCAGAGCCTCATGCCACAAGTTTAAGCATTCAACTGACTGGTTAAAGTAGCGGGCTGACGGCTCGCGGTGGTAGGATTTTGTTGCGAAACGAAAAACAAACCACAGAGAGGTCAGCCCGGATGAAT
>JACCWK010000168.1 GCA_013697655.1 Nitrosospira sp.
GTATCCATCCTGGGCGTTGATGTAGTCTTTGGAACCTCCATCTTGCCAGTAATGGCAGCGCCCAACTCAATTTTTATCCGTCAGATGAAAATAATTCCGCTTAGCCTGTCCATTTTGCAAGAACCTCCATATTCTGGATATTTTTGAGCTCGATCAGGCTTTTCCACTTGAGACTGATTTCCTGGTACCTCCAATAGATCACAACATGTTGGTTATTTTATAACAAACGAAATTTTTTATAGATATTGAATATCAGAGGATTACCGCCGTGCAAGACCGCACTTGACGGGATCTACTCCTGATAAATCGTCCAGATCTCTTCTCGATCGCGATAACGTTGTGAATGTTGACTATGCAGTCCGATTTTGCACTGGTGCGCTCGCGGAATTATAGCAAACCGCTGACAAACACTTAATCGGCTTGTTTCCTCAGGAACGCGGGGATATCCAGCATATCCACCCCCGATTGTTTCATGGCTTCCACCGTCGCATCACGTCTCCTGTTAGTACGGATCGCAGCGGGGGCATCCAGTTCTTTCCAGTTTATCGCATCCGTCAATATGTTGTTATCCGTACCGGTACGTGAGTGAATAACGCTCATCGGCTTGGGTTGCATACGATTAGCTACCCCGCCTAATCCTGTCGCAACCATAGTGACCCGCAAATCGTTTTGCATATTCTCATCGATTACAGTACCGATAATCACCGTGGCATCCTCAGCGACAAAATTCTTTATGGTGCTCATTACTTCGTGGACTTCTCGCATCTTCATTCCAGAGCTGGCGGTGATATTTACCAATACGCCCCGCGCTCCGGTAAGATTTACGTCTTCCAGCAGAGGGCTTGCCACTGCCTGCTCCGCCGCCGCACGTGCGCGGTCTATTCCTGAAGCAAATGCGGACCCCATCATCGCCATACCCATTTCCGACATTACAGTTTTCACGTCGGCAAAGTCGACATTGACGAGGCCGGGGCAGTTGATAACCTCTGCGATACCTGCTACCGCGCCATATAGCACATTATTGGCTGCCTTGAATGCATCCAGCATGCTGATATCTTCGCCCAGCACCAGCATCAGCTTATCATTGGGAATCACGATCAATGAATCAACATGCTCTGACAGTTCTTCCATTCCGGTCTGCGCCGCCTTCAGCCGCCTTCCCTCGAAGGAAAAGGGCTTGGTGACCACCGCTACGGTCAGAATACCCATTTCCTTGGCCACCTGCGCCACCACGGGGGCCGCCCCGGTACCAGTCCCACCGCCCATACCGGCGGTGACAAACAACATATCCGCACCCTCAATCAATTCGGCGATGCGGTCACGGTCTTCCAGCGCTGCGTGGCGTCCGATTTCCGGATTGGCTCCCGCACCCAATCCCTTGGTAATTGCAGATCCGAGTTGCAGCAGTGTTCGCGCCTGATTACGTTTTAATGCCTGGGCATCGGTATTGGCACAAATAAATTCGACGCCTTGCACGCCATTCTGGATCATGTGATCCACCGCGTTACCACCGCACCCGCCGATGCCAATTACCTTGATGACGGCTTCCTGAGTTTGTGTATCCATGATTTCGAACATAGCCTTCTCCTTTATGAATTGAAACAGATAATCAAATCTTATTTTTGTACGCCTGCTTTTGATCTTTAGCTGCCGATCGGTCTATCCTGCTATCTTGAAGAACTCATTGCTTTGCGGTTACTCAAAAATTTTTCTGAAACCAGCTCCTCATTCTTTCCAGAATTCGGCGGAATGAATTGCCTTGCAGCCTGGTGTGCTGGTGGCGTTGAAGCTGCTCCATGCCTGCCATAATTAGGCCAATGCCCGTGGAACATCTTGGTGTTAGCACCACCTCCGCCAAACCGCCGCGATAATGGGGTAATCCCAGCCGTACAGGCATGTGAAATATCTCCTCTCCGAGTTCCACCATGCCTTGCAGAGAGCTGCTGCCGCCGGTGATGACGATCCCGGATGAGAGCAATTCCTCAAAACCGCTGCGGCGCAGTTCAGCCTGCACCAAGGAATAGAGTTCTTCCACACGCGGTTCGATTACTTCTGTCAGCGTCTGCCTGGAAAGTTGACGCACGCCGCGATCGCCCACACCCGCCACTTCGACCATCCCGTGCGGACCGGCCATGCTGCGTAGCGCACAACCGTAACGGCATTTGATATCCTCGGCATCTTTGGTCGGAGTACGAAGTGCCATCGCAATGTCATTGGTGATCTGATCTCCGGCAATCGGAATCACTGCGGTATGGCGAATCGCCCCATGAGTGAACACAGCAATGTCCGTGGTGCCCCCACCGATATCAACCAGGCATACACCCAGATCTTTTTCATCGTCCGAGAGCACGGCCATTGCCGATGCCAGGGGCTGCAAAACCAGATCTCGCACTTCGAGCCCACAGCGACGAACGCACTTTATGATGTTCTGCGCCGCTGATACCGCGCCGGTAACGATATGGACTTTAACTTCCAGTCGTACTCCGCTCATGCCGATAGGCTCACGCACATCTTCCTGGCCATCGATGATGAATTCCTGATTCAGGACATGGAGTACTTGCTGGTCGTTGAGTATATTCACCGCCTTGGCGGTTTCCATTACGCGCTCCACGTCTAGCCGCGAAACTTCCTTGTCCTTGATTGCCACCATTCCGTGAGAATTGAAACTTTTAATATGGCTGCCCGCGATGCCTGTATAAACCTCGCGAATTTTGCAGTCGGCCATTAGCTCCGCTTCTTCCAATGCACGCTGAATCGCGTTCACCGTAGTCTCGATGTTGACCACCACGCCTTTCTTCAAACCACGCGAAGGATGACTGCCCATGCCGATAACCTCAAATCCGCCTTCAGGCTTCACTTCCGCGACAATGGCGATTATCTTGGATGTGCCAATGTCGAGACCAACGATCAGATTCCTGTTTTCATTAGCTTTATTCATCTACTTTATGGGTGCTTACGCTCGCCCATTTTCTCCCAACTTTTTTTGGCTTTTGCTGATCGGCTTGTTCATCGCACAGCGAATCCGTTGGGATAACGCAAATCCACATAGCTTAGCTGCCGATTCAATTTCGCAATGCTGGAATCGTGCGCCAGGACATATCGCTCCAGTCGCGTTTGCATCTGTTCACGCCCGAGCTCGAGTATGATTCCATTGTCCAGATGCACCCTCCAAGCGCGGCGAGGTGAGAGATTTATCTGCTCGATACTCTGCTGCAGTGGCAGCAGCGATTTATTAAAAGCGGCATACTGCCGCGCTACGTCGCGAGAACTGTCTGCCGGCCCCTCGAATACCGGCAATTCCTCGTCGGACACAGCATTGAATAGTTCACCATGTGTGTTCACCAAGGCAGTGCTGCCCCAGCGGGCTAGCGCAATATGCTCTTCCAGCATTACTTCCAGAGTCTGCGGCCAGACGCGCCGCACGCTGGCGTCGCGCACCCACGGCAAATTTCTGAATGCAGCACGTGTTGCATCCACGTCAACCGTAAAAAAATTCCCCCTGACTTTGCTCCGAACCGCACCGTCGATCTGGTCTCGCGTCACATGCCTTAGTTCGCCCTTGCTGTCGTTGATGGCGCTTACACTCACCTCCTTTAGCGGAAATACAGGTGAATTAACCGTCCATTCATTGATGGCGTAAAACACTATCAGCCCCGTCACTGCAAAAAGCGAACTAGCCAGTAAATCCAGTGCCTGATGGTTATCCCACATGGGCCAACTCCAGTATTCGTAGCACTAGATCCTCGAACGATATTCCTGCTTCTTGTGCGGCCATCGGTACAAGACTATGGTCGGTCATGCCGGGCGAGGTGTTGGTCTCAAGAAAATAGGGCTTGCCCGATTTATCCAGCATCACATCCACCCTTCCCCATCCTTCACACCCCAAAACCTTGTGCGCTTGCAGCGCTAGCATCTGGATAGCATTCTCCTTTGCGGCGGATAAACCACTGGGGCAAAAGTATCGGGTATCCTCGGAAACATACTTGGCCTGATAATCGTATAAACCACTCGCTGCCTGTATCCTCACCACGGGTAGCGCGGTCTCTCCGAGAATGGCAACGGTCAATTCCGGTCCGTCGATAAACTGTTCCGCCAACACCATCATGTCGTGCTTCGCCGCCGATTCATATGCTTTTAGCATGTCCGTTGCGGTTGTCACCTTGGTCAGACCGATGGTCGATCCCTCTCGGGATGGCTTGACAATGAGTGGCAGGCCAAGCTCCTTTACTACCGCGTCAAAGTCACTCTTCGGGTTTAGCAATAGGTGGCGGGGGGTATTGATCCCCGCGGCCTGCCATAGCAACTTGGTACGCCATTTATCCATGGCCAATGCGCTCGCCATTACACCGCTGCCGGTATATGGCAATTCCATGAGCTCCAGCGCGCCTTGAACTGTTCCATCCTCGCCATAACGTCCATGCAGGGCAATATGAACACGGTTGAATCCTTGCTGCCTAAGCGCCTCCATGGGCTGTTCAGCCGGATCGAATGGATGGGCATTTACACCTCGACACCTTAGTCCATCAAGCACGGCTTTACCGCTTTTAAGAGAAATCGCACGCTCCGCGGACCGACCGCCCAGCAGCACTGCGACTTTTCCAAAACTGGAATTACTCATCATCGATCGCTCCCAGGATATATATTTCTGTCATATATCCAGGACACGGCTTTGGATTCAGTTCGATTCATTTGGCAATCCAATAATTCGCACTTCCTGCTCCAATTCAATTCCGGTTTGTTCTTTTACGGTGTTACGCACCGCGATGATCACAGCTTCGATATCTGCCGCTGTAGCATTGCCCGTATTTATAATGAAGTTGGCGTGTTTGGGCGAAACCATTGCACCCCCAATGAAAAATCCCTTTAGCCCGCATGATTCGATCAGCCGGGCTGCGTGATCTCCCGGCGGATTGCGAAACACTGAACCGGCATTTGGCAGACTCAAGGGTTGGCTGTTGATACGTCTGGCGAGCAATTCCTTAATCTTTTTGCGCGATGCCGAATCTTCGCCGGTCTCCAATCTGAGCCATCCTCCAACAAACCATTCCTCATCATTGCAATCCCGCGTTTTCTCATCGCCGGCCCTCGCCGCAGGCTTCAACGCTGCGTGCCGATAGCTAATTTCGTAAGCTTCGGGCACGTGCTCCCGAAGTCTCGCTGCACGAGTGAGGGTCTTTACCCGCTCGACAATTTCCCAAGTTTCAGCATCGTAGCAACCTGCATTCATCGCCAGTGCCCCGCCAACCGTACCAGGAATGCCTGCCATGAATTCCGCGCCTGTTAGATGGTGCAGCGCTGCGAACCGCGCCACCTTCGCGCAGGCCACCCCTGCCCCCGCGTAAATCAAACCACTTTCCTTGTTCTGCTGTTCCAATCGCAAGTCATTAAGTCTTGCATGCAGCACCACTACCGTGCCTCTCATACCGCCATCGCGCACCAGCAGGTTGCTGCCAAGGCCCACTATATGTACTGACTCATCCTCCGGCAAACCGCGAATGAATTGAATGAGATCGCTCAAATCAGCTGGTATATATAGACGTTCCGCCTTCCCTCCTGCCCGCCAGGAGGTGTATTTTTTCATTGACTCATTCATACGCGACTCGCCGCGCAGTGCGCGCAATCCATGAGTTAATCTAATCTCCGACATATCCATTCATGAATCCAGTGGCAAGTTTTCGTATGTACAATGAATCACCGCTTGCTTTTATTTTGTCCTGGGGTCGCATGGAATGATCCGCTCTCACGGCAAGCTCCGTTCCGTATCGCTTTTTTTGAGGTTAGCCGCGACACCTCCCACCGACCCTGCCCCCATTACCAGCACGACGTCGTTGTCCCGCGCCATGCCGTGAATGGCGGCAGGTAATTCATCCACCGTCTCGACGAAAATTGGCTCCGCCTTGCCTTGTACCCTGAGGGCTCGCGCAAGCGACTTGCTGTCAGCAGCAACGATGGGCGCTTCACCTGCCGCATAAACTTCGGTCAGCAGCAGCACATCGGCGGTGGCTAACACTTTGACAAAATCCTCGAACAAGTCGCGGGTTCGGGTGTAGCGATGTGGCTGAAACGCAAGAACCAGGCGACGGCCAGGAAATGCACCGCGTGCGGCCGCTATGGTGGCCGCCATTTCTACGGGATGATGGCCGTAGTCATCCACCAGCGTAAAACTCTCATTACCCCTGCTCTCCTCGCTGATCAACCTGATTTCACCATAGCGCTGAAAACGCCTATCCACACCTCTGAAACCGGCTAATGCCCTGATTATGGCGGCGTCTGTCACCCCCACCTCGTTGCATACCGCAATTGCGGCGAGCGCATTCTGCACGTTGTGCAACCCTGGCAAATTAAGCATGATCTTGAGCCTGCGGGTCTTGCCATTTACCCCTACCAGTGCGGTGAAATGCATCCGCCCTTCACTATGGCGGACATCGGCAGCGCGGATTTGCGCGGTATCCGATAAACCATAAGTTGTGATGGGCTTGGTAACTACCGGCAGAATTTCGCGTACATTGGCATCGTCCATACACAACACCGCCATACCGTAAAATGGCAAGTGCTGTAAGAAATCGACAAATGCCTGCTTGAGTCTGCTGACATCGTGTCCATAGGTCTCCATGTGGTCGGCATCGATATTGGTTACCACTGCTAGCACGGGTTGTAAATAAAGAAACGAGGCGTCGGATTCGTCGGCTTCGACCACGATAAATTCCCCCCGGCCCAGCTTGGCATGGGAGCCTGCGGCTTCCAATCTGCCACCGATAACAAATGTCGGATCCATTCCTGCTTCCGCCAAAATGCTGGCAACCAGGCTTGTGGTGGTGGTCTTGCCGTGAGTTCCTGCGATGGCAATACCCTGACGCAATCTCAGTAATTCGGCCAACATGATTGCGCGTGGCACTATCGGCACATTACGTTCCCGCGCGGCAATCACTTCCGGGTTGTCCGGCTTGATCGCGGTAGATGTAACTACCGCATCGGCTGAAGCCACATGATCACTCCCGTGCCCAACATGAATAATTGCACCCAATTTTTTCAGGCGCCTTGTAATGGAGGTACTGGATAAATCCGAACCGCTAACCTGGTATCCGAGGTTAAGCAGCACCTCGGCGATTCCGCTCATGCCTGAGCCACCGATTCCGATAAAATGAACATGTTTGACTTTATGTTTCATATTTAAATTTATTGAAACGCGAGAGCAACGCTGCGCCTGGGAGAAAAGCACATCCGCTTCTTACGCCTTAAACTTTATGCTTTTATCATCCCCATGCACGCCTCCGCCACCAGTCTGGTTGCATTCGGTTTCGCCAATTCCCGGGCCTTCATCGCCATCACCTGAAGTTCCTCGCGGGTGAGTCCCATCAATAATTCCGCCAGCCCCTGCGGATTCAATTTATTTTGCGGTAGCAGCACCGCCGCATTCTTGTCGCTTAAAAATTTGGCGTTACTTGTCTGGTGATCATCTACGGCATAAGGAAAAGGCACTAAAATACTTGCCACACCTGCGGCAGTCAGTTCGCTGATGGTAAGCGCCCCCGCGCGGCACACCACCACGTCACACTCGGCATAGTGGGCAGCCATGTTCTCAATGAATGTAACCAGTTCACCCTCTACCGTGGCTTCGGCATAATTCTTTCGCAGCAGATCCAGATGCTTCGTTCCTGCCTGATGCGTCACCAGCGGGCGCATTTCAGCGGGAATCAGCTTCAATGCCTGCGGCACGATGGTATTTAGTGCCTGCGCGCCCAAACTTCCTCCGATGACCAGCAGTCTCAATTTTCTACTGCCGGTCTTGCTTCGTGCGGCGTACCTTTTTTCCGGCGCCTCCAACTGACTGATTTCACTACGCACCGGATTCCCGCAAAACATAGCGTTTTTATTGTTCCTGATAGCATTGGGAAAACCCAACAAAACCCTGTCGGCAAGTTTTGCCAATATTTTGTTGGCAAGGCCGGGAATCGAATTCTGTTCGTGTATAAGTAGGGGCTTGCCCAGCAGCGAGGCCATCAACCCGCCGGGAAACGCAGGGTATCCCCCCATGCCAAGCACCACATCGGGGCGCACCCGCAGCATCACCTTGACGCTTTGCCAAAACGCAAACAACAGCCGTAGAGGCAACGTAAGCCAGGTCGAAAGGCTTTTTCCCCGCAAACCAGAAAAGCGAATAACCTCAATGTCATAGCCTCGTTGTGGCACCAACCTCGTTTCCATTCCTTTCTCCGTTCCCAGCCACACTACATGCCAGCCTGCGGTCTTCATGTGTTCCGCCACAGCTAAACCTGGAAACACATGTCCACCGGTTCCTCCCGCCATGATGAGAATGGTGTGAATCAAGTTAAAAGCCGGAGCGGCTCAAAATTATTTTCATACCGCATAACCCTTCATCAACTGCCTATTCTCCCAATCCACCCTCAGCAATACCGCCAGCGCGACACAACTGGCAACAATACTGCTGCCCCCAAAACTCATCAGCGGCAAAGTCAATCCTTTGGTCGGCAACACGCCCATATTCACGCCCATGTTGATGAATGCCTGCACTCCCAGCCATATGCCGATACCTTGAGCCACCAACGCATTGAAATGACGCTCCCGCATCGCCGCTCGGCGGCCTATCACGAATGCCCGTATTACTAACCACGCAAATAGGGCCGCCACCGTCATCACTCCAAGGAAGCCGAGTTCCTCGGCGATCACCGCAAGTAGAAAATCAGTGTGCGCTTCAGGCAGATAGAAAAGCTTCTCCACGCTGCCCCCCAGCCCGACGCCCAGCCATTCGCCGCGTCCGAACGCAATCAATGCATGGCTTAACTGGTATCCTTTTCCGTAGGGGTCGTCCCACGGGTCCATGAACCCGAAAAAACGCTGCAAGCGATAGGGCTCGATCCAAATCAGCATCAGCAGACAGATGAGTAGAAAGCCGGTTAATTTAGCGAACAGTTTCAGGTCCATCCCTCCCAAAAATAGTATCGCCATCAAGATTGCGGTGATAACAACAAACGCCCCGAGATCCGGTTCAAGCAGCAATAGCGAGCCCGCCATCAGCATGACGATTAACATGGGAAAGAGGCCTTTGCGGAAACTTCCCAGGTAAGCCGCCTTGCGAACGGTATAATTCGCAGCGTAAAGCACTACGAACAATTTCATGAATTCCGATGGTTGAAAATTCACTATCACCAACGATATCCAGCGGCGACTGCCGTTGACTTCGCGGCCTATCCCAGGAATCAGCACCAGTAACAGCAACGCCATTCCCAACAGGAAAAGATGGAGCGAGTACTTCTGCCACAGCCGCAGCGGTACCTGGAATGCGATCAGCCCGGCGAATAGGCCCGCGGCCAAATAAGCGCCATGACGAATAAGAAAATAGGCCGGATAGCCATTCGTGCCCCGCCCCGCCTCGGCAATGGAGATGGAAGCGGAATAAACCATCACCAACCCCAGACTTAGCAACAATATCGCAGGCCAGATCAAGGACTGATCAAAATTGGGCAGAAGTCTCTGACTATTGATATCGTTCTGGTAGATCATCAGCTTGAGGCCTTATCAAGCACGGCTGAAATTTCTGCCTGTACGCGCCTGACTGCCGCAACAAATGCCTCGGCGCGGTGAACGTAATTCCTGAACATATCAAAGCTTGCACATGCTGGCGACATCAGCACGACATCACCTTCCTGTGCCAGCGCAAAGCTTTTTTGCACCGCTTCTTCCATCGTTGTTGCATAATGCAATGGCACTCTGGAACCATCTACCCCGTTAGCAATTCTTTTGGCGTCGCGGCCAATCAAAATCACTGCTCGCGCGTGTTCTTCAATCGGTCGTGCTAATGGCGAGAAATCCTGCCCCTTACCGTCGCCGCCTGCAATCAGCACTACACGTTGCGTCATGCCGCTCAAAGCCGCGACCGTCGCGCCCACGTTAGTGCCCTTCGAGTCATCGTAGAATGTAATGCCATTGATTGCCGCCACCTTCTCCATTCGATGTGGAAGCCCCCTGAATTCCCGCAAGGCTTGCAATAATGGTTCAAATGGCAGATCTACGGCACGGCAGAGCGCTAATGCGGCCAAGGCATTGGCGGCGTTGTGCAAGCCCGTTACACCAAGCTCGCTCATTTTCATCAAGCGCGCTTTCCCCTGAACCAGCCAGACAATTTCGGCCTCGCGCAATAGACCAAAATCACCATCGTCAACCGGCAGGTCGAGGCCGAAAGTCATCCTCTTTCTCCCGGCTAACGCCATTGCGCCTACCCGGGAATCGTCACGATTAAGAATCTGTGCACCGCCGCCGCCAGGGCCACTCAGAAATACTCTTGCTTTGGCAGCTGCGTATTCTTTCATTCCCGCGTAGCGGTCAAAATGGTCTTCGGATAAGTTCAGTACCGCCGCCGCATCCGGGTCTAGATTTTGTGTGGTTTCCAGCTGAAAGCTGGAAACCTCCAACACCCATGCATGAGGCAGTTTCCCCGAATCTTGTCGCAGCATCAGTGTATTGAGCACTGCGGGACCGATATTGCCGGCCACCTCTATATCCCATCCCGCTTTCTTCACCATCGCTCCGACCATAGCGGTAACTGTAGTTTTACCGTTGGAACCGGTAACGACCAGAATTTTCGGTTTTGAAGTGCTGAGTTGTTTAATTCCTAAAGCGAAAAGCTCTATATCACCCACCACCGGGATCTTGTCTTGTATTGCCCGCTGCACCATTGGCTCCGCCAGAGGCACGCCCGGACTGATAGCAATGAGGTCCACCCCAGAGAATGTGTCGGAAGCAAATTCCCCAACGCATATCTCGGCGCCAGGCAGGGCTTGTTTCAATGCCTCCAGATAGGGTGGCGCCGGGCGACTGTCAGCCGTTCGCACACTCGCTCCCATGCGCGACAGCCACTTTGCCATGGAAAATCCGGTTTCACCCATTCCGAGCACTAACACGGTTTTACCTCGCAAGCTCATATGCAAACTTCAATTTTCATCTCAACTTCAACGTGGATAATCCAAACAACACCAGCATCATGGTGATGATCCAGAACCGCACTACCACCTGGTTTTCTTTCCAGCCCTTCAATTCATAGTGATGGTGTAGCGGCGCCATCCGAAAAACACGTTTGCCGACTAGCTTGAACGACGCCACCTGTAACATTACTGATAGGGTTTCCACCACGAATACGCCGCCCATTATGACCAGCACGATTTCCTGCCGCACTATAACGGTTACGATACCAAGCGCCGCGCCAAGAGCAAGCGCACCGACGTCGCCCATGAATACCTCAGCCGGATAGGCGTTGAACCAGAGGAAAGCCAGCCCCGCTCCCGCCAGAGCGCCACAGAAAACAGCCAGCTCGCCAGCATGGGGGATGTATGGAATCCCGAGATACTTTGCAAATACCGCGTGGCCCGCTACGTAAGCGAAGATAGCCAGGGCACTGCTAATCATCACTGTCGGCATAATCGCCAGACCATCAAGGCCGTCGGTCAGATTCACCGCATTGCTGGTGCCTACTATTACAAAATAGGCAAGCGTTACAAAGCCCGCCACGCCAAGCGGTATCGCCACTTGCTTGAAGAACGGCACAATCAGGGTAGTTTGCGCGGAAGACTCCGCCGTCAACGCAAGGTATAGCGCTACTGAGATCGCGACTGTCGATTGCCAGAAGAGCTTGCTTCTGGCGGAAAGTCCCTTGGGGTTGCGATATACAACCTTACGGTAATCATCCACCCAGCCGATTACACCGAAGCCAAGCGTGGTCACAAGTACTACCCAGACATAGCGATTGCTCAGATCCGCCCACAATAGCGTGGTGATGGCAATTGACACCAGTATCAGCGCCCCCCCCATCGTAGGCGTGCCGGCCTTGATCAAATGACTCTGTGGTCCGTCCTCGCGTACGGACTGCCCTATTTTGTAAGCAGTGAGCTTGCGAATCATGGCGGGACCAACAATGAACGAGATCATCAGCGAGGTAAGCGCCGCAAGCACTGTGCGCAAAGTAATGTAATTGAATACATTGAAAGCGCGAATATCTTTCGCAAGCCATTGGGCAAGTTCTAACAGCATGGAAGCCGCCAGGATAAACCTGCGTTCTTAAAGCTTCGGAAAGAAAAAGATGTGATCAGCTTATCCATGATTTCAAGAATGACTGAATTCATAATTCGATACGCTTAACCACTCGCTCCATATGCATGAAGCGCGATCCTTTTATCAGCAATGTGACATCGGACGCCAGCACCCCCTCTACATCGGCCAGCAACTTCTCGATGTCCTCGTAATGTCTTGCGCCGGGACCAAAACTCGCAACGGCATGAACGCTCAATTCGCCCACAGCAAATAATCTGTCCACACCTGCGAGGCGGGCTTCTTCACCGATACGCTGATGAAAATCTTGTGCGCTGTCACCCAATTCACCCATATCGCCCAACACGAGGATTTTTTTTCCCTTCGCTTTTGCCAGCACAGCCAGGGCGGCTCTCACCGATTCCGGGTTGGCGTTATAACTGTCGTCTATCAATGTCGCGTCATGCAAACCGCACTTTCTTTGCAGCCGCCCTTTCACTCCACGAAATTCTCCCAGTCCCGATGCTATCGCTTTCGTATCGATTCCCATGGCCAATGCCACAGCTGCTGCGGCCAGCGCATTTCGTACGTTGTGCTCACCGGGTACCTGCAATTCCACCTCCTCCTCGATTCCGTCAGGCAGAACCAACGTCATTCTGCAGCCAAAAACTTCAAGCTGATAGCGTGCACTAACCTCCGCCTCCCTCCCGAGACCGAAACCCACCACTCTCCTGTCCCCGGCGAGTTTTCGCCACAGCGGAGCGTGCTGATCGTCTGCATTGATGACGGCTATTCCACACTGATCGAGTCCCTCAAAAATTTCACCTTTGGCACAGGCCACTGCTTGCACCGAACCCAGGTCCTCAACATGCGCCACGCCTGCATTTGTAATTACTGCCACAACAGGCTTCGTTAGCCTGGTCAAATACGAGATCTCTCCGGCATGATTCATACCCATTTCGATCACCGCATAAACGTGTTGCCCGCGCAATCGCAATAGCATCTGGGGGACACCGATATCGTTGTTAAGATTGCCTTCAGTTGCCAGCACCTTATCTGAACTGTCTATCCCTCTTGCGGATGCATCCACTGCTCGTCGCAAGATGGAGGCGATCATTTCTTTCACAGTGGTCTTGCCATTGCTGCCCGTCACCGCGACTATCGGAATTTTGAAGTAATTCCGCCAATGCGCCGCCAACTGCCCCAGGCCTAAGCGCGTATCTTTTACCAGGATTAAAGGAATCTCCGAATCCCGACTTTCAATCGCGGGTTCCAGGGAAACCATTGCCGCAGCTGCACCTTTTTTCGCCACATCGCCTATAAAATCATGACCATTGAACTTCTCGCCTACCAGCGCGACAAACAGATCACCGCACCTCACTGTACGACTATCGGTGCTCACAGCGGTAAAGTGCACGTCTTCACCACGCCATTCGCCATGAAGCGCCCGGGCTGCGTTCTGCACGGTCATCATGTTTGCGTCGACGCCCTATTCATCAAGCTCTGCAACGCCCGTCGCGCAACTTCGCCATCGTCGAACGGAAGCTTCTTCCCGTCTATTTCCTGATATGTTTCATGCCCTTTTCCTGCGATTAATACTATGTCGCCTTTATGCGCGCCTTGAATCGCCCGGTAAATGGCTGTGGCACGGTCTTCCTCTATATCGCAATTAGGGCCTGCACCTGCCGCGATCTCGGCGATAATGACACGCGGGTCTTCCTTCCGCGGATTGTCGCTGGTGATAATGACTTCGTCGGCCAGGTGCGTTGCTACGGCGCCCAGCAACGGACGCTTGCCACGGTCGCGCTCGCCTCCGCAACCCAATACGCAGACTAATTTTGAATTCCCGGGTTGGGGCTTCATGTTGGCTCCGGAACCAGCACGAAGAATTTCACGCAGGGTATCCAACACCTTTTCGAGAGCATCTGGAGTATGGGCATAATCCACTACTACGAGTGGTTGATCACCGCCGCCCATTTGCGCCATTCTTCCCGCTACAGGTCGCATCTGCTGCAGCACTCGCGTTGCGTCGGCCAGCCCGATGCTGCTTGCGAGAAGGGTGGCGGTTACTCCCAGGAAATTTGAAGCGTTGAAGCAACCCATTACATCCGTTTTAAATGCTGAATGTTCACCCTTAAATTCAATATCGAACTCCAGCCCCTGTGCACTTGCCTTAAGATTGCGTCCACGCACCACGCTGAACTTTTCCGAATCTCGCATCCCCAGCGCTGGCTCGGTAAATCCATACCCAATTACCTTTGTATCCATATCCGCAAGCTGCTGCGATAAGTCCATGCCATATGCATCATCAAGATTCAGTACGGCATATTTGAGTCCGGGCCATCGAAACAACTGCGCCTTGGCAGCGGCGTATGCTTCCATGCTGCCGTGGTAATCGAGATGGTCACGCGAGAGATTGGTGAACAACGCGATCGCGAATGTCGAACCACTAATACGTTCTTGAACTATTCCATGCGAGGATACTTCCATTGCTACGCACTGGACACCGAGCCGCAAGAAATCCGCCATTTCCCGATGCAGCCACGCCGCATCCGGCGTGGTGTTTGCAGTGAATTCGAGATCATCCCCTGAAACACCACTCCCCAGTGTGCCGATCACTGCGGTTTTTTTCCCCAAGGCTGTCATGGCTTGGGCGATCCAGTGACTGCAGGAAGTTTTGCCGTTCGTTCCGGTTATGCCGATGAGCCATAACTTTTGCGATGGATGACCATATACATGATCGGCAATGAGGCCGACCCTGGATCGCAGGTCGGTTACCGGCAAATTAGGTGTATGCCATGCTGGATTCCATACGAAGCCGCGACTATCCCACAGCACCGCATTTGCCCCCGCGGTAATTGCCTCGGGAATGAATTTACGAGCATCGTACTGTTCTCCGGCATAAGCCAAAAAGGTATCCCCTGGCTTCACCATGCGGCTGTCTGTAACGAGAGCGCTGATCCCGACGCCAAGATCACTGAGGGCGTCGAAATCGAAATATGCATTCGAAGTCTCGGCGAATCTGGAGTCCACGAATCTAAAATCCGGATTCATACATCTCCCTTCAACTCGGGGACCGTGGTGAATGACATCACGTTGCCGGAAGACGCGTCATGAGGCACGTTCAGCATACGTAACGCCCCCTCCATGACCCTGCTGAATACTGGCGCCGCCACCGCCCCGCCAAAATACTGTCCGGCTGATGGCTCATCCAGCATCACCGCGATCACAAATCGGGGACTGGAAGCAGGCGCATATCCGACAAACGTGGATAGGTAACGGTTTTTTGCATAGCCGTTACCTTCCAATTTATGTGCAGTACCCGTTTTGCCTGCAACCCGATAACCATTAACCTGGGCTTTCAATGCGGTGCCGCCCGGTTGCGCCACCATTTCCAGCATTTTGCTCACAGCCAGAGCGGTATCTCGCGAGATCACCCGCTTGCCTGCCACAGGCGCATCTAGTCTCACTAGCGATATAGGCTTCAATTCACCTTCTGCAGAAAATAAGGTATAGGCGCGTGCCAGTTGAAGCAAACTTACCGCAATACCGTGGCCATATGACATAGTGGCCTGCTCAATAGGGCGCCAGCTGCGGTAGGGGCGGAGTCTGCCGCTGACTTCCCCTGGAAATCCTGAGCCAGTAGAGGTGCCAAATCCAGATTCGCTCAGCATCTCCCATAATGTTTGCGGCGGCAGTGACAAAGCGATTTTTGCGGAGCCTATGTTGCTGGATTTCTGGATCACTTGCGCCACGGTCAATGAGTCTTCCTTATGCGCATCACGTATTGTTGTTTTCCCTATCGAGAATGTTCCGGGAGCGGTCTCGAATATCGTGTCAGGCTTTATCCCGCCGGCCTCCAGCGCAGCTGCGATAGTGAATGGTTTCAGTGTTGAACCCGGCTCGAATACATCGGTCAGCGCCCTGTTGCGGGCTCGGCCTCCACTTTCCCTCTTACGGTTATTTGGGTTGTAGGCGGGCAAATTGACGAGTGCCAGTAACTCGCCTGTTTGTGCATCCAGCACCACGATTCCCCCGGCTTTGGCTTTGTTGATTTCTACCGCCTGTTTCAGTTCGCGATAAGCGAGATACTGAATTTTGCTGTCTATGGATAGAGCTATATTTTGGCCCGATTTGGGCGCGCGGATGCTTTCCACGTCCTCGACAACACGTCCTTTGCGATCCTTGATAACACGACGGCTTCCAGATTTTCCCGCAAGCTCATCCTGCAATGCCAGTTCGATCCCCTCTTGCCCCTTATCGTCAAGGTCGGTAAAACCGAGCATATGAGCCGTCAACTCGCCCGCTGGGTAGTATCGGCGGTATTCACGTTTAAGAAACACCCCCGGCACGTTGAGCTCGACCACCTTGGCCGAGACCTCTGGCGACAAGTGCCGCGCCAGGTATACGAAATCGCGCCGCGGCCCATCCGGCGATCCGCGGAGGCGCTTACGAATCTCCTCGATATCCATCTTGATCAGGTCTGCCAGTTTTTTCAATTGCTGCGGTGTTCCATTCGTGTCCTGCGGACTCGCCCATACCGATTCCACCGGTGTACTGATAGCAAGCGGTTCACCATGCCGATCTGTAATCATTCCGCGATGAGCGCTCATTTCGAGTACACGGCTGTAACGCGACTCGCCCTTTTGCTGCAAAAAGCCGTTGTGCATTCCTTGCAAATAGGCTGCGCGCCCCGTAAGTCCCACCAATCCCAGCAACAAAAACGCCACTAACAGACGTGATCGGCCGGCAGGCAAAACAATGCGCGGCACGTGCTTGGACGTCATGGCTTCCGCGATTCCATAAAACCAGCAGGATTATCGACGCTCGACAACGAGACAACTTGAACGCGTGATGGGTCCGGCACCTGCATATAGAGCTGGCCTGTGGCGATTTTTTCAATGCGTGTATGCATCGCCCATGTGCTCTGCTCAAGTTGCAACTGACCCCATTCCACTGCCAATTGCCTCGCCAGCCCCTGTTCTTGTTCCAACTCCACAAAAAGCTTGCGCGCCTTATGCTGTGACGTCACAACACTCAGCGCGCAGGCGATAAGGATTAAAATCAACAGAATGTTTACCTTAATCACATCATTCTCTCAATAACCGTGAACACCGCAATAGCTGACCTTTTCGTTAAGTCGTATCGACTCTTTCCGCAACCCGCATCACCGCGCTTCTGGCTCGAGGGTTGCGCGCAATCTCGTTTACGCCTGGGTGTATCGCCTTGCCCACTAAACGCAATTTATGACGACTCAAGAGCTGCACTTCCTTTGCTCGCAATGGCAGGCCACGAGGCAATCTATCGGAATTCGCTGATTCACGCATGAAACGCTTTACTATCCGGTCTTCCAAAGAATGAAAGCTGATTACCACAAGCCGTCCTCCAGAGTTCAGTGTCTCTACGCATTCCGGCAAAGCCATCGACAATCTCTCAAGTTCCTGATTGAGATAAATCCGTATAGCCTGAAAAGTGCGCGTCGCCGGATTCTGCTGCTTGTTTTCCCGTTCGCGCGAGCGCACGGCCGTCGCCACAATCGCGGCAAGCTGAAGTGTGGTGACGAGAGAATGTCGCGCTCTTGCCGCAATAATCGCTCTTGCAATCTGTTTAGCAAACCGTTCTTCGCCATAGTTTTTTATCACCTCTGCCAAGTGACTTTCTGAAGTGGAAGCAAGCCATTCTGCAGCTGTTTGTCCTTGAGTCGTATCCATCCGCATATCAAGCGGCCCATCCAGGAGAAAGCTGAATCCACGCGGTGCTTCTTCAAGTTGCGGGGAAGACACCCCCAAATCCAAAAGCACCCCATCCACACGATCCACATTCAGCTGCTGCAATACTTTCTTAATGTGCGAAAAATTATCGTGGATCATACAAAAACGTTCATCCTTGATGGCCTGTCCCGCCGCCAGTGCAGCGGGATCTCTGTCGAATGCGATCAGCCTCCCCCCTCTTCCCAACTGTTCCAATATCAGCCGGCTGTGACCGCCGCGGCCGAATGTGCCGTCTACGTATGTCCCTTCTGGCTTGATGGTCAGCGCATCCACAGCCTCATGAAGCAGAACTGTGACGTGCGAGTAGGTGTCAACCACGGCATTACAACGCAAAGCCATCGAGCTCCGGCGGAATGCCATCCTTGAAAACAAGAGCATTTTCTATTTGCAAGTTCCATTTTTCGTCGTCCCATAGCTCGAATTTCGCACCTTGTCCCACCAACACTACGTCTTTGTTCAAGCCAGCAAACTGCCGCAAGAGGGGCGGCACCAAAATACGTCCGGCGCCATCCATCTCGACATCGCTGGCGTTGCCGACGAGAAGGCGTTGCAGACTGCGGATCTGTGGATTGAAGCTGGAAAAACTGTTGAGCTTTTGCTCTATCGGTTCCCACACGGGTTGGGGATAAACCAGCAAGCACTTGGAAGGATCAGCGGTGACAACCAGACGACCGGCACACAAGGACATAAGCCCCTCACGATATTTCGCAGGTACCGCGAGTCTACCTTTGTTATCCAGACTGATAGGTGTACCACCGCGAAACATCGCATTCCTTTATTTTTGGGAGGAAAATTATCAACAAATTTTCTCCACTTTTCCCCACTTATGCCCACTTTAATTAAAAGGAACAGCGAAGTCAAGCAAAAATAGTGGTTTTTTGTTATGAGACAAAGACTTAAATATAAAACCATAGGAAATTCTCAAGAAGCAAATAAACCATGTAAATAAAAGGGATACCTATGGGAATTAATGTGATTTGTGTTGATCAAGGTGTTAGCGACAACGCACGAACGTCACGCCATCGTCGAACTGGAAGCATTTAAAAAGAAGCAGTTAAAAAAGGAGCACTAATGCTTTCGTCGTGGCCAAAAAAAAGCAGGGGCGACAACACAGTCTTGATAGATCGATCATTTTCGCAATGCCGAGATCACGCCGGGCACACCCTGTATTAACACAAGTACCCGGTTCAACTGCTTCAGGCCGGTAATTTTGATCGTAAATCGCATCGCTGCGGTGACGTCACGGCTGCGAGTATGGGTTGCGGTAACGTTTATCTTCTCGCGCGATAAAATATTGGAAATGTCGCGCAGCAACCCTTGCCTGTCCAACGCCTCGATCTCAATATCAACCGGATAGCTTGCGCCTTTTGAACTATCCCAATCGGCCGCGATAAGGCGCTCGGCGCTTTCCTGGGATAACCGCGACAGACTGGAGCAATTCTGACGATGTATGGTGATGCCGCGCCCGCGGGTGACGAAGCCGATGATTGGATCAGGTGGGGCAGGCTTGCAACATTTCGCCAATGTCGTGAGGAGCTTATCGACACCAACAATAAGTATTCCCCCGCTCTGTTGCGCGCCAGATTTCTTGCCAGTCAGCAACCCGGAGGAGTCAGCGGTCGGAGTGCTTGCGGCAACTGGCTCAGGCTTACCGCTTAGAACCGCCGCCAGTTGGCGGCTGTTGATTTCCCCCCGGGCGACAGCAACGAGAAAAGCGTCGAGTTTGGCAAACTTGAACTTGGCGGCCAATTTATCCAGCCCCATCGACGTCATGCCATGACGCTGCAGCTCCTTCTCCACTAACGCTCGACCTTGTGCCAACGAATCTTCGCGCTCCTGACCGCTAAACCACTGCCTGACTTTTGATCGCGTCCGGTTACTTTTGAGGTAACCTAACGCTGAATTGAGCCAGTCACGGCTCGGGCCGCCCTGCTTAACCGAGATGATTTCCACCCGCTGCGCGTTTTGCAACGGATAATCAAGTGGGACCATGACGTCATCAACTTTTGCACCTCGGCAATGGTGGCCAAGATCGGTATGCACATGGTATGCGAAATCTATTGGGGTAGAGCCCTTGGGCAAGGCGATCACCCTTCCCTGGGGGGTCAATACATAAACTGAGTCTTGAAATAATGCGATCTTGAAATACTCCGCCAGCTCTCCGGTATCCTCTATATCGTTTTTCCATTCCAGGATTTGTCTCAACCAGGCAATTTTTTCTTCATAACGGGCATCGCGCTTCGCGCCTTCTTTGTAACGCCAGTGCGCAGCAACACCCATCTCCGAATGCCGATGCATCTCGTAAGTACGAATTTGCACTTCCACAACTTTATTTTCCGGACCGATGACTGCGGTATGTAGCGACCGATAATCGTTGCCTTTCGGTCTTGCAATATAATCATCGAATTCTTTGGGTATCGGTGTCCATAGGTTATGCACCGCCCCCAACGCAGCATAACAATCCTTTACATCGTTGACGAGAACCCGCACCGCACGAGCATCATGAATTTCTTTGAAATCCAGCTCCTTGTGTTTCATTTTTTTATGGATACTGTAAATGTGCTTTGGACGTCCCGTTACTTCAGCCTTGATGCCGGTCTGCTGCAACTCTCGCTGCAATTTATCCACTACAAGGGCAATATAATGTTCCCGGGTAATACGGGTGTCTTCGAGTAGTTTGGCGATTTTCTTATAGCGTTCAGGCTCAAGGATCCGAAAGGACAAGTCTTCCAATTCCCACTTTATTTGCCACAGCCCTAGGCGATTGGCCAGCGGCGAGAATATATCGAACGTTTCGTGCGCGATTTCAACTCTTCGTGGAATGCTATTTGCTGCGACATATCGCATCGTTTGAACCCGATCCGCCAAGGCTACGATGACAATACGGATATCTTCCGCCATTGCCAGCAGCATTTTCCGTAAACCCTCGACCTGGGCACTCCGGTCCGCCCCACCGCCCTCATCTTTTATTCCCAGCGTCCGAATGCGGCCCATACGTGACACTCCTTCCACCAAGTGAGCTACCGTCGGGTTGAATTCCGTTAGAAATTGATCCCTGTAGCCCTGCAGATATTCCGGCACGAACTGAAGTATCCCGGCTACCAGGCTGTCTCCGTCTACCCGCAATGATGCAAGCACTGGAACTGTACGCCGCACGTGCTGGCTTACCGACTCGCCAGTGGACAAGTATTTGCCTGCATACAGCGGTTGGGAGAACTCCAGAGCATGCCGTAAGATTTCGATGTCGTCAGGAGAAGACATGGGCAACATGGATAACACCGATTCCAGCCAGGAAAGCTCATCCTTTCCATCAATTGCGACTGAAAGATCCGCCGAGACTATGGCGCTAGAATCTGGTAACTCATTGCCCATTTTTGACGTCATGGTCCGTTAGTTCATCTCTATACTTGGAATGGCTTGCCAATAGCGGCGACGTAACGCACGCGATGTTTCAAACACAAGAGCATTGTCAGCAAAGCGCAGCAATACCGCCCCATCGATATCGCTACGCAGTAATGTACTTCCCAATGCACGATAGCGCTCCACAACTTCTTCCCTGGGATGTCCGAAACGGTTGCGATAGCCTACGGTGAATATTACCAGCCGGGGGTTCACTTGGTGCACGAACTCGTCGGTAGAGGAGGTTTTGCTGCCGTGATGGGGCGCCACCAGAACCGTTGAGGGTAGCGCATTGCCATTGTTTGCGAGTAATTGATACTCCGATTTTTTCTCGATGTCGGCTGGCAGCAGCACACTGCCATGGGCTGTCGTGATTTTTAATACGCAGCTTAACGCATTGGTTTTAAGCTTGGGATTGCTATAGCTCTGCTCCGACGGGTACAACATGTCGAACTGCACTCCGTCCCATTGCCAGGATTCCCCTGCATGGCAGCGATGTTGATTGGAGGCGGCATGCTGGATGGGGTGATCGGCTCTCAAGGATGAAATCAGCCATTTCACCGGCACTGCTTCCAATACTGATAATGCACCACCGCTATGATCCGAGTCAGCATGCGTTACAATCATCGCGTCAAGGTGCTTGATACCCTCGCCTCGAAGAAAAGGAACGATGGTACGGCCGCCACTATCTGCCTCGGAACTGAAACCCGGCCCCGTATCGTACAGCAGGGCGTGATTTTCTGTACGTGCCACTATAGCCAATCCTTGGCCAACATCCAGCACGGTAAGCCACAACTCCCCTGCCGCCGGCTTTTGAGGAAGCACCAGGAATATCGGGAGCAACGCGACCGCTCCCAGCCAGCGAGCCGGAAAACCTGCAGTGAATCCGAGCCCTAATCGTCCAGGCAGCAGCATCCATACAATGCCAGCCAGACCGGCAGCTACCGTCCATGTGGGCGGCGCATGCTGGCTCCAGATCGCCTGCGGTACATCGCTCATCCATTGCATTACATCCATGCAGCCGCTCAGCACGGCGTGTGCCGGCACCAGCATGAAATCGAATGACGGCAAAGCCGCCAACAACGTTAAAGGAACTACCACCAGGCTGACCAACGGAATGGCTATCGCATTGGCAAGGGGCGAAACCAGCGAAACCTGTTGAAACATCGCTAATAGCAGCGGTATGAGACCGAGGGTTATTGCCCACTGCATCCGTGCCCAACCGGTCAACCATTGGGTTTTACCAATACGTCCTGCTGAGACCAGCATGATGATTGCTACCGCACCGAATGACAGCCAGAACCCAGGTGAAAGTACCGCCCACGGATCAAGAACTACCACTGCCAGCAATGCCCACAGCAGTACTGACATCGCTGATGCAAAACGCCCCAGCCACAAAGCCAGAGCTATTACCGCTAACATATAAACGGTCCGTTGCGCCGGTATCGCAAAACCCGCGAGCAGTGCGTATCCGAGTGCGGCCAGGAGTCCGGCAATGACTGCCGCTTTGCGTGCAGGCAGCCACAGCACCAAGCGAGGGCTCCTGCGCCATAACCAATATACCAGCGCAAATATGAGGCCCGAGACCATGGTCACATGCAGTCCAGAGATGCTCATGAGATGGTTTATGCCGGTGCGCGTAAATATTTGCCATTGTTCCTTTGGAATAGCGCGCTGATCGCCTACCGCCAGCGCAACCAGAACGCCGGTATAAGCATGCTCAGGCAATGCCTGGATGAAGCGCTCGCGAATCTCCTGACGTAAACGCTCCACGCGATAGCCCGGCTGGTCAACCATTTCGTTCAGACGTAAATTATCGTCAGCTTTCCGCACGTAGCCGGTAGCTCGGATGTTTCGTTCCACCGCCCATTCCTCAAAGTCAAAACCGTGAGGATTGACGGTACCGTGCGGACGCTTGAGCCGCGCCGTTATCTGCCAGCGTTCACCCGCATTGATGCTAGGTAATGGGGACTGAAATGTATCGGCATGTTTCCCGCGTTCTTTATACCAGGCAAGAGAAATGCGAGCGGGAGCGATGGCGTCTTTCGTGAGCACTTGCTCCACATCGAAAGCGAAACGCAAGCTGTGTTCATTGGTTTGCGGCAGTTCCGCTACGACGCCAATCAATCGAATATCGCGTCCTTCCCACTCATGAGGAAGCACATCAGCCATGCGCCACTGAGCAAAAATTGCCGCCCAGAAGAAACCCGCCCCCAAGAAAAATGCGACGAATAAAACTCTTCCAGTGACTGCGAAAATAGCGATCCGAGAGGCCAAGAGTAAAAAGGCTGATACTACGCCGGGCAACAACACCCACGCCCAAGCAATTTCCGGTAGCTCAGCCTGCTGCTGAAGTAACGCCACCCCGAAAGCAAACGCAAGGATACATGTTCGCATCAGCGAGTTCCGCCATATACTGAAATCCATATTGATATGGGAAAAACTACTGAATCCTTTCCAGGGTATCGAAATTCAGCAAAAAACTGAACCGCCATTTAGTCTCCGAATGAAGTACGGACGATTGAGCAGCGGGATAGGGGTGTATGTATAAAACCGGCTCCCTTAAACCGGAAAGACTTTTCGGCGGGATGTACTGCTACTAGCTAAGTGTATTAGTTTGCACGTCCCACCAGTATTTTCGTACACTCTTCTTGTGCTCCGAAAATTCTTCAAAAAATATCTGCCCTCCCACGAGACCATCCGACAAAACCGCTTTATCGGATTGTTCGGAGATCAGCTACAACATCACAATCTGTGGCAACTCCATCGCCGGTCGGTAGCGGGTGGGTTGGCAGTTGGGTTATTCACTGGCCTGATTCCCGGCAGTAATCCAGTACAGTTTTTTTTCGCCGCTTTATTTGCCGTCGTTTTCAAGGTAAATCTCCCAGTGGCAGTGGCTACCACCCTTTATTCAAATCCTTTCACTATTGTCCCAATCTATATGGCTGCCTACACTTTAGGCGAGTTCGTCATGGGTAACGGTACGGGCCATGTGCCCCAAACCGAGTTGCACCTGATGGACAAAAATATCAGTGAATGGATCCCCGCATTGATAGACTGGATGATGTCCCTCGGCAAGCCGCTACTTCTAGGAATATTTTTGCTGGGGCTGCTGCTTGCTGTGGTTGGCTATTTCGCGGTGCGTGCAGCATGGCGGCTCTATACAGTTCACGAATGGCGCAAACGAGCAAAACGGCGGCAATGATGCCTGAAGTATCCCGCCGAACAGCATTCCAAAAAATAACAGCAGCAAGCTAAAAAATGATCAGGCGCTTCATAGTGGGTAACGATAGCCCGAGAAAATAGCAACCGGCCTTCATACCGCAAGCACACCATCCACCAAATGCAATATCCGCCCAGCCTTTTTGGCCAGTTCTGGATCGTGGGTGACAACGATGAGACTGGCACCTACGCTTTGATTAAGTTCAAGCATCAACTCGAATACTCCGCCCGCCGTATGCCGATCAAGGTTACCGGTAGGCTCATCCGCAAGAACACAGGCGGGTTGAGTAACCAGCGCACGTGCCACAGCCGCACGCTGCCGCTCGCCACCGGAGAGTTCGCCGGGCGTGTGGGAGA
The DNA here is from genome assembly GCA_013697655.1 of Nitrosospira sp. Classification (GTDB taxonomy): domain Bacteria; phylum Pseudomonadota; class Gammaproteobacteria; order Burkholderiales; family Nitrosomonadaceae; genus Nitrosospira. The sequence goes on from JACCWK010000168.1 coordinate 24,789, forward strand.
GACGGTGGCCCAGACCTACCCGCTTCAGTAATTCCGCCGCATTGCCATAGGCTTCATCGTTGCTGATGCGGCGGATCAGTAACGGCATGGCAACGTTCTCGAGCGCACTGAATTCCGGAAGTAAATGATGAAATTGATAAATAAAACCCAGCGATCTGTTACGCAGCTTGCATCGTTCTACTTCATTGATGGTAGCTATATTTTGCTCCATGATGCGAATATCTCCGCTGGTCGGCGCATCCAGCCCGCCCAGCAGGTGCAGTAGCGTACTTTTGCCGGAACCCGACGTACCGACAATAGCAAGCGTTTCGCCTGCCGGTACATCAAGGTCTATGCCCATTAGCACCGGCACTTCCAACTTGCCTTGAAAATAACTCTTGCGCAGGCTGCGGCAGGAAATAATGGTTTTATTCATAGCGCAATGCCTCCGCAGGATTAACACGGGAAGCTCGGTAGCTAGGATAAATTGTTGCCAATAGTGTCAGTATGAACGACACTAACGCCACAGTGACGATGTCGGCGAGTTGCGGGTCAGACGGAATTTCGCTGATGTAATAAACTTCACGTGAAAGGAATTGCACGCTAAACATACGTTCGATCAGCGCGATGACTGCTTCCACATTGTATGCCAATAGCACGCCACCGATCACGCCCAGCATCGTCCCTATCACTCCGATCAACGTGCCCTGCACGATGAAGATTTTCATGATGCTGCGCGGACTTGCACCCAATGTGCGCAAAATCGCGATATCGGGCTGCTTATCAGTTACCGCCATCACCAAAGTCGACACAATATTGAATGCCGCCACAGCGATGATGAGGGCGAGAATCAGGGATAACATGCGCTTCTCTATCTGTATCGCGCGGAAATAGTTGGCATGCTGGCGACTCCAATCGCTGATATGAACATCTGTGGAAATTATTGGTGCAAGTTCTCGTGCAACTTGCGGAGCCTGAAACAAGTCGCGCAGCTTGAGCCGCACACCCGAGACCTGACCTTTTTCCATTCGATAGAGCGTTTGCGCGTCTGCCAAATGAATGAGCACCAGGCCCGAGTCGTATTCAAAATGTCCTGCTTCGAAGATACCTGTAACCGTGAATTGTTTAAGACGAGGCAATATACCTGCCGGCGTTACCTGCCCTTGTGGCGAGATCAATACAATCTTGTCGCCCGTGAACACCCCCAGCGCTCGCGACAGTTCGCGGCCGATGACGATCCCGAACTGTCCCGGCACAAGATTGTCAAGCTTGCCGTCCACCATCATCTGCGCGAGATCGGCAACATTGTTCTCCATATCCGGCAAGATGCCTCTGACCACGACGCCACTGACAACCTGATCGAATGACACCATGCCCTGCGCGCTGACATAAGGCGCGGCACCCTCTACCTGTGGGTTCGAAAGCGCCTCCTGCGCGACATGGCGCCAGTCAGTCAGCTTGCCGTCAAGTCCGCTTATCTGGATATGCGACGCTACACCCAGGATACGTGTACGTACTTCTTTTTGAAAACCGTTCATCACCGACATTACGGTAATAAGGGCTGTCATCCCTAGCGTAATCCCCAGCAAGGAAATCAGCGAGATGAAGGAAATGAAATGATTGCGGCGCTTGGCACGAGTGTAGCGAAGACCAATGAAGAGTTCGTATGGAGACACGGATTAACATACCTGAATATAAGAAGTAAGGCCGAAGTTTGCCACATTCCGTCAGGCCTTAACAGACGACCGGAGATTGGTGTGCTTGCCACTACCTTTTTTGCACCAGAGGCGGTGCTGAAACGACTAAATTTTCGTATTAAAACTCGCCTCTCAACCCTATCATCAGCGACCTTCCCGGCAGAGGTGCAAAATCCTTCAGGAAAGAAGTGTGTACGCGCATCTCTTCGTTAAGTAGATTCTTGCCTTGAAGAAAAATCCTAATGCCGTTTGATTTGGTTTTCTTGAGACGATAAGTGACTTCGACATTCACCAACGTGTAGCCGGGCGTGCGTGTTTCCAGTTCCGCCACATGGTTTTGACGCATCACACGAATTGTGCTCACGTTAGCCGTCCATGGCCCCATCTTATGATTGAATTCCAGCCCAAGGCGTGGCGGTGTAATGCGTGGCACATTACCACCAGCATCCAGTTTTCCGCGTACGTAGTCGGCAAACAGACGCAAATCGAGAACCTCAGGCTTTAAGGTAAAAATCGCTTCTGCTTCGGCGCCGTAAAATCTAGCCTTGGTCTGGGCAAAATCCTGCATCAGGAACTCCCCATTGGGGGCTAGTGTTCCCGTATCATCAGAGCGATCAGCAATGCCGTCACCATTGCGGTCGGCATTGCCTATGAAGATATAATTGCCAATCCAGTTGTGGAATATATTGACCTTCCATTTCATGACTCCGGTGGTTTTACGTAGTGCAAGATCAATGTTGTTGGTTGTTTCGCTGGTTAAAGTATTATCGCCCGTCTGGAAGGTAGCCGTGCCACGGTGCGCACCATTTATGTACAGCTCTTCCGTCGAGGGCGCGCGTTGGCCCCTTGTCGCTGACAGACCCAATCCATAACCGTCCATAAATTTCCACAGGGTGCCTGCTGAGACGTTATAGAGATTGAAGGCACGTGACGGATTGATATTGTTCTGGGGGGCTTGCGTGGCGCGCTCGATCCGCCCGCCAAGCTCCAGTCGCCAACGATCCCAGTTACGCTCTTCCACCAGGAACAGGCCTGTTGAATTCGATTTCGTAATCGGGACCACGGCCTCTTCGCCCAGGGCAGAAAAATCGCGACCCTGAAATTGTACCCCGAATACGCCGTTCCAGTTAGCTATGGGCGCATGCAAAAGCTCGGCGCGGCTTTCCAATCCCTGATTCTTAAACCGGGTGGCAACCTCCCCTGTGCCCTCGATCTCGTTGTGGTTGTAATCGTTATAACCCATGCGCACTTTAAGCTTCTCAAAACCAATGATTGGCTTGTCCAGCTCCCCCGACAAATCATAACGGGTCTGCTTCAGATCGATTCTAGAGCCTTCTGGGCTGGGGATGCCGTATTCGCTTTCTAATCTCGAGATCGATCCGCCGATAAAACCTCTTTCGCCTACAAAGGATCCACCCACAGATACGCCACCGGAATCTATCGCGCTGTTCCTGACAATGCCCTTCTCACTATTCAGGTCTCGTGCATCCGCTCGCCCCGGAATGTGATAATCCCCGGTTTTGCGCTTGAAACCCCCTACGCTCCAAGAGGCCTGGCCAAAGCTCCCAGTCGCATTGAAAGCTCCGGTTCGTTCCTCTGTTGCTGTGTTGCCGCGTATTTCGACATCGCCTTTTGGCGATTTGAACAGCTGGTTCGGAATACGTCCAGATACAACGTTGACTACGCCGCCCGAGGCCCCACTGCCATATAACAATGTTGCCGGACCTCGCAGGATCTCGATTTGGGACGCATTAAGTGATTCGACCGTTACCGCATGATCCGGGCTGATGGTTGAAAGATCGAGAGTACCGATGCCGTTTTCCAGCACCCGAATGCGCGGCCCGTCCAAGCCGCGGATAATGGGGCGGCCGGCCGCCGGTCCAAAAGAGCTTGATGTCACCCCGAGCTCTCGGGACAGAGTATCCCCCAAACTCGCTTCCCGCTTACGCCGCAGATTCTCGCCGCGCAATACTGAAACAGGTTGAGCCATATCTAGATCGCTACGGTTCTCGAATGGCGTGGCAGTCACTACAACGGGTGGCAATAGGCTATCCCCGCCGGTATTCTCAGCTTGAACAGGTGATGCGCCGAGAACGACCGCCATCACCATGATGACAGGTGATTCGAGGAAACGCTGAATAAGCCCCCCTCGCATTGCATGTATCCCATCCCCTAAACCTGCCGTCGTGTAGTCTTCTGGCAAATGCAGGAAATTATTCACAGCATCCCTGAATAATCTGCCCGCACTTTGTAAGAATGCGACCGTGACACTACAATTTGGATAACTCATACCGACGTCTTGAAAAGATGGAAACCGACGATCTTCCTGCAATCGAGTTGCGTTACTAGGTCAGAATCGTGGAGAAAGCAACCTCTTGGCAACTCGTCAAGTGACGAGTTCGGGCTGTACTCCCTGTATCAGGAAAATGAGAGGGTTACGCTTGCGGAGGAGCTCGCGTGAGGAAGGGAAAAGAAAGATTTCGGAGGATACGCCTGGGTTTTAAGTGGCGCAGCGACTTCTGCACCATTTGATCAAAAAAGAAAATCCTCAGGATGAAGAGGAGGATGCTGAAGGCCGTTAACGCCAGGCAGTCTAGACAAATTTTGTCAAGGCCTGCATCGGTTTCGGCTTCCCCTTGATTGTCATGGATTTGCGCTGGGCCAAGCATATCCACGGGTGCGACGTGCGTGAGCGCATGCGCCGCCTGAAAGACCGGTACGGCCGACAAAACCAACACGAAAATTAAAAATATTCCCTTCATAAAACCATGAAACAGTGTTTCCCTCAACAGAAGCCTATTGTTAACGAATTTCATGGTTGCGGATTCTTCAACCACATTCGGCACATAAGCCCTTGACGGTCAATTCGATTTCGTGCGATCTGTAACCGGCAGGCAACGGCCCTTCATACTTGGCCTTCAAATCATCGAGACAAATTACCTTGGTACAGCGCGTACATTCAAAATGTGCATGATGGTGCGGATGTGTCTCGACATTTGCACGAAAACGCCATACCCGATCGTCACTTACCACTCTATGCACGAAGCATTTCTCGTTTAGCCACTCAAGCACGCGATAGAGCGTAACTCTATCCAACCTGTGTTCACCACTGAGACGATCTTCAATTTCGTGGTGTGTAACGGCTCGATGTTCCGCCAGTAGCAGGGCAAGTATCCGAACTCTGCCTGAAGTCGCCCTGTCTCCGGCGCGCCGGATCATCGCTTCTGCCTGCTCCTGAAAATTTATAACCATAAATAACGGTGTTGCAACAAAGTTGCGTTTACTATATCCGGATAACTGCGTTTATGCAACATCAGCATGATTTCCTGTAGAGAACAAATAAACTGTCCGGGTCTGTAGCAAATGATCTGTCCGGTTTTATGCTATCCCGAAGGGGGGACAGACATGAGACGGACGGAATGGTTACAGGAGACTCGGAAGATGAGATTTGA
>JACCWK010000183.1 GCA_013697655.1 Nitrosospira sp.
AATGTGTGCTTGATTTCAGCTAACGGCGGTAGTTTTCGCGATATTTACTAGCGGCGAGATCAAGTGCTGACGTGGGATGAGTGCTCAAGCTGCCGATAATAAAATGCTTCTTTTGCTTCTTGGTTGCAGTAATGGGGATCCTGTCAATGACTGTACAACATTCAGACATTCCAAATGGATACTCACCCATATATTGGAAAATTGAGTATCATATATGAAACCAGCTGAAGAGGCGCCGCAGCTATTTGTTACTAACTCTTAACTGCCATGAAACTGCCATGAAAATTAATCATAATTTGTTAAGAGTTCCTGCCATCACCGAGCTTCAACAGGCGGAGCAGGCATTGCGCGCGAACGAGTTGCGTTTTAAAGAAGTACAGCGCATCGCCAAGATGGGCAGCTGGGAGTTTGACCTCGCTAGTCGCGAGTTGCTGTGGTCGGAACAAGTCTTCTTTATCTTTGAAATCGACCAAACCTTACTGGATGCCAGCTACGAAGTCTGCCTGAGCAGGATTCACCCGGAAGACCGGGACGCGGTGAACCAGGCCTGGACAACTTACTGATAACATATTCTCCTTATGAGATTACCTGCCGTCTGTTCCTGCCTGACGGCCGCATCAAATGGGTCAACCTGCGATGGGATACGTTCCACGACGATCAGGGCAAAGCGTTCCGCGCTATTGGCACGGTGCAAGACATCACCGAACGCAAGGAAGCCGAAGCCAAGTCGGCTACTTATCTCGATGCGATCGGCAACCTCGCCCTGGTCTCCATCGCCGACCGCCGTGGGCGCATCCTCCAGGCCAACGCCATGTTCTGCAAAGTCAGCGGCTACAGCGAGGAAGAGCTGATTGGCCGGGACCATCGCATACTCAACTCCGGCACACACCCAAAAGCCTTCTTTGTCGAAATGTGGGCGATGATCGTGCGCGGCAATACCTGGCATCAGGAAATCTGCAATCGCAGCAAGAGCGGCACGCTGTACTGGGTGGATTCCACCATCGTACCGCTCAAGGATAGTAGCGGGCAGGTTACCCATTACCTCTCATTCCGGGTTGACATCACCGAACGCAAGCTAATTGAAATAGAAGTGACAAAAGCCAAGACCGATGCGGAAAAAGCCAATCTTGCGAAATCGCATTTTATTTCCCACATGAGCCATGAATTGCGTACGCCGCTCAATGTCATGCTAGGTTATGCCCAATTGATGGAATCCGATTCCCCCCCGCCGACTCTCCCCCAAATGACAATGCTTAAAGAGATCATTGGTGCGGGGTGGTATCTGCTTGAGTTGATTAACAAGGTCCTTGATCTGGGCGCGATCGAATCCGGCAAGCTGGTAGTGGCGCGCGAACCGGTATATATGAGTGATGTCATGGCTGAATGCCGGACCATGATCGAACCGTTAGCGCACGAGCGTAGTATCCAACTGATCTTCCCGCCTTCCGATATGCACGTGTTTGTGGAAGGCGATCGAACGCGAGTGAAGCAGGTCCTGATCAATCTTCTGTCCAATGCAATCAAATATAACGGCGAGGGCAGTGCGGTTGAAGTGAATTGCAATGCGGTTGCACCCGGGCGTATCCGCATCAGTGTCAGAGATACCGGACCAGGATTGCCTCCGGAAAAATTGACGCAGCTTTTCGAGCAATTCAACCGGCTTGGTCAAGAGACCGGCTCTGTTGAAGGCGCAGGCATCGGCCTGGTGGTAACGAAGCAATTGACCGAACTGATGGGAGGTGAAATCGGAGTGGAAAGCGTGGTCGGGAAAGGTAGCGTGTTCTGGTTCGAACTGGTCTCGGTCGATGCTCCCGAACATGCGGCAACGGGAGGTGCAAGAGGACAACACACGAAACGGAATACATGAACTCCATCGGTTTTGCAAGCGCGATGATTTTAGCGACAGGCATGGATTGCAGGAATAGGGGTCGTAATAGAATTACGACAAAAAACGTCGCTAAGGATTTTTTTTAATTTAAATCCATTATAAAAATCAACATATTATCAATTGATCTGAAGTTTAACTATGTTAACTATGCATTTAGAGCACGATCTAATCTCACAGCAAAAAATACTTCATATGTGTGCATTTAGAATCAAAAAACCAATATATACACAAAAATAATGCGCCCACATTCTATCCGCACATAACATTTATTTCTTATCGACGTTTTTTTCAGAGTGTCTATTGCGACCCCTGACTGTGAGCTTGGGCGTAGCTGTGTGTAGTGGTCAGTCCGGTGAAGATTTGGGTACGCTCATCGCGGCTGCTGATGAGGCACTCTACCGGGCAAAAGAAACGGGGCGCAACCGGGTCGAATCCTAGCATCCACCCGTCTCGCCTAATCTCACAAAGAGGATCTGAGCCGTCTACAGCAAAATCACCTAGCGCCACACTTTCCACCAAATGCTGGTCGGCCTCCATTGGCAAGCGACGGATCTGATGATCACACATGATTTGCACCGCATTCTCTACCAACCTGCAGGAAGACAGGTAGCATGGCTTATCAAGAATCTGCGTGCCCGTGTGTCAAATCTGTTATTCCCGGTTCATAGGGGTCCCCTCATTTTCCATGCAATAACTGACGACTGGGAAACCCCACCCAGCCTAGAGGGATTTGTGCAATGCATTGAGTCTAAATGGGTTTCTGTTCACGGCTTTATCGCCTGGAAACCCGTATGGATGCTAGAGCGATATGCCACACTGGCAGCGAAAACCGGTCACCTATTCGTGTGTCTTTCCAAGCAACCAAGAAGCAAAAGAAGCATTTTATTATCGGCAGCTTGAGCACTCATCCCACGTCAGCACTTGATCTCGCCGCTAGTAAATATCGCGAAAACTACCGCCGTTAGCTGAAATCAAGCACACATT
>JACCWK010000230.1 GCA_013697655.1 Nitrosospira sp.
ATACATCGCCATGCATAACCAATCCCCCAAGCCTTTTGTCTGGACTGCCAAGGCCAATGACATCCTGCAAAAAGTCATTCGAGCTAATCGCCACTTAAGTTCCAAACAGAATGACTCACTACACTAGAGTACTTAGCGCTATGATGCATTGTTCGTAGCTATTTTGTTTATTCCCGCAAGTGGGCTCCAGGAATTAAAGGAAGATTTGGTTCCTCAATAATCATGTTATGGTACCAAAGGAGTTTTGTGATCCACGGCAACGGGATTTTCGATTCAATGGGTGTATTCGTTCTTTTGCCGCGCATTTTTTAGCTTCAACTTCAAAACAGATGGGTGTCTTGTTATCGCTTAGTCCATCGGTCAGCGAGAATTCATTTAAGGCACGACTTCAAATCGACGAGCGCGGGCAAGCCTCGCGCCGTTATCAAGCTATTGCCTAGCTATTGCAACGGCCCGGGGCACCATGGCTGATAAATACAGTGCGATGCAGCGAGTAATTTGGCAGAATGTACACTTTGGTAGAATGGTTTTGTTACAAGGGGAGAGATCACAATGAAATACCACAGCTTTCAGGAATTTTGCGGATACGTCGCGGAGCATAACCCAGGTCAGCCCGAATATCTCCAGGCGGTTGCCGAGGTCATGGAAAGCCTCTGGCCTTTTATCACCGAACATCCGCGTTATGCCGAGCACGGCATCCTGGATCGCCTGATAGAGCCGGAGCGGATAATCATTTTTCGGGTAGCCTGGGTGGATGATCACGGGGAAGTAAACGTTAACCGCGGCTACAGAATACAGCACAGTTCATCGATTGGTCCGTACAAGGGAGGCACTCGTTTTCACCCTTCGGTGAACCTGTCGATCCTCAAATTCCTGGCATTCGAGCAAACTTTCAAGAATGCTCTGACTACTCTACCGATGGGCGGCGGCAAAGGAGGTTCAAATTTTGACCCCAAGGGACGAAGCCAAGGGGAGGTCATGCGTTTCTGTCAGTCTTATATGAGCGAGTTATTTCGCCATATCGGTTCCGATATAGATGTGCCGGCTGGCGATATTGGTGTTGGCGGACGAGAAGTAGGATTCATGGCCGGAATGATGAAGAAGCTGTCCAATCGGGCCGACTGCGTTTTTACCGGCAAGGGTTTGAGTTTTGGAGGATCTTTGATTCGCCCGGAAGCTACCGGCTACGGTACAGTGTATTTCGCCGAAGAAATGCTCAAACATACCGGTCGCTCACTGGATGGTCTGCGGGTTTCCGTCTCGGGCTCTGGTAACGTTGCCCAATATGCCGTAGAAAAGGCGATGGCGCTGGGTGCCAAAGTAATAACGGTATCCGATTCCAGCGGTACGGTAGTTGACGAAGACGGTTTCACAAGCGAAAAGCTGGCTGAACTGAAGGAAGTGAAGAATCATCATTATGCCCGGGTTAGTGGATACGCCGAGCGGGTAAAGGCCACTTTTATCGCTGGGGTGCGTCCATGGCATGTACCGGTAGACGTGGCTTTGCCGTGCGCAACACAGAATGAGCTAAATGAGGAGGATGCAGCCATCCTGATCAGGAATGGTGTGATCTGTGTCGCCGAAGGCGCCAATATGCCTTCCACGGCGGAGGCCGTAAAAAGCTTCGAGCACAGCAAGGTGCTGTTCGCGCCGGGTAAGGCCAGTAACGCCGGTGGAGTGGCTACCTCGGGTCTGGAAATGAGCCAGAACGCAATGCGTCTTTCCTGGCCTCGGGAAGAAGTGGATGCCAGATTGCTTGAGATCATGCAGGCCATCCACAAATCCTGCTTGCAATACGGTCAACGCAAAGATGGCAGTGTCAGTTATGTCGATGGCGCCAATGTGGCTGGCTTCGTAAAAGTGGCGGATGCAATGATTGGTCAGGGGGTAATTTGATCATCCCCCGCGTTGATTTTTTGCCTGGATAATCATGCATACGATATCTCTTCAGGTTTCATTGGATCCTTACCGGATCCAGACGGTTTTGATGTTAACGAATTCCCGAATACCATGATAAGACAGCTCCCTGCCAAAACCTGAGGCTTTGGTTCCACCGAAAGGTAGGCGTGGATCAGACCTGACCATACCATTGATAAAGCTGCAGCCGGTCTGAATTCGCTGTGCGAGTTTTTCGGCGTGTTGAGAATCACGGCCCCAAATGCTCGAACCAAGACCAAAACGGGTATCATTGGCAATGTGAATGGCCTCTTCTTCATCGGTTGCACGTATCACCGCAGCCACGGGACCGAATAATTCCTCATGATATGCCCTGGTTTTCGCCGTTACCCGATCAAGTATTGATGGGGGGTAGAATGCGCCTTCTCCCGGCGCCGGCTCGCATCCAAGAACGGCCTGGGCGCCTTGCGCTATCGAATCGGTTACCTGCTGATGTAAATCTTCCCTTAAATCAAGCCGCGCCATTGGGCCGAGCTGAGTGGTTTCGCTCATTGGATCACCCATCTTCAAATCTGCCGCTTTCTCGATGAACAAGGACACAAACTCGTCGGCAATTTCAGCAACCGGAATAATACGTTTGGCTGCTATGCATGATTGTCCGCAATTCTGAAACCGCGATCTCACCGCAAAGCTGGCGGCCTGCTCCAGATCCGCATCCCCTAGTATGATAAATGCATCAGATCCACCCAATTCCAATACGCATTTCTTCAAATGCTGACCAGCATGGGAAGCAACTTCACGCCCAGCGCTCTCGGAACCGGTAAGCGTCACGGCATGGACATGGTGGCTGGCAATGGCTTCGACCACATCAGCAGCATCGATCATAAGCGTAGTAAAAAGATGTAGAGGAAATCCTGCATCGAGAAATAATTGCTCCAGCGCCAGCGCACATTGCGGCACGCTGGCGGCGTGTTTCAGAACACATCCATTACCGGCCATGAGCGAGGGAGCGGCGAAGCGGATCACTTGAAAAAATGGAAAATTCCAGGGCATCACACCTAGCACGACGCCAATCGGATCGTAGGAAACATAGCTCTTGTTCGCATCGGTCTGGACCATCTCGATCTGCATAAAATGCTCGGCATGCACCGCATAATAATCGCATGCAAGAGCACATTTTTCCGTCTCGGCACGCCCCTCGCGCAGCGGCTTCCCCATTTCCATAGCCATTAGCCTGGCATATTCGTTACCCCGTTCATGAAGTAGCATGGCTGCGCGATTCATAAGTTCCGCGCGCTCGGAAAATGTCGTCTGTGCCCAGGTGCGTTGAGCATCGTGAGCCTGCTCTAAAGCTATTGCAAGATGATGACTATCCCAACTGGTATAGGTTTTCAGGGTCTTATTAGTCGCGGGGTTTAGGCTGATATACGGCATGATGTGCTATTCTCTCAAATGAAGTGTCAAAGTTGAAATGATAAGTCAGCAATCGGCAGAACCATTTTCCATTCGATTTTTCATTTCAGATTTTTATTATGTATAGCAGGTTATGAAAAAGTTTTTTGCGGGGTTGTGGGGATTATTTTTTGCGACTTGCGCCGGAACCTTGGCGGCTAGCCAGGACGACGATTTCATTTCCATGAGGCAAGCATTCCAGGCCGGTGATTCCGCCGTCGTGGATCTTTATGCGCAGCGTCTTCAGGGGCACGTGCTGGAGCCCTATGCAGCCTATTACCAGCTACGCCCGCAATTGGAGAATACAACAGTTGTGAGTGCGGATACGATCAAAAAGTTTCTTTATCGCTATCAGGACAGTCCTCTCGGCGACCGGTTGCAGGGCGAATGGCTGAAGGTATTAGGCAAGACGGAGCAATGGGAATTATTCGCCGAGACGTATCCGGGTCTGATTAACAAAGATGCGGAACTTACCTGCTATTCCCTGCAACAGCGCTTCGCCTTAAACGATGACAATGCATTCAATGAAGCGCGTGCAATATGGTTTAACGGGCGCGACCTGCCGGAAAGCTGTACGCCACTCTTTGAAACACTCATTGCTGCAGGGTCGCTAAAAGTAGAAGACGTATGGACGCGGCTGCGCCTGGCACTCGAAGTGGGCAATGTGAGTGTGGCAAAACGCATCAACCAGTATCTGCCGCGTAATCAGGCGCTCAATGAGCGAAAGCTGACTGCGGCTGCGGATAACCCTCTGCGCTACCTGGAAAAACACCGGAATGAGATCAAGACTCGCGCCGACCGGGAAATCGCTCTTTTTGCAATGCTGCGCCTGCTTCGTAGCGGTCCTGATCAAGCCTACGTCTATTGGCCCAGGATACGCGCGCGGTTTAATGATACGGATCATTCGTATTTCATGGTGCAAGTGGCGGATCAGGCGGCACGGAGGCTTAATCCGAATGCGCTGAAGTGGTTCAGGGAAGCCGCCAGCACCAGCGCCCCGGCTCTGCTGTCGGATGCACAGCTTGGCTGGAAAACCCGGGCTGCGCTGCGCGTTAGAGACTGGGGCCTGGTATCAGAAACCATTGAAACGATGTCCAGCGCGGAGCAACAGGCGGGAGCATGGCGTTATTGGAAGGCACGGGCTTTGAAAGTCAGAGGTAAAATTGCGGAGGCCAATGCTATTCTTGCGCCATTAAGCGCGGAGCATAATTTCTACGGCCAGCTTGCGGAAGAAGAGTTGGGGTTAGTCATTGGTGTCGCTGCCGAACCCTATAAAGCCGCCGTGGACGAGATTGCCGCCGTTAACCGGTTACCGGGAATCCAACGAGCGCTTACTTTGTATCGCTTGAATTTGCGTACCGAGGCCACACGGGAGTGGGCCTGGGTGATACGTGATTTCGACGACCGGCGCCTGCTGGCCGTCGCAGAGGTTGCCCGGCGTAACGGAATCTACGACCGTGCTATTCATACCGCCGATAAAACCGTGCTTCAACATGATTTCGGCCTGCGTTTCCTCGCACCCCATCGCGATGCACTGAGTGACCTTTTGAAACAGCAGGAGCTTGACGAGGCTTGGGTATACGGCCTTATCCGTCAGGAAAGCCGCTTTATCACCGATGCAAAATCCAGCGCTGGCGCAATGGGCTTGATGCAGCTGATGCCAGCCACAGCCAAATGGGTTGCAAAGAAAATGGGGATGCAGAAATACCACAAAACCCTGGCTACCGAGGTGAATACCAATCTGATGCTGGGTACGTACTATCTCAAGCATGTCCTTACTTTGCTCGACAATCAGCCGCTGCTGGCTTCCGCGGCTTACAATGCCGGCCCAAGACGGGCATGGCAATGGCGCGACGAGAAGCCGCTGGAAGGCGCAATTTACGCCGAAACTATTCCTTTCAATGAAACCCGCGACTACGTAAAAAAAGTGATGAGCAATTCAATGTACTATGCCAGCAACTTTGGTCACCAGATGAAAACCTTGACGCAACGCCTTGGAATAGTCGCGCCAAAATCAAATGGCATTAATGTTTCTGAAGAAGAAAATAAGAACCCATGAAAATCAATAATGTATGCATTATTGGTGGCAGCGGGTTTGTGGGCAAGCATATCGCAAACTTGCTGACGGCACAGGAAATCAGCCTTCGCATTCCCACCCGCCATCGCGAGCGTACCAAAGAGCTGCTGGTTCTCCCGACAGTGGACGTGGTGGAAGCCAATGTACATGACGACGCAGAGCTTGATCGCTTGCTGATCGGGATGGATGCAGTCATCAACCTGGCAGGCATTCTTCATGGCGATTTCAGGAGGGTACACGTGGAACTGCCGCGTAGAATAGTGGCCGCGTGCACCCGCAACGGGATAGCGAGACTATTACACATGAGTGCGCTGAATGCGGGCACTGACCGCCCAAGCGCTTATTTGCGTTCCAAGGGGGAAGGTGAAAGCATCGTTATGTCATCAGGCTTGATGACTACCATTTTCAGGCCATCCGTCATATTCGGGCCAGGGGATTCTTCTCTTGCCCTGTTCGCCAAGCTGGCGCGCCGGCTGCCGGTATTGCCCCTGGCATCGCCTGATGCAAAATTCCAGCCGGTGTTTGTGGAAAATGTGGCGCACGCATTCGCGGCCAGTCTGGAGGCTCCCAAAACTTTTGGTCAAAGTTACGATCTGTGTGGGCCAAAATGCTACAGCTTGCGGCAATTGGTAGAATACGCAGCGCAGGTAACCGGACATCACCCGGCCATTATTGGTCTCAATGACAGCCTTTCTTATCTGCAGGCGGTAATGATGGAATTTCTGCCAGGCAAGCTTATGACGCGAGACAATTACTGTTCGATGAAAGTGGACAGCGTGTGCTGTTCTGGTACTTTTAGTAACCTCGCGGAAGTCTGGGGCATTCGCCCCACTGCACTGGAAGAGGTAGCGCCGCTGTATTTGGCGAATCGTATGCCACGCGAACGTTACGATCGCTACCGGCATCGGGCAGGGCGATAAGCTCGCTTTTCAAGAAATAACGCCATCATGAAAACCTATCTGGTAGGTGGTTCCGTCCGCGACGAGATTCTGGGTCTGCCGGTTACCGACCATGATTATGTCGTCGTGGGATCTTCGCCGGACGAAATGATGCAACTCGGCTATCGTCCGGTGGGGAAAGATTTCCCTGTTTTTCTACACCCTCAAAGCCAGGAGCAATACGCGCTGGCACGTACCGAACGTAAGATTTCACGCGGATACAAAGGCTTCGAAGTGTATGCCTCCCCTGAAGTCACGCTGCAGGAGGATCTGGCTCGGCGAGACCTCACTATCAATTCCATCGCCAAGGACCAAGACGGCAATATCATTGATCCATTTAATGGCGTGGCTGATCTCGAAGCGGGATTGCTACGCCATATAAGCCCGGCGTTTACGGAAGACCCGGTACGAGTGTTGCGAACGGCTCGTTTCTCCGCACGCTTCGGTTTTCGTGTCGCGCCGGAAACCCTTGCGCTGATGAACGAGATGGTACATAACGGCGAGGTGGATGCTCTGGTGCCGGAACGGTTGTGGCAGGAATTTGCCCGGGGGTTGATGGAGCACAAACCCTCGCGAATGTTTTATGCACTCCGGGAATGCGGCGCCCTTACCCGAATTATGCCTGAAGTGGATGCTTTGTTCGGCGTACCCCAGCCCGCACAATATCATCCTGAAATTGATACGGGCGTGCATGTAATGATGGTGATAGATTTTGCCGCATTACGGAATTATTCCCTATCGGTGCGATTTGCGTCCCTTACCCATGACCTTGGCAAAGGTACCACTCCACCTGAGGAATGGCCGCGCCATATCGGTCACGAAGCGCGTAGTGTGGAATTACTAAGGGGTTTATGCGAGCGCATCAGGGTGCCTAACGACGTGCGTGATCTGGCGTTGCTGGTGGCGCGCTACCATGGTGACGTGCATCGGGCAATGGAATTACGTCCTGCGACCATCGCCGGTATGATGCAAGCCGCGGATGCCTATCGCAAGCCGGAACGTTTCGAAGAATTTCTGCAAGCTTGCGCGTGCGATTTCCACGGACGGCCCGGTTATGCCGAAAAATCTTATCCCCAGGCTGAGCGGTTACGCGAAGCGTTTACTGCGGCCAAAAGCGTGGATGCAGGGGCTATTGCCGCTGAGTTGACCAGAGCCATTTCTGATCCCGGTCGCTTGCCAGCTGCAATCCGCACTAAGGTGATTGAAGCGCGTATCGCCGAGATCAAAACCAGGCTGACCTGACCGCCAGAAGGGCACTGATCCGCTGGACGATATTATCGCGGCTTGCGGGGGGCCTTGGCGAACAGTCGATCATAAAAGAAATTGGGAAGCCATTTTAAAATCTGTGCGACGATCGCCATCTGCCATGGAATGACGGTGAATGATTTTTTGTTCTCGACAATACGAGCAACTTTTTCGGCAACGTCTTCGGCTGTCAGGATGAAGGGCATGTAAAAAGGATTGTTCGTTGTCATCGGCGTGACGATATAGCCAGGACAAATAGTAATGACGGATACGCCCTTGCCGTGCATTTCGACTCGCAGGCTTTCTAAATAAGTGATCGCAGCAGCTTTGGAAGCGGAGTAGGCACTCCCACCGGGAAGTCCGCGATAACCCGCGACGCTGGCGATGCCTACAAAATTCCCTTGTCTGGCTGCCTGCATTGCGGCTATAAACGGCTGGAAGAGGTTCACCATGCCGATGACATTGGTGGCAAGAATGTCCTTAAACACTTCGCTGTCTTCGGCGTATTCGGTGAGGGTACCGCGACTAATGCCGGCATTGGCGATAACGATATCGGGACAGCCATGACGGCACATAAAATCTTGTGCGGCCGCATGGATTGCGGGAGCATCGCGAACATCGGCGGTGTAGATCGAAGTATTCGACAGTCCCGCCGCAAGGGCTTCCAATAAGTCTCCGCGCCGTGCAATCAAGCCAAGTGTCGCGCCCATGCCCGCATAGTATTGTGCTAACGCCCTGCCCAAGCCGCTCGATGCGCCGCTAATGACAACTTTTAATGGCATCAAGTAGTGGTTGCGAGCAGCAGGGCTGAAGAAATGCAGCGCTATTTCTTCAGCCTCTCCTTGCGTACTTTCTCAATTAATTCATCCAGTATTTTGATGGTATCCTGCGGTGTGCCGCCCATTCTTCCGCTAGTCAAGTACCTGCCATCCACTACCACTGTGGGAACACCCGAAAGATTGTAATCTTTTGAGATTTGCGTTGACCTGGCCACCTGGTTCTGAACCGAGAAAGAATTATAGGCATCAATAAATTTCTGCCGGTCTATCCCTTGCTTCGCTATCCAGTCGAATAACACTTCGTCCTTGGTCAGATCAACCTTGTCGGTATGAATGGCCTCGTAGACTTTGTCGTGCAGTTTGTCTCTTTCTCCAAGAGCTTCCATGGCGTAAAAAGTTTTCAAGCCGGGAATCCAGCTGGAGCGAAAGATGGCGGGAACATAACGAAAACTCACGTCCTTGGGTATTTTCTTTAGCCAAGTCTTGATGTGGGGATGCAAATCGTAGCAGTGCGGGCAACCGTACCAGAAGAATTCGAGAACCTCTATATTTTTTCCGCTTTCCGTTGTTTGTGGGTGAGGCAGGACAGTGTAATCACGTCCTTCAACGAGTTCAGCGCGAGCACTTGAGAAACCAATGAAACTTATGACGCCCAGCAGAAGTGTCACTGTAAGTAAACGTATGGAATTCATTTTTTCTCCTTGAGATCACTGCATGTTTTTTGTGCGCTCCGAGGAGGATCAACCCCTCCTAATTCACTCCCTCGTGTACCTTTATGAGACTGCTTTGCACTCCATTTTGTTGCAAGGAAGCGCGCACCTGATTAATGTCGTCAATTTTAGTAAAAGGTCCTACACGCACTCTGTGCCAAATGCCTTTTTCTGACAGGTCGGCAGCTTGAACAGAAGCCTCTACCCCGAGCATGGCAAGTTTCGCTTTCAAATTGTCTGCGTCATCCGCATTCTGAAAAGATCCGGCCTGCAGAAAGTATTTATCCTTGGACAAAGGTTTTTGTGCAGCTTGCTTGAGCTGCTGCTCCGTTACGGGTTCCTCGGCGCCGGGCAATATTTTATAAAATTCAAAACGGGGCTTGCCATCAACCGCTTTGGCCGTTTTGTCCTCAATGCCGGACGTTTGTACACTTTTTTGAGTTTGGCTTGCGGCATTTTTTGCCGCCGTGCTATCCGTAAGTCTATCTTGAGAAACGAAGGGACTAGGTGTATTGCTAATATACATCCACATGCCAATGGCGCTGAGGAGACCGAGCGCATAGCCGATAAATATCCCCAACAAAAGAGGATTTCCCATTATGCCGGAGGCTGGAGAACTAGGGCGGGTTTTGTAATCGCGGCTCATGGAAGACCTTATAAAATGTGTTGCTTACATTTTTTCCGGAGCGCTTACGCCCAGTAATTCCAGGCCGTTAATCAACACTTGCCGTATCGCAGCAATGAGTCCTAGCCGGGCGAGTCGAAGCGGAGCTTCCGGCACGAGGAAACGGGTAGCATTATAGTAACTGTGAAATTCGCCCGCCAGTTCCCTGAGATAGAAGGCGATCAGATGAGGGGAAAGGTCGCCGCCCGCCACCTCTACGATCTCAGGATAATCGATCAGCTTTTGCATTAGAGATAGTTCTGCGGGGTCCGTAAGCGGAGACATATCCGCAGCGACAAGCTGGGTAGCATCTTCCCCCCACTGTTCTAGCACACTGCAAATCCTTGCATGAGCATATTGCACGTAATATACAGGGTTATCATTGCTTTGGGATTTAGCCAGATCCAGATCAAAATCCAGATGCTGGTCGCTTTTGCGCAGCACGTAAAAAAATCGTGCCGCATCGTTGCCCACTTCTCTGCGTAATTCCCGTAACGTAATAAATTCGCCCGAGCGGGTAGACATGGGAGCTTTTTGGCCATTACGATAAAGCACCGCGAACTGCACCAAAGCTATTTCGAGCTTTTCAGGATCAAGCGCCAATGCCTGCATCGCACTTTTTACCCGCGGAATATATCCGTGGTGGTCGGCTCCCCACACATCGATAACACGCTCAAAGCCCCGTTCAAATTTATTAAGGTGATAAGCGATGTCGGAAGCGAAATAAGTGAACTGCCCATTTTCCCGCTGCACGACCCGGTCTTTTTCGTCCCCGAAATCGGTGGAACGGAACCATCGAGCGCCGTCCTGCTCGTATAAATAATTTTTTTGCCCGAGCAATTGAATTGCATATGCTACCTTGCCGCTATCGAATAACGATTGTTCGGAGAACCACGTATCGAAAACTACGCCGAATTCCGTCAAGTCATTGCGGCAATCCCCCAATTGTTCCGTCAGAACAAAATTGTGAATATACGCATAATCCTGACCCAGTAATTTTTTGGCGTTGGCGATTAATCCGTCGAGCTGCGCTTCGGTATCGGTATCTGCTTCCAGGGAGAGGCCTTCGAATAATAAATCAGGGCGATGCAAATAACGTCCGCCATGCGCCTTATAAATCAGTCGGGCCATATCGCGTACATATTCGCCCTGATATGCGTTTCTGGGAAAACTTGAGATGGCCTCATTCAATTCCAGATACCGCAGCCAGGTGGAAAGGGCCAGAATATCCATCTGTCGCCCTGCATCGTTGACATAATATTCACGCGCGACAGAAAAGCCGTTAGCTTCCAGTACATTGGCAAGGCTTGCGCCAAATGCCGCGCCGCGTCCGTGACCCACATGCAACGGGCCCGTGGGATTGGCCGAAACAAATTCCACCTGAATTTTTTTGGCCGCACCGATGTTACTATGGCCAAACTTTTTGCCGCTTTCCAGCACGTAGCCCGGAAACCGTTGTTTGACGGAGATTTTGAGAAACAGATTAATAAAGCCTGCACCCGCAATCTCGATTTTTTCCAGATAGGGTGAAACGGACAACGTATTGATGAGTAATACGGCGATATCACGTGGATTTTTGTGCAATCGCCGTGCCAGTTGCATTGCCAGATTGCAGGAATAATCGCCTTGGCTTGCATGCTTCGGGCGGGCGAATTCGATATCCGTGTCGGAACCCAACGGTGCGATCTCCGTCAGGGCAGGACGCAGAAGTTCGGTGAAATGAAATTTCAAATTGGGCTGGGCTGATAGGGGCATGGGTACATCATGAGTGCAAATCGTAGGCACGTTATTATAACGATATGGTATGGATTATGCTCGTCAGTGAAGTTGGACGGGCCTGGAATGGGCTAACGGGCTGAAAATACTGAGAGAAAATCAGGTATCAGTCGCGTGCCCCTGATTGGCTTTTGATGGGAAGGCACCTTGACTGCAAAATCGATGCTTGTTGCCCTTGGCCGATTTGTAAGGCATTTTTGTCGCCATATGTCACCATCGCAATCTCAGATAGCCTTCTGTTTCAGCGAAATTAAAGCGCACCACATTGGCGCCGCGGCGTATCGGCGCCTGCTTTGGGAGAGGCTTGAATGGCCCGGCGGCTGAATGAGATCGCTCCATTCGTAGACTTCGTTCGCGCGGCGAGAAAATTCTCAGTTCAAATTGTCCGGCGCGGATTTCCCGCAGACGGGGAGCAAATGGCTGCGCCAGTGGTTCGCCAATGAAGACGCCTTCCCCTGGCCACACTACGCTCTTCCAGTAGGCTTCGATGGCGCTTGCACCAAGCGCGTAGTGGAACATGGCAATTGCTGGAACCGGAAACTTTTGCATATAGTTGCAGGGTTCCACTACGGTACCGTAGCTTGCCGTGGCGCCTGCCTCCAACCAGCGCAGACTGCTCATCTGGCTTGAGTTGGTAAGCTGTCCGCCACCCGATGTCAAATGATCAGCCAACGCTCCCGGCAGGAAATCCAGTGTATGGAGTTGCGGCACGTGGGCAAGTCCTGTGAAGTAGAACAGGACGTCATGACGATCAGTGATTGCGTCAGTTTCGAGAATTTCGATAGGAAAAACACCGTCTAATTCTTTTGCGGTTTTCGCGAAATAAGTTGCTCGCACGCTACGTCCCTTATCCGGGGTAATGATCAGGTAAGCACGTCCTTCCGGAAAGCTATGGTCCGCAGCGACTCCTCGATCGATAAGCGCCTTGACCTGCTCGAAATTGACTCCTGCCAGCATCATCGCCGGTCTTAAATGGTGATCGTTAAAAGGATGAAGGCTGGAAGAGTTGAAGTATGGGCTAGGCGTAGTGGGTTTGCACCCCGACGAGCAATAGCCCTCATCGAAGCCAAATGCCAGTGCAGAGGTCAGAGACATGCACTCTACTCGGTACGGATCGGTCCAGGCGACGGCGTAGGCTTGAACATGAGCGGGAGTAGCTCGGTCAATCTCCGTCTTCAGTTTTAGGAACTCATCCTTCGAAAAAGCAGTGCGGCCCGGTGGGAAATTCAGGTGAATCATGTTGGCTGCTGGGATATGGCGCGCCTTCTGATAGTAATCGCCGATTTGCCGTGATAGCTGATCCTCGTCGTTAACGATGACAGCGAGACTGTCCGGGGTCAGCCCCGTAGGCGGCAACTGAACTCGCACCTGCGCCTCTGCAACCCATGGCTGGAACAGCAGAGCCATTAGCAACACTGCAAGGAGATGTACTAAAACCTTCGTCATGGATAACCGGGCAGCATCGCGGCGGGGCATGTGTTCATATGTTCATATGCAAGGAGCCGTATTCTGAATCTTCGCCAGGTTTGAATGCTTTCCACGAAGCGGAGCTCGCAAACGTTGATTCTGGAAATATCACTCTCTCTAGAGCGTATTACATAAGCAAGCTTAGTCCTCATGCATAATAACGATTCACGGAAAATGAGTCCACCCTCCATGCAGTCTCTCCATGATCTTCTTTATCAGCATGTGCCACGCGTACCGGTTACGCAATTGCTGGTGAGCCTCAATCTACTGGTTTTCATAGCCATGCTGGCTGGAGGAGCGGATCTGTGGCATTCGTCCAATAGCGTACAATTGGCTTGGGGAGCCAATTTTGGCCCTGCCACACAGGATGGAGAGTGGTGGCGGCTGGGTAGCGCCATGTTCCTCCACTTCGGCATTGTCCACCTGACATTGAATCTTTGGGCGCTCTGGGATGGGGGGCGGCTCGTTGAACGCATGTATGGGCACGCCCGTTTTGCTGGTATCTATTTCGCTAGCGGATTGACAGGCAATCTGTTATCGCTCGTCGCACATAAAGGGTTAGCCATTTCTGGTGGTGCGTCAGGCGCCATCTTTGGCATCTATGGCGCTCTGCTGATATTTCTCTGGCGCGAGCGCCGCAACCTTCATCCAGAGGAGTTCCGCTGGTTTTTCTGGGGAGCGGCTGGTTTTGCAGCGGCTTCTCTTTTTCTCGGTCTGTTAATTACCGGCATCGACAATGCTGCGCATATTGGCGGTTTTCTGACTGGAATGCTTGGCGGAATAATATTTGCGCGACCCATCAACATAGTAAATCCTGTAACTCATCGCAAACGCCTGCTTGCAGCATGCGTTTTAGCCTTGGCAATTGCCATACTGATCAGTCAGATTCCTGTGCGCGCTTACCGTTGGAGCGAAGAGGCGCTAGCGCGTAAGGAGATTGGAGAGTTTTTGCGTGACGATGTCGCGATCAGCCAAGCATGGAAGAGCATACTTAATCAAGGCAAGCGGGGTGACATCTCGTTCGACGAGCTCGCGGGGCGCATCGACACAGCTGTTGGCGACCGCTATGAAGAAAGCTTTGAACAGCTTTCCCATCTTCCACCCGATCCTGCATTGCCTTCCGCAGCTACGGTGGAGATACTGCGCCACTATGCTGAACGTCGCCGCGATGCCTCACGCGCGCTGGCAGAAGGACTGCGCGCCAATAAGCCCGCTCTGATTCGCGACGCCCTGGAAATGGAGAAACATTCGCGGCAACTGACTCAACCTGATAGAAACGATAGAGAGCCGATTAAGAAACTGGATAAGGAATAGGTGTGCCGAGAGTCCGTGATGCCTAGGATGACCAGTGAAGAACGTACCGCTTGGCATCCCCTTTCATCCCTTATTCAAGATCAGCCACGGCAATCGAGATTCTTTTTGCAAGCGGAACTCCGTGCTGTGAAGCGGCTTGATCTTGTTTAAGCGCTTAAGCTTTTCTTTTATTTAGAGACATGCGAACAAAAAAATTTTGACACCTATCAGGAAATATTGCACTATTATGGCATGTGCCTCTATGCACTAATAGTGGTGAGATAAGATCAAACTAAGTACTAGATGTTGTGGTTTAGTCAATCCCCTCAGCAGCTAGTTTCAGTCAATGGGAAAGGGTTATTTCCGTAATAAATGAGGAGAAGCCGAGATGCAGCTTGCAACAGATAATACAAACCACGCGGCCATGCCGGGAGAGGTTCCTTCAGCCCATTCCAGCCAAGGTCGGCGTTATTCCGAATACAAGATCATTCGCCGCAATGGCTCTGTGGTCCCTTTCGAGCCGAACAAGATTTCTATCGCCATGACGAAGGCGTTCATCGCTGTCAATGGTGGTCAAGGTGTGGCTTCCGCCAAGGTGCGCGAAGTGGTGGCACGGCTAACCGATGATGTAGTGAATGCGTTGATTCGCCGCCAGCCTGTAGGTGGGACTTTTCATATTGAGGATATCCAGGATCAGGTAGAACTGGCGTTGATGCGTTCCGGCGAACACGATGTGGCGCGCTCTTACGTGCTTTACCGCGAAGATCGCGCACGGAAGCGGGCGAAGCAGAAAGAAATGGCGGTAGTGGAGTCGCCCGCCAGCATTCTGAATGTATTGGAAAATGGCCGCAAAACCCCACTCGACACGGCTCAATTGCTGGCGCTGATCGAATCTTCCTGCGCGGGTTTGGGCGAGGGGGTGAACGCCACGCTGATACTTAAGGCCACTTTGAAGGACCTGTACGATGGGGTGCCGGTGGAAGAGGTAAGAAAATCGGCGATTCTATCAGCGCGCGCGCTGATAGAAAAAGAACCCGCGTATAGCTATGTCACCGCGCGACTGTTATTGCATACCATTCGTTTCGAGGTGCTGGGTGAAGAAGTCATACAGCAGGCGATGACGGAGAGATATGCAGATTATTTCCCCGATTTCATCAAGAGAGGGATTGATGCCGAGTTGCTGGATGAGCGTCTGGCGCAGTTTGATCTGCCGCGTTTGGCTAAAATCCTGGATGCTGCTCGCGATCTGAAATTTGGTTATCTTGGTTTGCAAACTCTATATGATCGTTATTTTTTGCATATTCAAGACCGGCGCATCGAGTTGCCGCAGGCATTCTTCATGCGGGTGGCTATGGGGCTTGCACTGAACGAAATTGACCGCGAGGAGCGCGCCATAGAGTTCTACCATGTGTTGTCAAATTTCGATTTCATGAGTTCTACCCCGACCCTGTTTAATTCGGGCACGCGGCGCTCGCAGTTGTCTTCGTGTTATCTGACTACCGTGGCGGATAATCTCGATGGCATTTACGAAGCGATCAAGGAAAACGCCCTGCTCGCCAAGTATGCCGGAGGACTCGGCAATGATTGGACGTCGGTGCGAGCAATGGGTTCGCACATCAAGGGTACCAATGGCAAGTCACAAGGCGTGGTGCCGTTTCTCAAAGTGGTGTCCGACACGGCAGTAGCGGTGAATCAAGGCGGCAAGCGCAAAGGTGCGGTTTGCTCCTACCTGGAATCATGGCATCTGGATATCGAGGAGTTTCTGGAGCTGCGCAAGAATACTGGCGATGACCGCCGCCGTACCCATGATATGAACACTGCCAATTGGGTTCCCGATCTGTTCATGAAACGGGTAATGGAGGGGGGCGAGTGGACGCTTTTCTCTCCCTCCGACGTGCCCGATCTGCATGAAAAGTTTGGTAAGCAGTTTGAGCAGGCTTATCTCGCCTATGAGGAAAAAGCCGCGCGCGGCGAACTGGACCTGTACAAGAAACTTCCCGCGCAACAGTTATGGCGCAAGATGCTCAGCATGCTGTTTGAAACCGGGCACCCGTGGATTACTTTCAAAGATCCGTGCAATATCCGCTCGCCGCAAAATCACGTCGGAGTGGTGCACAGCTCTAATCTCTGTACCGAAATCACCCTGAACACCAATGATCACGAAATCGCCGTGTGCAATCTCGGTTCGGTCAATCTGGCGGCACACATCAATGACGGGGAGCTCGATGCATGCAAGCTCAAGCGCACTGTCAGTACAGCCATGCGCATGCTGGACAACGTAATTGACATCAATTTTTACGCGGTAGCCAAGGCGCGCAATTCAAATCTCAAGCATCGCCCGGTGGGGTTGGGTATCATGGGTTTCCAGGATTGCCTGCATATGCTGCGTATCCCCTACGCCTCAAAAGAGGCGGTGGAATTTGCCGATCATGCAATGGAAGCGATTGCGTACCACGCTTATTGGTCTTCCACCGAGATGGCCGAAGAGCGCGGCTGTTATGCTTCCTATCGCGGCAGCCTCTGGGACCGCGGGATCCTTCCTCAGGATACCCTGGATCTGTTGCGCGAAGAGCGGGGAGGGTATGTCGAAGTAGATATGTCGGCCACGCTGGAATGGGGTGCATTGCGCGAACGCATCAAAAAGCACGGCATGCGTAATTCCAACTGTCTGGCAATTGCTCCGACCGCAACCATTTCCAACATTATCGGCGTATCCGCCAGTATCGAGCCGACTTATCAGAATCTTTACGTCAAATCCAATTTGTCGGGAGAGTTCACCATGGCTAACGAGTGCCTGGTAAATGATCTGAAAAAACTGGGGCTTTGGGACGAAGTGATGATTTCTGATCTAAAGTATTTTGATGGTGTCTTAAGTAAGATAGACCGGGTGCCGGCTGACATTCGCAGGCTTTATGCCACTGCTTTCGAGGTCGAGTCCCATTGGTTGATCGAAGCGGCCGCCCGGCGGCAGAAGTGGATTGATCAAGCGCAGTCACTCAATATCTACATGGCGGGTGTTTCCGGTAAAAAACTGGATGAGACCTATAAACTGGCATGGTTACGCGGTTTGAAAACCACCTATTATCTGCGCACGCTTGGAGCGACTTCGGCGGAAAAATCCACGGTCAAAGCGGGTGTCTTGAACGCGGTGCCCACAGAGGGAGATATGAGCTCGGCGACCGACTTGAAGTATTGTTCCATTGATGACACCGAGTGCGAGTCATGCCAATGATCCGCGAAGTATCAGAAATAAAGGAGAAGAGTATGCTGACATTTGAAGATGAGACCGGGCAATCAGAGAAACCGCTGATGAATGGAACACTGAGCGATGCACAAATGCTAATGACATCCCGGCCAAGCCTGGCTGCTAGTCGCGTGACGAGTATCAGAGGTATTGAAGAAAGTGGTGAAGGGGAACGTTATGTCGCCGGTAATGCCAATCGTCGCGTGTCGGTGGAAGATAAGCGCATTATCAACTGCAAAGCAGATGTGAATCAGTTAGTGCCGTTCAAATACAAGTGGGCATGGGAGAAATATCTTTCCGCCTGTGCCAATCACTGGATGCCACAGGAAATCAACATGAGCCGCGATATTGCTCTCTGGAAAGATCCCAATGGGCTGACTGAGGACGAGCGCCGCCTGGTCAAACGTAACCTGGGTTTTTTTGTTACCGCTGATTCGCTGGCTGCCAACAATATCGTTCTTGGCACCTACCGGCACATCACCAATCCGGAATGTCGGCAATACCTGTTGCGCCAAGCATTTGAAGAAGCAATTCATACGCATGCTTATCAGTACATTGTCGAGTCGTTGGGACTGGACGAGGGAGAAATTTTCAATGCCTATCATGAAGTGACATCCATCCGCGAAAAGGATGAATTTCTGATCCCGTTTATTGACACGCTCACCGATCCAAAATTCAAGACCGGCACGCCTGAGGCTGATCAGAAACTACTGAGAAGCCTGATCGTGTTTGCTTGCATCATGGAGGGACTCTTCTTCTACGTTGGTTTTGCGCAAATCCTGGCGCTTGGAAGACAGAACAAAATGACCGGTGCGGCAGAACAGTACCAATATATCTTGCGGGACGAATCCATGCACTGCAATTTCGGTATAGATGTCATTAATCAGATTAAAATGGAAAATCCACATCTATGGACCAAAGCGTTTCGGGACGAGATCAATGAACTGATGCAGAAAGCCGTGGAATTGGAATACCGTTATGCCGAGGACACTTTGCCGCGCGGTGTTTTGGGACTGAACGCGCCGATGTTCAAGGAATATCTGCGCTACATCGCCAACCGTCGTTGCCAGCAGATTGGTCTGGATATGCTTTATCCGGGGGCAAACAACCCTTTCCCGTGGATGTCTGAAATGATTGATTTAAAAAAAGAGAAAAACTTTTTTGAAACTCGCGTTACCGAGTATCAGACCGGTGGCGCGCTCAACTGGGAATAAAACAGATAACCAGGATATGCATTGATTCTTTATCTTGCCGGTAATGCTTTCAGCCTGTGACCAAGTTCATGGCAATGGCATGTACACGTAACAATGGCTTGACTGGCCTCGGTATGACGAACGATGATGTTATCTGCTTGCGATGCATTTAAGGACTATCTTGCAAATAGGCGAAGAAGCCATGCTGCATGAAATGAACTGCTGCCTGATAGGGTGAGCGCGGCTCAATATTTTTCCGCTAACCCCCGTAATTATGCATGTAGCGGTAGGTGTAGTAAACGTAGTGAGTGATAATCCCATGTAACTTTAATCTGGAGGTTGAAATGGCAACTACCAAGAAAACCGCAGCAAAGAAACCTGCCGTCAAGAAGTCCGCAGATGCAAAAAAGCCGGCAGCCAAGAAAGAAGTCCCAGCCAAAAAAGCGGCAACCAAGCAACCGGTAGAGAAAAAATCGGAGAAAAAAGTAACGGCTTCAGCTAAAAAACCAGCAGAGAAGACAAAAGCTTCCGCAAAAAAAGCAGCCCCTGCTAAGCATGCGGAAACAAAGAAGTCAGCTCCTGCTAAGAAGGCAGAAACTAGGAAACCAGCTGAAAAAAAGGTCGAGAAAAAAACTACTGCTTCAGCTAAAAAACCAGCAGAGAAGACAAAAGCTCCCACCACGAAAGCCGCGCCAGTCCAAAAAACTGGAACTAAAGAGTCCACAGGGAAAAAAGTCTCGGCCAAGAAGCCCGCAGCTCAGAAAAAAATACCCGCCAAGACCGCAGCGGAGAAACCAACGAGTACAACTGGTCCGACAGGCAGCCCTGCTTCCAGTTGGCCTTTTCCACTTTCGGGATCGCGCTCTTAAGCTGACGGCTTGCACTGCGGATCAGTCTATTCTTTTTTCGGCAATAGGCTGTCCGCAGATTTTATTGTGACGAGGTTCGCATTAACGAACCGGACGATTCTTTTTTGCGATAGTGAATGTTCCCCGCAGAACGCCAAGAGGCATGTTTGTTTCCAACGGACAGACCTCACCTGACCTGACCGCCTAAAGAGGACCCTCATCCTCGAATGTCCTGTCTTGCTTTCTTTCCCCTTACACATAAAAGCGCCTAACGAGATGTAATCGTTCTGAACTTCTGCATGGCGTCAGCCACCGGCAATTCCGGTCTTTGGTCACACGTGGGATTTATTTTAGAGATTTGGCGGCGATGCCATTACTTCTGAGCTGATAGGATCGCTGTTTTAGCGCGCCTGTATTGCTTTCTCTCCACAAGAAATATTTCCGCTGGTAAAATTCGACGGACGAGATTAACATGGCGTTAATTACAACTTAAAAATCGTAGCGAGGTGATTATGGCTCATACAATTCCACAAGCGTCGCGCGATTATGACAATACACGTATTGTCGAGCGTCCTGATGGATTTTATTGGAATGATGAAAATGAGAGCGATAAGGTTTTTGGCCCTTTTCCCACTTTGCTCGAAGCCATCCAGGATATGGAATATAACGCTGAATCAGATTATGAGCCCGGCGAAACGCTGGAGCAGGCGGAAGAGGAAATCGGAATTTCCAGCTGGATTGATCAGGAGACCGGAGAGCCTGGTGAAGAATCCTTTCGTTATGATAATTAATTTAAGCGCGATTGACTGCTAATGCTAACGGCAACGCCGGTCGGCAAGAACCAAGCTCCGAATAAAGCGGAATGAACCGTTGATTGAGACCCCGAGTGTTCATTCGACTTATTAAACCGCATCCCATCCTCAAGCATTAAATTCAATCAATAAAGTTGATCATTGCTTTTGCGCAGCAATCGGAATGTGAGCCTCTCATCTGTTTCTTTAGCCCAAGATTTCCATGAATTACCGCGAAGAACATGACACCATGGGCATCGTAAAGGTGCCGGCCACCGTGCTGTGGGGCGCGCAAACGCAACGTTCCCTGCAGAATTTCAAAATTTCCTGCGAGCGCATGCCGCCCCCATTGCTTCATGCACTTGCCCTGGTGAAACGTGCCGCAGCAAGCGTAAATGGTGATTTGGGTTTGCTTGATGCAAATAAGGCCATTGCTATCATTCGAGCCGCCGATGAGGTAATCGCAGGGCGCCACGAGGCAGAATTTCCCCTGGTAGTATGGCAGACAGGTTCCGGAACCCAGACCAATATGAATATGAATGAGGTGCTGGCAAACCGGGCCTCTGAACTGATGGGCGGCGGACGAGGCGCTGAATGCAAAATTCATCCCAATGATGATGTGAACAAGGGACAATCGTCCAATGACGTGTTTCCGTCCGCGATGCACGTGGCAGCAACACGCGCTATCAATTTTCAACTAAAGCCCGCCATTCAAGCACTCCGGAATACTCTCGGCGCTAAAGCAGGGGAATTTGCAGGTATTGTCAAAATTGGACGAACCCACTTGCAGGATGCAACTCCCTTAACATTGGAACAGGAGTTCTCCGGTTATGTCTCGCAGCTGGACCATGGGTTGGAGCATGCGGAAGCATCGCTTCCTCACCTGTATGAGCTGGCAGTAGGTGGCACGGCTGTCGGCACTGGCTTGAACACTCATTCCGAGTTCGCAGCGCGGGTAGTAAAAGAATTGACACGGTTAACCAATCTACCGTTTGTCGCCGCCCCTAATAAGTTTGAGGCCCTTGCTGCCAATGATGCGTTGGTGCATGCGCATGGCGTATTGAAAACCTTGGCGGCATCCTTGATAAAAATTGCCAACGACATCCGTTGGCTGGCCTCCGGCCCACGCTGCGGCATCGGTGAGCTAAATATCCCGGAAAATGAGCCCGGGAGTTCCATTATGCCGGGCAAAATCAATCCGACCCAATCCGAATCGATGATCATGTTGTGCTGTCAGGTGATGGGTAACGATGTGGCGATTAACATGGGCGGAGCAATGGGCAATTTTGAGCTGAATGTCATGAAGCCGCTTATCATTCACAACTTTCTCCAAAGCGTGCGCCTGCTATCGGATGGAATGACGAGTTTCAACGATAATTGTGCAATAGGAATAACGGCCAATGTTAAACATATTGATGAGTTGATGCGTCATTCGTTGATGCTGGTGACAGCGCTTGTTCCCCACATCGGCTATGACAAAGCGGCGGGAATTGCCGAAAAGGCCCTCTGCGACGACACAACGCTAAAAGAAGCGGCGATTGCGTCGGGGTATGTTACGGCAGAGCAATTCGAGGCCTGGGTAAGACCGGAAAATATGATAGGAAGCAGGTAACACAGAATTGAAATCGTTTGCCCTTGAATTTCTGTCGTTTCGACTCATCACGTCTGCACTAACACCACCTTCGGCGTGAGAGTTGCACCTTCCGTTTGACGGCAATCCATCCCGCTACTTAACGGTAAGTTTCTTAGATGTATGTGCTGTCGGCATGATCGCCACGTGTTGGCTGGATATATTGCGGTCTCGTATCATACGTACTACAATGGCATAATAAGGATAAGCTATGCTCCATACGTTAAAAGAACAAGAACTTTCCATGCTGCGCGCCGAAATTGAAATGTTGATGCGCGAACGCCAGGGTTTGCTCAGAACCACGGGTGCTGCTGCGGTATTTATCGCTAATCTGGACAGTGACGCATTGCCAGAGGGTTCCTATGAAGCAGCGGAGATGCTATCCAATTGCTTGAATGATCTTACCGAGGAAACCTTGCGGGAGGCGCTTGAGAAAGTACGGGCGGAGTTGGCCGCTGATGAATGAGTTTAATAAGTTCGCCGTCATCCCCTAAGGTTGGCTTAATTTTAACCGGCGGCGGTGCTCGAGCCGCCTATCAGGTTGGAGTCTTACGGGCTATCGCAGACATGTTGCCGGAAGGAACGCGCAATCCTTTTCCGGTCATTTGCGGCACTTCCGCTGGCGCGATTAATGCTGCCAGTCTCGCGCTTTCTGCACGGAACTTTCATGAAGGGGTGCGGCAACTGTCAGCAGTATGGGAAAACGCCCATGTCAATCAGGCCTATCGCTCCGATCCCATCGGCGTGTTTGGAAACGTCGCTCGCTGGTTAGCTGCCTTGCTGCTAGGCGGATTAGGAAAGCGTGCTGCGGTGTCAATGCTGGACAATTCGCCACTTCTTCAACTCCTGGAGCGTAGCTTGCCGCTCCATGGCATTCAAAGAAGTATTGAGACAGGTGCCCTGCATGCCTTAGGTATAACTGCTTGGGGCTATACCTCCAGTCAATCGGTGACATTTTATCAGGGCGCGGATAGCATCGTTCCTTGGAAACGAGAACGTCGAATTGGTATCGCGGCAAATATCGGGGTTGAACACCTGATGGCCTCTTCAGCAATACCTTTTTTTTTCCCGGCAACAAGACTTAATCGTGAATATTTTGGCGATGGCTCCCTGCGGCAGCTTGCACCCCTCAGTCCGGCGCTGCATCTAGGCGCAGAACGGGTTCTGGTGATAGGTGTACGCAAGACCGCCGATACTCAACCTGAACGTGTCAGGGTAGATAGTTATCCGACATTGGCACAGATAGGCGGGCATGTTATGGGGAGTATTTTTCTAGACAGTCTGGACGTCGATCTGGAACGCCTGCAACGTATTAACCATACACTCGGAATGATTTCGGAAGAGAAACTGAAAAATAACAACATGTCTCTACGCAAAGTGGAGTCAATGATGATTTCTCCTAGTGTGGAAATCAACAGAATTGCAGAACTACATGCTCACACGTTGCCGCGTACCATACGTCTGTTTTACCGGGCCATTGGAGCGTTAAGGCGCGATGGCTCGGCGCTTCTGAGCTATGTTCTATTTGAGGAGCCCTTTTGTCGTGCGTTGATCGAGTTGGGCTATGAGGATACGATGCCGCGCAGATTCCAAATTCTGCAGTTTATCGGAGCTGAAGCTAAGGAACGAGCGGACACTGGTATAATCCAGCAATAATCCAGTCAGGATAAGATTAAATCTTCTTGTCTGCCACCCTCCAAATCACCTTATTTTCAGAGAGTATTTATGGATGTTACCGATCCGCAATTCTGGGTCGCGGTATTGCAAATCATCGCCATTGATATTGTGCTGGGGGGGGACAATGCGGTAGTTATTGCGCTTGCATGCCGGCGCTTGCCTGAGCGGCAACGAAATATCGGCATTTTTTGGGGTGTATTCGGCGCTATTGGTTTGCGAGTAATATTGATTTTTTTCGCTCTTAGCCTGCTCGCAATTCCATTTCTCAAAATCGTAGCCGCATTATTGCTGTTATGGATCGGCGTTAAGCTGCTTCAGCCCGAACCCGAAAGTAGCGGGCATCAGATTGATGCCAGCACGACGTTGCTAGGCGCGATCAAGACCATCATTATCGCCGATGCCGTGATGAGTCTCGATAATGTCATCGCCATTGCTGGCGCTGCCAAGGACAGTATCGGTCTGGTTGTTTTTGGGCTGGTAGTGAGCGTGCCGATTATTGTCTGGGGCAGCAAATTGGTAATGAAACTCATGGATCGTTTTCCCATCGTCATTGTCATAGGTGCTGGTTTGCTCGGCTGGATTGCCGGGGATATGAGTGTTACCGATGCGGTCACCAAGGAATGGGTTAATGTTCACGCGGCCTTTTTGCATTGGCTTGTTCCGGTCTTCGGCGTATTGCTGGTCGTCATTATTGGGAAATGGCTTGAGGCAAGAACGCGGGCAAAAAGGGCGCCTATCGTTGATCTTGCGGATGACATAAATAAACTGTTATAGTCGCCGCGAATTTTATTGCCGCGTTAAGGAGAATCAATGTTGAAATTCCTGTTACCGGTGGATGGTTCCGAGAATTCTAATAAGGCTGTTGCTGAATTAATTAAACTGCTCGATTGGTACAAAGAAGCGCCAGAAATTCACTTGTTAAACGTGCAACCTCCACAACGTGGGAATGTGGCCCGGTTTATCGATAAAGAGAGCATCGACCTGTATCACCAGGAAGAAGGTCTAAAATTATTACAACCCGCACGCACGTTGCTGGATCGGGCGGGTATTGTCTGCCGGGTCCACATCACCGTCGGGAACCCCGAGGAAATGATCGTACGTTATGCAAAAATGATGGATTGCGATCAGATCGTCATCGGACCGCGTGGGCTGGGGACAGTGAAGGGCTTATTGTTAGGTTCAGTAACCAGTAAGGTAATGCAACTTTCGACCATACCAGTGCTACTGATTAAATGAGAATTCAAGAGCTCGTATCGGATAGTGTCAGTTTTAATCAAAAGGAGCTTTATCAGGATGGAGCAAGATCAAAAAGGTTTAACTTTGCTCGAAACGATGATGGTATTCGCGATTATCGGTATCTTGGCGACTATAGCGATCCCACCGGCATATCAGGCTTACGAGAATTCCGTGGCCCGGGAACAGGTAATTGAGGCGATTAGCCTGCTTAATACGGTAAAAACTCCGGTTGCCGAATTTTACGCCGAAAAAAGCAGATGGCCGACAAGGCAGGAGTTCGACAGTCTGGTGGGTACACGGACGGGAAAATATGTTGCCAACCTTATCCCTTTATCCCTTGCTGGCGGTTTCCAGGTAACGGCGACATTTAAGACTAGCGGTGTTAGCCCAGGTCTTTTGAAGGAAGGAGCCGGAAGGACCCTGGTAGTGGCAACAAAGGATGGCATCATATGGATTTGCAACGATAGTATTGATCCTGCTACGGCTGTTCCGGATCTTATTCCAGGCACCGTTCTGGCTCAGCATCGTTCTCAGGTTTGCAAATAGCGAAGCAGAGAGGGTTTTCGCGTATACAAATATCCAAGACCGCAGAAATATGCCCCAAAATGAAATCCATTGTTAGACAATTGACCCATACTCCTTAAAGCTTATAATTACTATATGTTTCATTCGCCTCACATCAAGCTGGACTGAGATGTCTAGTCCAAAAAAGAGATCTTGGTCACCATTGCCGCATTTTAAACTCGGAAGAAAAAGAAAGAAAATAGTAACAGAAACAGGTATCGGAGCTACCATGGTGCTCATCCGCAAGTTCTGTTACCTCATCAAATAAGCGGAAAAAAATTATGAACGAATATACCGACCAGATATCCGGATACTTTGACAAAGTACCCATGTGGCCTCTAGTTTTGCTGGCCGTGGCAATCGTTATCTCTGCAGTTTATGAACTGATCCACCGCAAACGCCTTGCTGATGCGGCGAATGATTTTCGTTCAGCGATTCTTACTACGCTGTCCGGTCTGTATCCTGAACCGGCCAACTGGCCTAAAAGCATAGATACATACCTTTGCGCCAGATTGCCCGTGATGCAGGAAATTATTGACGACTTCAAGCCTAACGTCCGTCAGGAGAGCCTGCCGGCTTACAATAGGGATTGGGAGAACTACTATCAATTCTGCCGCGCTGAGGTAACCGACGATAAATGTACCGCGGCAGAACTGAATCCCGGCAATGAGCCGGACCCAAAAGATAAATTTCATACGCTTGTCTCCAATCTTTTACGTTACGCAAGTTGAGCCTTTGTTAATTTAAATATAATATTAATGACTCGGGAAAACGGCATACAGCTAAGTTTGGGATGCTACCGGAAATTCCATACTGAAGAATCAAGCGGATTCAGATAATCGGTTTTCTTTGATGATGGTAAAGCGGCATCTGCCAACCATAGATCATGAGCCTGCATTTGTTGGCTGGAAAAAGGGAGATAGGGGAGATGGGGGAGGGAAGTAAGGGGATTTTATTTTTATTAACCGATTAATATTCATACTGAACTTGGAGAAGAAAATGAGCAAACTTTTATCTGTTGTTGCAATAGCTTTCGTAACTACTTTCAGCTTCAATACTATGGCCGAGAAACATAATGGCCATGGCGCTCATGGTTCTCACGCAACAAAAGGCGAAAAAGCAAAGACGCACGCCGAGAAAGACGAGGCCCATGCCAAGGATGCAAAGGAACATGCGGAGAAGGATGAGGCCCATGCCAAGAAAGCAAAAGCTGACGCCGAGAAAGAGCAGAAAAAGTAAACCGGCTTGTTGTTCTCTTGTGGAAAGGCAGGACCTGATCCTGCCTTTTTTATTGTTCTATTCCAGTACCTTAACAATTATAGGCGTTGCGGGCGACGCCAACATCAGACGCTATGATTGCCTCGAAGCTCAGGCTTGATAAATGCCTTGTATGTGACGGCTATTGAAATTCCAAAAAAGACATGCGTAAGAATCGTGATCCAGTCACGAACTTCGGAGAACCACGGGAAAACGATTGTTATGACATACATGTTTATGACATACAGGATTATCCCGTAAACACCGCCTGCTAGTATGGAAGACATCCTTCCAAGGCGGGAAATTAAACCCGCCAAAATCAGACTGTATATGATAGAAATTACAAAATGAAAAAGCGTCGCAACTAGCATCACGGCCCAGTCAAATGTTGCAGGTGGCGGTAGAACCTCTTGCCCCATGACGATTGCCGCAGTCAAACGTGCATCTCTATACAATATCCACGGCAACGCGTCGAGAAAGCCCCACCACAGGGCTATCTGTACCGCAGTGGCAATTACTCCGGCGACAATTCCAGCGCTGATCGCCGCACCCCAGTTCAATGACATTAGTATCACCAGAAAATTGGTAGCAGATCTTGGGCAGTTTCGGCTATGGAAATCGTAAACTCCGTATTTCCTCAAAGCGTGCTACTGTAAACAGATTCGTTCTACAATGATGGTCAAGCAGTTTGATGTGATTAAGCATAGCATCAAGACCTTTAAGGTCAAATTCTACTTCCAGAGATATTTAATAGCGAGTATGCAGCCGGCCCACTCATGCAAACGGTAGATTTGACGAACCATTTTCTGATCGCCATGCCTGCCATGGCGGATCCTTTTTTTTCTAAGACGCTAACTTATATTTGTGAGCATAGCGAGCAGGGGGCGTTAGGCCTCGTGGTTAACCGCCCGATTGATCTCACGCTGAAAGATTTGTTTGATCAGCTTGGGATTTCTTCTGATGATCAGTCTTTGGGAGGGCTACCGGTTATGTTTGGTGGACCGGTACAGTTGGATCGTGGTTTCGTATTACATCAACCGGTGGGTGACTGGCAATCCACCATGATAGTGGATCATGGATTAGGGCTCACTACTTCGCTGGATATTTTGCGAGCAATCGCAAGCGGGGATAGCCCCACGCAATTATTGGTCGCATTAGGCTATTCAGGATGGGCACCTGGCCAGATAGAACACGAATTGTCGCAGAATGCCTGGCTCACAGTACTTGCATCGCCGCGTATTATATTCGACATCCCCTCCGAAGAGCGGTTAACCGCAGCGATGCACTCGCTAGGAGTCGATTTTTCGAGCTTGTCAGACGAGGTGGGACATTCTTGAGACAATGTAACCTCATTCGCGGGGCAGATACCCCAGTGATGAAAAATCAGGATAGCACAACACTTGATGCTTAATAGCGAGAGTAAGCGCCTCCTTATCGGGACAATACTGGCGTTCGATTTCGGCGAGAAGCGCATCGGTGTTGCTGTGGGTAATCTGGAACTCGGTCTGGCGCACCCGCTTGCTACAGTTAGCGATGAGAATACGGTGAGGCGCTTCGACAGCATTTACAAACTGATCGAAGAGTGGCAGCCGGTGCTGCTCATCGTAGGTCTGCCCACTCATGCGGATGATACGGAGCATGGGCTGACGCAGCTCAGCCGGCGTTTCGCACGACGTCTAGAAGGCCGCTTTGGTATCAAAACTGTGCTGGAGGATGAGCGCTATACTTCAATTAGTGCCAGCGCGGCGCTGCGGGAGGCGGGTATTAAAGGAAAGAAGCAAAAACTTGTGTTGGATCAAGTGGCGGCGCAGCTGATATTGCAATCGTATTTCGATAGACAAAATGCAGCTACCTGACGCAGAACTACTACTCGCCAGTCTAACCGCGCAGATGCGGCCTGGTATTGCCGCGAACACGGCCCTGGTAGGAATATATACTGGCGGCGTCTGGCTGGCGAAACGGCTTTACCGGGATTTGGAAGTCACGCTTCCATTAGGCACTTTGGATGTTTCGTTCTACCGAGACGATTTTGGCCAAATCGGTTTACATCCGCAAGTCAAACCTTCAGATATTCCATTCGAGGTCGAAGGCAGCCATATCATTCTGGTGGATGATGTGCTCTACACCGGACGTACCATTCGAGCCGCCATCAATGAATTGTTCGATTACGGTCGGCCGGCGAGCATACGCCTTGCCGCGCTAATAGACCGAGGTGGCAGAGAGCTTCCTGTTGCCGCCCAATATGTTGGCGCCGAGCTCGCTCTGCCCCTGGATAAAATGCTGGCTCTCGAAAAAGCCACGGACGGGAAGTTGACCCTAAGCCTGTATAACAAAACTCTTCGGGACAATGAATAACAATCCGCAACTGAATAGAAACGGCGAACTGCAACACCTCCTTACTACCGAGGGGCTACCCGCCCCCATTCTGCTAAACATACTAGACACTGCCGAATCTTTCGTCGGGGTTACCGAGCGCGACGTAAAGAAAGTCCCCCTGCTGCGTGGCAAGTCCATATTCAATTTATTCTTCGAACCGAGTACTCGCACCCGAACCACTTTCGAAATAGCGGCAAAGCGGCTATCAGCGGATGTGGTAAATCTCAATATTGCGGCTTCCTCACAATCCAAGGGGGAAACACTGCTGGATACGGTGAACAATCTTTCCGCCATGCATGCTGACATGTTCGTCGTGCGCCATTCTCAAAGCGGGGCAGCACATCTGATAGCTCGCCATGTGCGGCCCGAAATTCACGTAATCAATGCCGGGGATGGGCGGCATGCCCATCCTACGCAGGCTTTGCTGGATATGTTCGCCATCCGCCATTACAAACGCGATTTCCATAAATTGCGCGTGGCCATAATCGGAGATATCCTGCATTCACGCGTAGCTCGCTCGCAAATTCATGCACTCACTACGCTGGGTGTACCGGAAGTGCGGGTAATTGCTCCGAAAACCTTGCTGCCTGCCAAGGTCGAGCGTCTGGGGGTGCACGTTTATCACCAGATGGCACAAGGGCTGAAAGATGTAGACGTGCTATTGATGCTACGTTTGCAAAATGAACGCATGCTAAGCGCGCGACTTCCAAGCGCCGAAGAATATTTTAAATATTATGGACTCACGCAGGAAAAACTGGCGTTTGCAAGGCATGACGCTATTGTGCTGCATCCCGGCCCAATGAACCGCGGCGTTGAAATCGATTCCGCCGTAGCGGACGGCAAGCAATCAGTGATTCTGCCGCAAGTAACATTTGGCATTGCGGTACGAATGGCAGTGATGTCGATTCTCGCAGGTAATTGAATATGAAGCTTTGTATTAAAGGCGGCCGTGTTATAGACCCAAAAAACCAGATTGACGCCATTATGGATGTGTTCATCGCTGCTGGGAAAATTATCGGCATGGGCGTTGTCCCGATCGGCTTTCACGCCAATCGAGAAATAAACGCGAAGGACCTGACGGTGTGTCCCGGTTTGGTAGATCTGTCGGCGCGCTTGCGCGAGCCGGGTTTTGAATACAAGGCGACGCTGGAATCCGAAATGGAAGCGGCTGTGGCGGGCGGTGTCACGAGCTTGGCATGTTCTCCAGATACTGACCCGGTATTGGACGAGCCAGGGCTGGTGGAAATGTTGAAACACCGTGCCAAGAGCCTCAATCAGGCTCACGTCTATCCTATCGGTGCATTGACCAAAGGTTTAGAAGGCGAAAGGCTTACGGAAATGGCTGAACTGCGCGATGCTGGGTGCATAGCTTTTGGGCAGTCCGACATGCCGCTTTCAAACACGCGGGTGATGATGCACGCAATGCAGTACGCTTCGACCTTCGGTTTTGCAGTATGGTTGCGTCCTCAGGATGCAAATCTAGCCAATGGTGGTGTAGCGCATGACGGGGAAGTGGCAACCCGCCTGGGCCTGCCGTCGGTTTCCGTATGCGCGGAAACCGTAGCCTTGTCGAATATCATTTTAATGGCAAAAGAAACTGGCGCCCGCGTACACTTGTGCCGGATCTCCAGTGCGGAAGGGGTCTCGATGGTGCGGGCGGCGCGACAACAAGGCCTGCCCATTACCTGCGATGTGGCGGCTAATCACATGCATCTCTCCGAGATGGACATTGGGTTCTTTGATTCCAATTGCCATCTCGTTCCTCCGCTGAGAGGATTAAGTGATCGTGATGCGCTACGAGCCGGTCTGCTGGATGGCACGATTGATGCGGTATGTTCCGACCACACGCCTGTCGATGAAGACGCAAAGCTGGTGCCTTTTGGTGAGGCCGAGGCTGGTGCTACGGGGCTGGAGTTGCTGTTGCCGCTTATTTTGAAATGGGCGTTGGAAGTAAATATACCGCTGACTATCGCACTTGCTAAAATAACTACGGCACCCGCCCGGATACTGGGTGTGGATGCCGGTCACCTGTCTCTCGGCGCTGCAGCTGACTTATGTATTTTCGACCCCGATCAATACTGGAAGGTGGAGCCCAACGCGCTTAAAAGCCAAGGAAAAAACACGCCGTTCCTCGGTATGGAGCTGCAGGGCAGGGTAAAATACACGCTGGTTAACGGCAATATCGTGCATGAAGATTTAAAGAGTTTCTAAATAGTCTGCGGTACGGTTTTTGCTTACAGCAACAAAAAATCTGAATTCACTATTCTGGAACAACATGACCAATCCCCTGCTTGATTTTTCTGGACTACCGCGCTTCGCTGATATCCGAACTGAACACATTACTCCGGCAATAGCGCAATTGCTCGAGGATAACCATGTCATTATCGCCAGGATCCGCGCCTATGCTACCACACCGACCTGGGAGAATTTCGTGCAGCCGATGGTTGATGCCAATGAGCGCTTGTCTCGCGCATGGGGTCAGGTATCGCACTTGAACGCTGTGGTGAACAGTCCGGAATTACGCGAAATATATAACGCCAATTTACTACCTGTTACTCAGTATTATGCGGAGTTGGGTCAGGATCAGACATTATTTGAGAAATTCAAGCAGCTGCGCAATGGCGTGAATTTTGAGGGCCTGAATCTTGCACGGAAAAAAATTGTCGAGAATGAGCTACGAGATTTTCGCTTAGGGGGAGCGGAACTTCCGCCGCAGGATAAAGAACGCTTTCTCCAAATACAGGAAGAATTGTCGGCGCTCTCTTCCAGATTCAACGATAACCTGCTGGATTCCACCAATGATTTTATGTTGCACGTCGAGCGTGCCGACGAGCTGTCAGGGATTCCTGCAGATGTGCTGGAAGTGGCACGGGAGGCTGCGGAAAAAGATGGCATTCCAGGTTGGAAATTCACTTTGCACGCTCCTTCCTATTCGCCTGTCATGCAATACGCAGACAATCGGACATTGCGTGAAAGAATGTATCGTGCGTACGTCACTCGCGCTAGCGAGCTAGGCAAATTGGAATGGGATAATACGCCGCTTATTAGCAGGATACTGGAATTACGCAAGGAAGAGGCGCAGTTGCTGAGGTTCGATTCCTACGCCGAAGTGTCGCTTGCGACCAAGATGGCCTCTACTCCTAAACAGGTAATGGATTTCTTAAGCGAACTTGCTGCCAAGGCCAAGCCCTATGCCGAACGCGACTTGAAGGAACTGCATCAATTCGCCAACGATAAGTTGGAACTGGAAAAGCTGGAAGCATGGGATCTGACCTACGCGAGTGAAAAGTTGCGCCTTGACCGTTATGCATTCTCTGAACAAGAGGTGAAGCAATATTTTCCTGAAACCAGCGTACTGCCGGGCATGTTCAAGCTGGTAGAGAATCTCTACGGCATTATTATTGCCCCCCCGGTAGGGGCGGCAAGCGTGCAGCGCTGGCACCCTGATGTTAAGTTTTTCGATGTAAGTGATGTCGACGGAAAACTGATCGGTCAATTTTATCTTGATCTCTACGCACGTCCCGGTAAACGTGGGGGAGGATGGATGGATGACGCCATTGGCCGCCGTCGAACTGGAGGTAGAGAGCAAGACATCCAAACGCCAGTAGCGTACCTCAACTGCAATTTTTCCGCGCCTGTACGTCTTGATGATCAGGTGCGCCCGGCCTTGTTTACCCACGATGAGGTCATAACATTATTCCACGAGTTTGGTCATGGCTTGCACCATCTGTTAACTCGAGTGGAAGACCTGGGTGTGTCAGGGATCAACGGCGTGGAATGGGACGCAGTGGAGTTACCCAGTCAGTTCATGGAGAACTTTTGCTGGGAGCCGGAAGTGGCGTTAAATATGACGAAGCATGTGGATAGCGGGGAGCCTATTCCACAACTATTGTTCGACAAGATGCTGGCGGCGAAGAATTTTCAGAGCGGTCTCCAAATGCTCCGCCAGATAGAATTTTCCCTGTTTGATATACGGCTGCATTTTGATTTCAACCCGAGCGCGGAGAAAACAGTGCAGCAATTGCTGGATGAGATTCGCAGGCAGATTGCGGTTATTCTCCCGCCGGCGTTCAATCGTTTCACCAATAGCTTTTCGCATATTTTTGGCGGCGGATATGCTGCAGGTTATTATAGCTATAAGTGGGCGGAGGTATTGTCTGCGGACGCTTATAGCCTGTTTGAGGAAAATCCCGCCAGTAAAGTAATTAATGCTGAAACCGGCGCTCGCTTCCGGAATGAAATTCTTGCGGTTGGCGGAAGCCGGCCAGCGCTGGAATCCTTCATTGCATTCCGTGGGCGTGAGCCGAAAATAGATCCACTGCTCCGTCACAATGGTATGGCCATTGCATGAAATCCCTTCTCAGAATTTGTAGTTTATTAATAACAAAGGAGAATTACTACTAGTGTTTATATCGCATCATTGCAGCACTTTTTTATCCCCGTTTTGTTAAACGGAGATATGTTTTCGATAGTTGCGGACGGTGGGCATTAATTCTGTTAGCAACAAATAGAATTGTCCGGTTTGGTAGCAAATAGAGTGTCCGCTTTCTAACGCATCGAATTATGGATTCGATTCAGTGCGCGGCTGTGGCGGCGGATTTACGCCACAACCTTATTT
>JACCWK010000233.1 GCA_013697655.1 Nitrosospira sp.
AAATAAGGTTGTGGCGTAAATCCGCCGCCACAGCCGCGCACTGAATCGAATCCATAATTCGATGCGTTAGAAAGCGGACACTCTATTTGCTACCAAACCGGACAATTCTATTTGTTGCTAACACTGCGCTGGATGCGCAGCCTGGAAGCGGCTGCCATGTTACCGGAGCAGACAAGGGGGTTCTCTCCCGTCCTACGGGTCAAATCCTCAGCCGCAAAGTTCTTGCACGGGCAATCAATGCCTATGGATTTAATTTCTGCCCATCGGACGTAGAGAAGAACCAGCCGAGATAGCGCCGACGATAATAATTGCATTCCATATGTTGCTGCTTGTGTTACCCAATTACACGTTATGTGAATGAACGAACAAAGAGAATTGCTTAAAAGGAATAACATTGGTTTTACCTGCCATTACTTTGGGGAATGGCGCTTTTGGTCGAGTGCCGAAATTAGCGTTTCCCCGACTTCAGGAAATAGATGGCAGCGATAATTTATTTTTGTAGTGACTCAGAATATCTTATATTTTCTTCTTTCAGCCCCCAACAAGATTCAGATAAATGACTATAGAGCACAATCGCAAATCACACCGGTTGAACCTTCACCCGAAAATAGAGGAGCAACCGGAAGACCATCCGGGCAAAACCATCGTCCCGGCGCACGACCGGGTCGAGAACGAAATCAATCAGGAAGCAGACGTATTGAAAACGAAAACGGCGGAACTTGAGCGCTTTCTTGCCATGTTGCGAGCGGTCATAGAATGCACAGCCGACGGGCTTCTGGTTACAGACGAGAGCGGCAAGATACTTTGCCATAATCAGCTTTATCTGGACATGAGGCCCCTGCCGCCCGAGCTCATGAAAACGGCGCACCACCAGGCAATCATCCAATATTGTCGCGCACTGTTAAAAGATCCCCAACAATTTGAGTCGTTGACGGAACGAATTTACGCGACGTGGCCGCAGGCAAGCTTTGATGTGCTCGAGTTAAACAATGGCCGGGTATTTGAACGATATACCAGGGTCAAGTTTATGGAAGGTCAAAAAGCAGCCCGCGTCTGGAGCTTTAGGGACATTACCGAACGCAGCCAGGCCGAAGCCCATACGGCATAGTTTGCGGCAATCGTGGAGTCCTCGAACGATGCAATCATTGTCAAAGATCTTAACGGTATTATTACCAGCTGGAATGCTGGCGCTGAGAAAATTTTTGGGTACCGTGAAAGCGAAGTCATAGGTTTTTCCATATCCAGGTTGATTCCGTCCGACCGTCTGAACGAAGAAGACATAACAGTTAACCTCAGCAGTGGGAAGCTGACCGATCACTTTGAGACCGTGCGATTGGGAAAGGGCGGCAAACCGATTGATGTTTCCGTTACGATATCACCTGTAAAGGACGGTGCAGGCAAAGTCATCGGCGCATCCCAGGTCGCACGCGATATCACGCAGCGCAAGGAGTCGCAGGAGCACATCCAGTATCTTGCTCATTACGATTCGCTCACCGGGCTGCCAAACCGCACGTTGCTTGCCGACCGCATGAAAGTTGCCATCGGGCAGGCTGCCCGGTATTCCAAGCGATTGGCATTGCTATTCGTGGACCTCGATCGCTTCAAACCGGTCAATGATACGCTTGGCCATGACGTCGGCGACAAGCTGCTCAAAGCTGTCGCAAAGCGCATGCAGTCCACGGTGCGTCATACCGACACCATCAGCCGGGTGGGAGGTGACGAGTTTATTATCTTTCTGAGTCAGATCGAGGCGGCAGAGGACGCCGCACGCGTCGCCGAGAAGCTGATTGCGGCGATATCCCAACCCTATAAGATAAAAGAGCATGAGCTAATGCTGACCGCAAGCATCGGCATAAGCATTTATCCGGATAACGGCAAGGAGGCGGCCAGCTTGCTGCGCAATGCCGACACCTCCATGTACTCCGCAAAAGAGGCCGGCAAGAACCGGTATCAATTCTATTCTGAAGACCTGACCTCGCGGGCAGTTGAACGATTCAGCCTTGAATGCGATCTACGCGACGCTATTGGGCGTAATGAAATTTTCGTGATGTACCAGCCGCAGATAGAGCTTGCCACCAGACGTGTTATCGGTGCAGAAGCGCTTATGCGCTGGCAGCACCCAAGACGAGGATTGGTTTCGCCCGCGAGCTTCATTCCCGTGGCGGAGGATACCGGTTTAATTCTGTCTCTTGGGGAGCGGATATTGCGGGAATCCTGCCTCCAGGCTCGCAAATGGCATAACTGCCGCGGATTTGAGGAGCTTAGGGTCGGGGTAAATGTCTCTGCCGTTCAATTCCGTCAGAAAGATTTTACCGATGTTGTATTGCGCGTGGTCGAGGAAACCGGCCTTCCTCCGCATTGCCTGGAACTTGAGGTGACCGAGAGCGTTGTGATGCAGGGAGTGGAATCGGTGGTACAGAAAATGCGTATTCTTGATGCTCGCGGCATAAAAATGGCGATTGACGATTTTGGGACCGGCTATTCCAGTCTGTCATATTTGCGGCAATTCACCCTTAATCGGCTAAAAATAGATCAATCTTTCATTCGTGACCTCCCGCACAATGCCGACGCCGAGGCTATTGTTCGCACCATTGCTGCAACGGGCCGCAGCCTCGGCTTGCGCGTCATTGCCGAAGGTATTGAGACAGAAGCACAGGCGAAGTTTCTACAAAGCATCGAGTGCGACGAAGGCCAGGGCTATTTATACGCAAAACCCATGGTGGCAAACGATTTTGAGGCTTGGCTGACAGCAT
The DNA here is from genome assembly GCA_013697655.1 of Nitrosospira sp. Taxonomy (GTDB): domain Bacteria; phylum Pseudomonadota; class Gammaproteobacteria; order Burkholderiales; family Nitrosomonadaceae; genus Nitrosospira. The sequence goes on from JACCWK010000233.1 coordinate 2,754, forward strand.
GGAAGCCGCCCGCGGCATGAACGGTATACCTGCTTGGGAGGAACTGACTCCATTTCTCGATTTCTATGCGGCTTGCCGTACAGACTTTATGGTTTGAGAGTTGCACACTCCATTTTGGCCGGTTTTGCCGCTGGCGCCGTCAATCCCCCGTTAATCAACCTTGAGGAGTTCATATGAATAACGATTATGACATGCAATCATGTATCGACGCATGCACCCAATGCCACCAGACCTGCCTTGAATCCGCCATGAACCACTGCCTGGAAACGGGCGGCAAACATGTGGAGCCCGAACATTTTCGCTTAATGATGAATTGCGCGGAGATCTGTCAAACCTCAGCCAATTTCATGCTGAGCGGTTCGGATTTCTGCGATCAGGTCTGCGCAGTGTGTGCCGAGATTTGCGAAGCCTGTGCCGACAACTGCGAGCAGGTAGGCGACATGGATGACTGTGTTGAAGCCTGCCGGGAATGTGCTCGGAGCTGCCGCGAGATGTCTGCCCTGACCTGATGCCTGCGCAAGCTGTAAAGAGATCTGGTGTTGGCCGCCAGATACGCTGGCGATCACGCAAATTTTGGGAGCAAAAAATGGCAGTACGGATGATCCTATTGATCAGGCATCGAATCCTCCGTTCCATATAAGAAAAATAAAAAAACCGACAGAACAAAGTCTGTCGGTTCCATGAGTCATTTATGGTGGATCAATTATTCGATCTGCTTGGGAGGACCATATTCATCCGGTTTCAATTTATATCCCTGATCCCGCTTTACTCTATCCTTCACGTTCCGCTCCATCGGTGCGATACCGACAGCCCTGGATGATCTGGACTGGACTGCTCCCTCCCCGCAAAATCGCCCGTCCCCAATCCCCGCTGCTTCACGACTGACGCTGTTTAATCGAAGGTATCATCGCTGCCACAGAATGTGCGCGGCTTCCAGCGGAACCGTTACGCCATCGTGGTTTGGTATGAGCCGTACCGTATAGTCGCCTGCGGGACGTGCGGCAGGCACGACTGCTTCATATGAGTAGCCGTTGCATGCCGCCACCAGTTGGTGCATCCGTATCATTGTCTGGCGCGCCGGCATACCCCCAAGGGTTCCTTGCGCATAAAGTTCGACCTGAACTGCGTCGGGATCGAGATCATCGAAATACACCTGAACCGTAAAGACATGATGCTCGTCATCAGTCTCAAACGTCATGTCGCCGAAGCGCAGGGCGGACCAGTGCTGCTGCAAAGCCTGCCGCCAATTTGAAATTTGTACGCCGAGCGCAGCATTATCGGCTATCCGCTCAAGATAGGCCGTGGCTGACGGCACATAATGCTGCTGCGTATATTCCCGCACAACGCGGTTGGTCGAAAAGCGGGGCGTCAATTGCGCCATGCTCTTACGCATGCGCGCGACCCAGGCGGTAGGAATTCCATACGTGTCGCGATTATAGAATTCAGGGATCACCTCGTGTTCAAGCAGATCATAGAGGGCTTCGGCTTCAGCAGCATCCCAGGCGGGATCGTCCCCATGCTCCTGGCCGTCCCCCAGTACCCACCCTACTTCCGGCGTGTAGGCTTCCGCCCACCAGCCATCCAGCACCGACAGATTGATACCGCCGTTCACAAGCACTTTCATTCCGCTGGTTCCGCTCGCCTCCCAGGGCCGCCGCGGGGTATTCAGCCAGACATCCACGCCCTGCACCAGTTTCTCGGTCAAATGCATGTCGTAGTCGCTAAGGAAAATCACGGACGCACTCGCCCCGGCGCGGCGAATGAAACGGGTCCATTCCTGTATCAGGGCCTGACCTGCCTGATCCGCAGGATGCGCCTTGCCTGCGATGATGAGTTGCACCGGGCGTCTCGGATTGTTCAACAGCCGCAATAGGCGTTCCGGATTGTGCAGCAGCAGATCCGGCCTTTTATACGTTGCGAAGCGGCGCGCAAAACCGAGGGTCAAGGCATCGGGATCAAGCAGGTACTTCGCAGCTTCGGCGGCCTGTGGCAATGCCCCTGACACAGCCAGTTGCCGCGACAGCCGTTCTCGAACGAACTCGACAAGGCATTTGCTTTGGGCGCTGCGGAATCGCCAGAGATCAAGGTCCGAAACACATCCGATGTTCTGCTCCAGCATTTCCGTCGTACCCAGCCAGCGCCCTTTTCCGCAGGCCTGCGTCCAGAGATGGTCCGCAGCCTCTGAATCCCATGTGGGAATGTGAACCCCGTTCGTCACATGGCCGACGGATACTTCTTCTGTAGGCCAGCGCGGAAAAAGAGATCCAAACAGATGCCTGCTCACTTTTCCGTGCAGGCAGCTCACTCCATTTACTGCCCCGCTCCCGCGTATTGCCAGATAGGCCATGTTGAAAGGCTCCGATGAATCATCGGGATTTTCCCGGCCCAGGGCCAGTAAATCGTGGCACGTTATGCCGAGTTTTGTTTCGGCGTAATGGCCGAGATATTGCTCGATGAGAGCCGGATCAAAACGGTCAAATCCGGCAGCTACCGCCGTGTGGGTAGTGAAGAGATTGCCCGCGCGCGTGGCGGACAATGCGATATCGAATCCGTGCCCGGTTTCTTTCATGAAACTGCGGGCGCGTTCCAATATGGCAAAAGCCGCGTGGCCTTCGTTTAAATGACATACTTCCGGCTTGATGCCAAGCGCGGCGAGCAGGTGCCAGCCGGAAATTCCGAGCAGCAATTCCTGTTTGAGGCGCAATTCCGATCCGCCGCCGTAGAGCTCGCTGGCAATACCGCGATGAGCGGGAAAGTTTGCTGCATCGTTGCTGTCCAGCAGATACAGCTTGACCTTTCCTACCTGCACTTGCCACGTGCGTAGCCAGACGGAATAGCCTGGCAATTTGATTTCCAGCCGCAACCATTCGCCATCCGTCCGCCGCAACGGGGTAATAGGCAATTGCCCGGGGTCGTTATAAGGGAATAGTGCCTCCTGCGCCCCGCACTTGTCGATCACCTGACGAAAATAGCCTTGCTGATAGAGTAAGCCCACCCCGACAACCGGCACCCCCAGGTCGCTGGCGGCCTTGAGCTGATCGCCCGCCACATTGCCCAGCCCTCCCGAATAAATAGGGAGCGCCTCGCTCAGCATGAATTCCATGCTGAAATAGGCAATGCAGGTCAGCGGCGCTTGCGGATAGGTTTGTTGAAACCATGCCGGCGCCTTCGCTTCATCGCGCTTGGCCTGCACAAGATCATCAACATTTTTTCGGAATGCGGGATCGGCAAAAACCTGCTGAAGCTTCTCTCGCGACACCGTCTGCAACACCACCCATGGGTTATGCGTCAGCCCCCACAGGGCCTCGTCCAGCTGCTGCCATATATGGTCCGCGTCGTGCCGCCAGGATGATCGCATATCCAGCGCCAATTCCGCCAACGCATCGAATCCCTCTACATCCTTTGCGGGCTGAAGCGCATATAGCGGTTTGTCATCCGCTGTTGGAGTCATTTAATCTTCGACCTTAATAAGCTTGCCGTCTTAGCCGACTTCAATTTCAAGTTTCTTGCCATCTGAGACGCACACAAAATCAGAAAAACGAATTCTCTCATGAAAATAAATGAGTTATCAGGAAGGTTCCTGAGCGGCGCGTGACCGTAGATCAATCCTGTTTTTCCAGGTTTGAGGTAGGTTGTCAATAATGGACACCAACGGACCCATGCTGCCAATCTTTTCTCGTGGAACTGGTGTTCAAATGCAGCGGGAGACAGATAACCCAACCGGGAGTTATGCTTGAATCGTAGCCTTGAACTTGCGCTTTTGTTTGCAGCGTATCCCCAATTTCTTGCGGATGCGTTTGACACGATGAACAGTGCTGTTGATGCCGTTTTCCGCCAGATCTTCCTGGAGCCGTTCGGGGCCATAGGTCTCACGGGTGCGCTGGTGGGCGGCGTGAATTTCCACTTCCAGCCGCGCTTCTTCCCGTGCCCGCTTTGATGGCGGACGACCCAGCCAGGCATAATAGCCGCTCGGCGAGACATCGTGGATGCG
>JACCWK010000234.1 GCA_013697655.1 Nitrosospira sp.
AAAATAAGGTTGTGGCGTAAATCCGCCGCCACAGCCGCGCACTGAATCGAATCCATAATTCGATGCGTTAGAAAGCGGACACTCTATTTGCTACCAAACCGGACAATTCTATTTGTTGCTAACATCATTGGTATTGCTTCTTATAACTTTTATTCATACCGCAGCGCTTCCACTGGCTTTAAAGCAGCCGCCTTTCTGGCTGGATAAAAGCCAAAAAATATTCCTACCCCGGAAGCGAACGCAAATGCCAGGGCAACCATGCCGAATGTAATTACCACTACCATATCGGCCGCGCGGCTGACTGCCCACGCGCCGCCGATGCCTATGGCGATACCCGCCAGACCGCCCAGAATGCAAATCACCAGTGCTTCAAGCAAGAATTGTGTAAGAATGGCGCGACGGTTTGCCCCGATGGCCATGCGGATGCCGATTTCGCGGGTGCGCTCGGTCACGGACACCAGCATTATATTCATGATGCCGATACCTCCGACCAATAGCGACACGGACGCAATTGCCCCCAGCATCAATGACATTACTTTGGCTGCCCCCGTTGCAACGGCCGCCAGCGCCGCGAGATTACGCACGGTAAAATCATTCTCCATGCTGTCAGTGATGCGATGGCGCTGATGGAGCAATCGGTTGATCTCAGCTTCAGCTTCTTCCATTACTTCTGCCGATCGGGCTTGTGCCATGATGAACTGTACCGATCCAGGAAACTGGGTGCCAAAAACCTGGCGCTGCCCAGTGGTGATAGGAATAAATACGCTGTCGTCCTGATCGCGCCCATCCAGGCTTTGGCCCTTGGCGGTAAGCACTCCGACAACAAGAAAGGGGCTGTTTTTGATACGTATGGTTTTACCCGTCGGGTCTTCCTCGCCAAATAGATTCCTTGCGGCTGTCATGCCCAGAAGCGCTACACGCATAGCCGCGCGTAGATTTGCATCGGAAAGTGTTGTGCCGCTTTCCATAGCCCAGTCCCGCAACTCGAAATAGTCCGGTGTGACTCCTGTAATGACTGTACTCCAGTTGTTTGCCCCATAATTCAGCTGCGCCGTTCCGGTTATCAGGGGCACCGTCGTCTTGATGGAGGTCAACCCAGCAATAGCCTGTGCGTCGCTGATAGTCAGCGTTTGCACGCCGCCGCTGCCGGAACGTAACGCACCCGAGGAGGTGGCGCCCGGCACTACAATAAGCAGGTTGCTACCCATTGATGCGATAGCCTGATTGACTGTCGTCTGAGCGCCCTGTCCGACAGCTAGCATCAGCACCACTGCGGCCACGCCAATGATCATGCCGAGCATAGTCAAGCCCGTACGCAGGCGATTGAGCCGCAATGCACGCAGCGCTTCGCCTATGATCGCTAAAAGACTCATGCGGGCACTTCACCGTCATGCACCACCCGTCCATCCTGCAGGCGAACGAGCCGCCGGGTGCAGGCGGCTATATCGTCCTCATGTGTAACCAGTACAATGGTGATGCCCTGCTCGCGGTTCAATTGCTGGAAAATCGCCATGATCTCTCGGCTGGTCTGGGTGTCGAGGTTGCCCGTGGGCTCATCCGCAAGGATAAGCTGCGGATTGTTGACCAGCGCACGGCTGATTGCGACGCGCTGCTGCTGCCCGCCGGAAAGCTGGGTGGGCTGATACGCGGCAAATTTCCCCAAGCCGGTCTGGTGCAATAATTCGAGCGCGCGTTTACGACTTTCAGTACGGCTCACGCCGGCATAAAGTAACGGAGATGCCACATTATCCAGTGCCGTCATCCGTTTCAGTAAATTAAACCCTTGAAAAACAAAACCGATGTTGCGATTGCGCTCACGCGCAAGTTCATCATCGGTAAGTGATGCTATATCGCGGCCGGAGAGCCGATAGTGGCCGCTGGTCGGAGTATCGAGACAGCCGAGTATATTCATCAGCGTGGATTTGCCGGAACCGGAATGTCCCATGATGGCGACGAATTCTCCCTGAGAAATGGAGAGGTTGACATCAAAAAGCACTTGGCTATTGACTGTTCCTCCCCCCTTTGCGCCATTATCCAGACTATAAATCTTGCAAAGATCCTGCACATTGATCAGCGATTCGCCGGTCATATCTTCCTGAAGCGGCCTCATCAAAACATTCTGAACCTAAGCTTGCTGCCGGACTTTTCTTTGTCCGTGACTTCCCGAATTATCAGACTATCGCCCTCCTTGATGTCACCCTCCAAAATTTCAGTAAAGCTATTATCAGCAATGCCCGTTTTGACATCAATGGGGATGGGTTTGTCTCCTTCCAGTCGATAAATCATCACATGCTGGGCTGATTGACGGGGGGATGCCGCGACGGGATCCGAATCGGCTTCGGCTGGCTTGTAGCGCAACGCCGCATTGGGAGCCCGCAGGACGTTTGTTTTCTGATTGACGGTAAAGCGAACGTTGGCCGTCATGCCGGGCAGCAATACCTCATCGTCGTTGGCAACCGCTACCACCACATTGTAGGAAACTACGTTTTGCTGAATGGTGGGGTTAAGACGCAATTGCTTTACAATGCCGGTGAATTCGCGCTCCTGGAAGGCGTCAACGGTGAAGTTGACTTGTTGATCTAAATGCAAATGGCCGATATCTGCCTCCGCTACGCTGGTGTCAATTTGCATCAGCCGCAAGTCATTAGCGATCTGAAACAGAGTGGGCGTCTGGAAGCTCGCTGCCACGGTCTGGCCAACGTCCACGTTGCGCGCTATCACAACGCCGGAAATGGGTGATCGAATGACGCTGTAATTAAGACTGGTGCGATCACGAGCCAATTGGGCTGCATCTACCGCAAGCTGCGCGCGGGCGCCTTCCAGTTGTTGTTCGACCGCGTCCAGCGCATCGCCGGATATAAAGCCCTGTTCCTTCAGTATGCTGTTACGGGCCATCTTCCTTTGAGCTAACTTCAGTGTAACCTGAGCATTTGCTACGTTGGCTTCCGACTGCTGCAGCTGGGCTTGAAACAGTGACGGATCGAGTCTCGCCAGTATGTTGCCGGCCTCGACCCGGTCATTGAAATCCGCATAGAGTTTGTATACCGTGCCTGACACCTGTGTTCCGACATTCACAAGCACTACAGGGTTCAGGGTACCGTTGGCGGAGATGCTTTGCACGATATCGCCGCGATCGACTATCTGGGTTTTGTATCGCTCCTGCCTGGAGTCGGGTTTCGTTTGCCAGTACCATAAGCCAATTGCAGCCAATAGCAGTGCCAGGATAATGATGAGCAGCCGGGTACGCGGAATAAAGGCCATGCGTGATTAATGAGAATGACTAATGAGTAGCGGTAGCAGGTGGAAGAAATGAAAGCGGAATGTTACCTGACCACCCCGGCCGCATCGTTTTGTTATTATGTTTTGCCCTGGCGAGATACTATCAATTTGTTACCAACCTGACTTATCTTTCTTATTAGCGGCAGCTAATGCGCGCAATTCCTTGAGACGTGCTTCTAAGCTGGACATCTGGTAGAAATCCCCCTCGTTGCTTTTCAACGCGATCTGCAATTGTTCGACGGCTGCAGGAAAATTGCCCTGCTGCATATAAATTTCTGCCTGCGCGCGATGCTGCGACATCGAATCCCCCAGTGCCGAGTAGCTTTGTGCCTGTAACCTATAAAGGCGTGTGTCGTTGGGAGTGAACTGCAATTGCTGGCTAACGAATTTGAGAGCAATGTCCGCACTGTCATTACGCAGCAGCGCCTCGGCATACTCGTAGATCAGTGCCCGATGCTGCGGGTATATTCGTAGCGCGGCCTGATAGATGTCGAGGGCTTCAGCGGTTTGTCCGCCAGCAAGTTTGACGCGAGCAGCGAGGGTTTCAATCATGGGGCTGGAGCGCGATACCTTGCGCGCAATCCGAATAGTTGCGCCGAGGCGGTGATTTTCCACCGATTCATTTTTGCTGCCGGACTGCAAGGCTTCATATAGCAGTACTAGTTCTTTATCCGCACGTACATGATTTCTGTATCGCAACAAGGCGTTGACAAGGCCATAGCGCTCTACAGCCTCATTCGTATATCGTTTATCTCGCAAAACGGAATCAAAATACTCTACCGCATCTCCGGGGCTCTCCACGGAGGCACGCAGCTTGGCTCGCACCAACAGGAAATCGATGCCATCGGGAACCTGCCGGTAGGATATGTTGTGAGTGCGGTTCTCAATGTCTGCGATACGCTCATGGGTGATAGGGTGAGTGCGAAGATACGACGGCGCACCATTTTCCTGGAATCGTCCGGCTTTTTGCAAGCGCTCAAAGAAATCCGACATCCCTTGCGGATTGAAGCCGGCACTGACGAGTATATTCAGGCCAATGCGATCAGCCTCTTTTTCGTGATCACGGGTGAAATCCAGTTGCGATTGAATTTGGCGAGCTTGCGAAGCTATCAAAACAGCCTGTCCCGCCTGTGGATTTGTACGGGAAGCCAGAATTGCTATTGCTGCCGCCGCCAGAGAAGTCAGCATGCTGTATCTTTGTCCGGAGATCATGCGTGCGAGATGTTTTTGGGTAACGTGCGCCAGTTCATGGGCCATTACACCCGCCAGCTCAGATTCACTTTGCGCCGTAAGTATAAGTCCAGTATTGAAGCCCATGAAGCCGCCAGGTAATGCAAACGCATTGATTGCCGGGTCTTGCACCGCAAAAAACTCAAATTCTTGGTCGGGATGGGCTTCCCGGGAGCCCAGAATCAACCGGTTGCCAAGATTGGCAAGATAACCGGAGATCTCGGCGTCCTCGAGATAACTGGGATGCGAGCGAATTTCGGACATAATCTGCAGCCCAAGTTCTCGCTCCTGCCGTGGCGAAATGGTAGCCTGGGACGCGTCACCCAGATCGGGTAACTCGCTAGCAAAAGCATTCGCCGCGAGGAAAAGCGGCAGAACGGGCATCAGATCGCGGAATTTCATGTAGATGAGATAAATGTTCGCAGGCGAAGTTCCATCATGTGGCAAAACAACCTGAAAGATGAAACGAACCAATAAAGAAGGTAATTCAGCAAGAAACGAGGCTGGTTAAGCGCTTTCCCCAGTTTGGGTTTACTTGATGAGGGTCGCACAACGTGCACTGGCTCACTCTATTAAATCGCTGTTTCGTCTGTCTCGCCGGTACGAATTCTCACCACTTGTTCGATGCTGGTGACGAAAATCTTGCCGTCGCCAATCTTGCCGGTACGCGCAACGTTGACAATTGTCTCAATAATGCTGTCCACCAGCGCTTCGGCTACCACTACTTCTATTTTTATTTTCGGCAGGAAATCCACTACATATTCAGCGCCCCGATAGAGCTCAGTATGACCTTTTTGCCTGCCGAATCCCTTAACTTCAGTGACGGTCAATCCGCTCACGCCGATCTCATTGAGGGCTTCGCACACTTCGTCAAGCTTGAAGGGTTTGATAATAGCCTCGATTTTTTTCATGATACGTTCCTGTAATCGGATGTATTTTTAAACCGCGATGAATGCGGATGGACTTGTAGTCGCGTTCACAGCTGTGCCCGTAAATTATGCTTTTTTCAAAGCTGATTATACGAGTTTATGAAAACTTTAATCCCATTTCATCACCCAGGTTATATCCTTAACAGGGGTATATCTGCCCATTGACGCCCCTTAAAACCCGTCGCTATACTTCGATGTAATCGGATATCGCCAATCCTTGCTGAAGCCTCGCCGCGTAACACGTGTGCCCGGCGGAGATTGACGACGTTTGTATTCGCTCTTGCGGATAAGATGCACAACCTGTCGCACGTCAGCTTCGGCGTAGTTCATGCCGATAATCTCCTTCACCGACAAATCCTGTTCCATATAAGCGTCCACGATGGCGTCGAGCACCTCATATGACGGCAGGCTATCCTGATCAGTTTGGTTGGGGCGCAACTCAGCCGATGGCGCCCGATTGATAACCCGTTCCGGGATAACACGCCCTAGCGTATTGCGGTAGTGGCAGAGCCGGTAAACCAGGCTTTTACTTATATCCTTCAGCACTGCGAAACCCCCGGCCATGTCACCATACAGCGTACAGTAGCCTACTGCGATTTCGGATTTGTTCCCGGTGGTAAGTACCAGGGAGCCATATTTGTTGGATAACGCCATGAGCAAGGTCCCGCGTATACGTGCTTGCAAATTTTCCTCAGTGATATCCGGACGGGTTTGATCGTGAGGTTCAGAAAATTCCCCGGCCAGCGTATCGACGAATTTGCCAAACACGGGTTTGATGGGAAGCTCGCTGTAGCGCACACCCAATGTCTTAGCCATCGTGCGCGCATCCAGCAAGCTTATGTCGGCGGTAAATTGTGAGGGCATCATTACCGCCGCTACCTTGTCGACGCCTAGCGCATCCACCGCGATCGTCATTGTGAGTGCTGAATCTACTCCGCCGGAGAGCCCCAGTAATACACCCGAGATGCCATTCTTTCCAACATAATCCTTGAGGCCGAGACACAGAGCTTGATAAACGCTTGCTTCCAGCGCCTGAGAGGGTGCGATTTCTCCACGTATGAGAGCGCCGTCTCGTAATTCGACCAGCCCCAAGGCTTCCGTGAACTCATTAAATTGGTGCGTAAGTTCGCCTTTGCTGTTCATTGCAAAGGACGCACCGTCGAATACCAGTTCATCCTGCGCACCTACCATATTGGCATAGACAATAGACATTCCCGTTTTGCTGATGCGTTGACGCGCTGCCTGATATCGCAAGGCTTGCTTACGCATATGGTAAGGGGAAGCGTTCAGTACCAACATCACGTCTACCTTCTCCTTGGCGAGAGTGGCTGGATTCTTTTCCCAGATATCAGCGCAAATATTTACGCCGAATTTGATTCCGTCCAGTTCGAATACGCATGGCTGGAAGCCTGGCTCGAAATAACGTCGCTCGTCGAATACTGAGTCATTGGGAAGCTGATTCTTAAAATAGGTGGCAATAATTTTACCGTCACGTATCACCGAGGCCGCGTTGTAGAGCTTATTATCGACAAGATGCGGATGTCCTACCAGAAGCGTTATGCCAATGACTTTTTTGGCCAGGTCTGTGAGTGCATTGTCGCATGCGAGGCGGAACCCGTTGCGCAATAGTAAGTCTTCCGGCGGATACCCGGACAGCGCTAATTCGGGTGCGATGACCAACGCCGCCCCTGCATTTTTTGCGTGATCGGCGTAGTCGAGTATCTTTCGGGTATTGCCACCAAGGTCACCGATTGTGCAATTGATTTGAGCAATGGCAAGCTTCATGGTGAGGTGGTCCTGTTGAATTCCACTATCTATAAGTTAATGCCTGTTAAGGACGTCTGAATAAAAGTCCCTGCGTTGACAGCAGAAGCGCGGCGGCGGCCTCCCGAAATACGCTATACAAGAAAGCGAGAAAATAAATGTTTAATTTCCTTCGCTAAAGCCTGACAAGCAGACCAGGCTCAAGAGCTATAGGACAGTCTATGATGTTCAGGCGTCCTGCAAAAATTCCCCTTTTCGCATCGACGCACTCCACGCAGGACTTATTCCGTGGGGTTAAATCATACCAGAATGAAACATCTTGCGCGGTCTTGCACAGAAATCGCCTAAGCGCGACAATCTCACATGATGCCTAACTTTGAAATCAAAATACTCGATTCTCTGGACGGTATTTCTGCCTCGGCGTGGAACGCGCTTGCCGGCGACGATCCGTTTCTCAGGCACGAATTTTTTTCCGCCCTGCATGAAACCGGCTGCGCCTCAAGAAGAACCGGCTGGTTACCGCAATTTGTCACATTGTGGGAGGGGCACGATCTGCGAGGGGCCTTTCCACTTTATCTGAAAAGCCATTCGTATGGAGAATACGTTTTTGATCGGGATTGGGCAAATGCGTATCAAAGTCATGGTTACCCCTATTATCCCAAGCTATTGAGCGCGGTACCTTTTAGTCCTGTGACCGGACGGCGTTTGATGGCAGAAACCGTAGAGCATCGCACTCTGCTTATTTCAGCTGCACTGAAAATGGCGGCGGACAGAAATGCAGAGGCGGAGGCTTCGTCCTTCCATTGCCTATTCCCGCGAGAGGATGAAGCGCACGAAATGGAGAAGGCGGGAATGACGTTGCGGCATGGCATCCAATTTCACTGGAAAAATCGGGCAGCGGGCGGCTATGAAAACTTCGAAGCATTTCTCGAGGAAATGAGCCATCACAAACGCAAGAAAATTCGGCAGGAGCGGCGCAAGATTCATGCCGCGGATATAAATTTTCAATGGTTATCCGGATACGATGTAAGCGAAGTTCATTGGTGCTTTTTCGTCGACTGCTACAATAAGACCTACCACCAACACCGTTCCAGGCCATACCTCAATCTGGAGTTCTTCATGCGGCTGGGGAAAACCATGCCGGAAAATATACTCATGGTTCTGGCTTGCCGGGGTAATCAACCCGTCGCCGTTGCATTCAATATGCATAATTCCCACACGCTATATGGGCGTTATTGGGGCATGGCGGAATTTATCCCCGGATTGCATTTCGAAACTTGCTACTATCAAGCAATTGAATTCTGCATCGCACGTCGTATCGCATTGTTTGAAGGCGGCGCGCAGGGAGAGCATAAACTTGCACGCGGCTTCCTTCCTGTGCGCACCTGGTCAGCGCATTGGCTAGCGCATCCGGAATTCGCCGCCGCTATTGGAATTTATCTTGAACGCGAGGCTCGCGATATCACTCATTATCTAAACGAACTGAGTAAGAGTTCGCCATTTAGAAAAGAAAAGAGGGAATGATGAAATACTGTAGTAACTGCGGCACTCTGGTGGAATTGCGTGTTCCCGAAGGAGACACGCTGCCTCGTTATATTTGTTCCGAATGTGGCGTTATCCATTATCAGAATCCAAAGATAGTAGTGGGCTGCATACCTGAGTGGGAAGACAGGATATTATTATGCCGCCGAGCCATCGACCCTCGCCATGGTCTGTGGACTGTCCCTTCCGGGTTCATGGAAAATGCTGAAACGCTGGTCCAGGGCGCCGCACGCGAAACTTTGGAAGAAGCCAATGCGCGAGTAAATATGGGGCCACTTTACGCCATTTATAATTTGCCTTATATCAACCAGGTGCACGTTCTATTTCGTGCGCAGCTGCTCGATCTCGATTTTAAGCCGGGAATTGAAAGCCTGGATGTCCAGCTTTTTGGTGAGGCGGAAATACCTTGGGATACGCTGGCCTTTCGCGTTATCCGTGAGCCTCTGAAGCGTTACTTTGACGAGCGTCGCCAGGGAAAATTGGGATTTCACATGGGGACTATAGAAGAGGTTCGCAAATAATTTTTTCATGCTGCGAAAATGTGCGGGATAAATTAACATAGCGCAGCTTTATTCGCTCAAACCGCCCGCAGGGAGTCCACAATATTAAGCCCCGCGGCTCGGGCGGCCGGAAGAAAACCTCCCACACCTCCCATGATCAGGGCAAATGCAAGCGATTTAGTGATAATAGCGATGTTCAAGGTAAAGCTGAATGCAAGTTCGGAGAAAGATTGCCAGTTCATGGTGGAAATGGTAAAGAATTGCATGAACGATGCTAACACTAATCCAACTACGCCTCCCGCCGCACCGAGCATCAATGCCTCTAAAAGAAATGCGGACAGTATATTATTTCGGCGGAACCCTAGCGCACGCATGGTGCCGATTTCTGTAGCACGGTTAGCGACGGAGGCGTACATGGTAATCATCGCGCCGATAATTGCACCAATAGAAAAGATTATGGACAACATCATTCCAAGGTAGCGAATGAAATTTGCCAGCAGTTGCGATTGCTCGGCATAGAAAACACTTTCCAGCTTAACTTCTAAAGTCAGGCGTGGGTCAGTTTCAATACGGGTCTTGAGCGCGGAAAACGCTGCAGGGTCGTTCAACTTCAATATTACTGAAGAATACACCGGCCTGCGGAATGTCTGCATCAACTGGTCCACGTCGCCCCATATTTCGGAATCGAAGCCGGTTTTACCCGCATCCATAATGCCGACCACGGTCCACTCACGCTGTCCAAAGCGCAGTGTTTCGCCGATCCCCGCGCCGTAATAGCGCTCAGCAACGCTTTTGCCAGCGATAATTTCCGTTGAACCGGGTCGAAACATGCGGCCTTCGACAATCTCCACCTGGGGGCGCAGTTCAATTCCTTTTTGCCCTACGCCGCGAATCAATACGTTGGAAGCCTTATCTGAGCTTCGCTTGGCGAGGGAAATTAACACTATCGTTTCTTTTGACGCGAGTCGCAAGCCGTTTGTACTGTAGGCTACTTCCGGCTGGTTTTCGACGATGGCGGCCTGATCGCGATCAACAACGCTTTGTACTTCAGTGCCTGCGGAACGACGAGTGATAATCACATTGTCGGGAGAACCCGTTTCCACCAGCGTTTTCCTGAGACCTTCCTCCAGCATTAATACGGTTGCAAATACAAACACCACTAGCGCCATGCCACCAGCGGTCAATAGCGTGGTCAGTTTGCGCGCAATGAGGTTACGCCAGATGTAGGAAAGCGGAATGGATATATACATTCTTAAGTGAATTAGCCGATGCTCCGCAGTCCATCTACGATGGGTACCCGCGCCGCGCGAAAGGCGGGCAACGCTGCCGCCGTAATGCCCACTGCGATGGCAGCGGCGGCTTGCATGTAAACTGTTTCCAGCGAGACGCCAAATACGGGAAACAGCGTCCCGACTTGTTTGCTGAATTCATCGGCGACGGGGAAAGTAAGGAGAATGCCAATACCCGCGCCAGTCAGCGCAATGGCAAGGGATTCGCCATAAATCAGTCCGGCAAGGAAGCGTGGCCCAAAACCCAAGGCTTTGAGAGTGGCATATTCGCCGATGCGTTCACGAGCGGTCATTGCCATGGTATTGGCCATTACCGCGAGGATAATGAAAATCACCAGGAATGAAACGATCCGTATTGCCACCACGATTGCCTCGGTCATGGAAACAAATCCCAGTTGAAATGCTTTTTCTGTTTCGGTGAGGGTTTCAGCAAGAGAATTTTTGAACATTGCGTCCACCTCGGTCGATATTTCCGCCGCTCTATCGGGATCGGAAATTCCGATTACGTATACACCGATCCAATCGGTTCTACGAGCAACCACTTTCTTCATGGTTTCATTGAGATAATTCCAGTGGAAGAAAAATTGAGAAGTGTCGGTTCCCGCGTCTCCGTCATAAATAGCTCGCACGGTAAAGCTCCAAGCACCAGGATAAATCGTGCCACGAAGAGGAATTGTGTCGCCAATTTTGAAGCCATGCGTATTCGCCAGTTTGCGGCCGATCACGCAGCCTTTGCGATCGGTGAGAAATGCTTTCATTTCAGCTGGCGGAATGAAGTATTCAGGATAAAGGTGGAAGTAGGTTTTTGCATCTACGGCGAACTGTGGGAAAAAATTTCTGGGGGCAATGTAAACTCCACCGAACCAACTTGCATGGGTAATTGCGGTAACGCCATGGATTCTGCGAATACGCTCCTGATAATTGATCGGCAGCGGAAACACGAGCGAGATCGCATTACGTGTCACCAGCCGTGTTGATGAGGCACCTTCCGCGCCTGAATACCAGGCGTCAACTACCGTGCGTAACAATCCGAAAGCGAGTATTGCCACAACCAGGCCGAGCACGGTCAGGCTGGTGCGCAGTTTATGGCGCAACGTATTTCTCAAAATAAGTTTCAGAAAATGCATTTGGCAAGAATCTGCGATACGCGAGGGAAATTGCCTAAGAGAGGAAAAAAACGGATAGAGAGAACGCTCTGATTTATTGATTTGTTACATCCAGCTCTCCCTTTTCCAGATGACGAATCGAATGGGCTGATTTAGCGGCATACGGGTCGTGTGTCACCATAATAATAGTTTTACCCATTTCCCTGTTCAAGCGTTGCAGCATAGCGAGAATGTCGTCCGCCGATGCGCGATCAAGGTCGCCTGTAGGTTCATCCGCTACCAGTATGACGGGATCGGTAATGAAGGCGCGTGCGATCGCTACGCGTTGCTGCTGACCTCCGGAGAGTTCTGATGGATAATGCTCCACACGGTCAGTCAGCCCCACCATCGATAATGCGAGTTCCACGCGTTCCTGCCGTTGATCTCGCGAAAGTCGTGTTAACAACAGTGGCAGTTCCACATTCTCAAATGCGGTTAATACCGGCATTAAATTGTAAAACTGAAAGATGAAACCGACGTTGGCCGCTCGCCAGTCGGCCAGGTCCGCTTCGGAGAGCGTCGCGATATCTCTCCCGTTAACCTTTAATGAACCGCTGTCTGGTTTATCAATGCCTGCAATCAGATTGAGGAGGGTGCTTTTGCCGGAGCCGGACGGACCCATGAGGGCTATGAATTCGCCTGAGTTGATATCAAACGAGATATTGGTCAGTACAGAGATGATTTGTCCGCCACGACGGTAGCTTTTGGTGAGTTGCCTGATCTGGACAATGGGTTCGGTAAAATCTTCCATCGTTCTTATTTAGCCGCTATCTTGACTTTATCTCCGTTATGGAGCCGATCGCCGGGGCGGAGTATTACCTTATCCCCGGCCTTGGGACCTTTCAGAATTTCAACCATATCACCTATTTTTTCACCGGTTTCTATAGGCGTTTCAATCGCTTTTTCGTCTCTCATGATGAATACCACGTTATTTCCATTGCGTTGGATAATGGCATCGGGTTGTACCACAGTGCGCGAGCTACGCTGCCCGGCAGCCATTTCTCTTTCAAGGAAAGCAATCTTCGCACTCATTTCCGGTAGAACGTGGGGGTCGCGGTCGATAAATCTTATTTTCACCAACACCGTGGCTTTAGCCCTGTCCACGGTCGGCACAATGCGTTGCACCAGGCCGCGCAAACGCAAGTCAGGCATGGCATCCAATTGAATCTCGCAGGGTTGCTCAAGCTTTACCCTTGATAAATTGGATTCTGAGACATCGGCTTCGACTTCAAGTGTATTCATGTCCGCCATGGTTACTACTGCGCCTTTGGCGTCGAGTGCAGAAGAGAATGGTGTTACCACGTCACCGATATTGGCACTTTTAGTCAATACTACCCCATCAAAGGGTGCACGGATTAGCGTCTGCTCCACCGCTATCCGAGCTGCGCGATGATTTGCCTCTGCCACGCCGACAGCGGCCTGATAGCCCCATACAACTGCCTGAGCTTTGTGAAAGCGCGCAGTCACCGAGTCATATGCGAATGAGGATATAAAACCCTTGGCGAGTAGTTCGCCGTTACGTTTGAATGCTGCCTGCGCATCCACCAGCTCTGCTTGTCCATGTTGCAAATTTGCCTTGGCTACGTTGACGTTTGCCGCCGCCTGTTCCATGGTGGCACTAACATCCGCATTCTCCAGTCGCGCGATAACTTCATTTTCCTTGACCTGGCTGCCCTCTGTTACGCCCAGCCACTCGACTCGGCCGGTGGCTTTTGACGCTACCGCTGCTTTACGCTGCGCAACCACGTAGCCAGTGGCATTAAGTAGTGTGAAAGACTGTGACGGATAGGCAGTAGTGACGGTGGCGGTTTCTACCTCTACTGCAGCGTCGGTGTAAATATAGAAGATTACGAGCAGTATCAGCGCCGCGATGATTGCCAGCACAGATATGAGGCGCGGACGTTTTCTATGGCTGGTGATAGCGGCAGCACCGCTCCGGTCAATCTTTAATCTAGACAGATCTTCGTTGGCCACAACAACATTCCAAATAATTTATCGATGTGATTATGGCGTAGAAGCGATGCGACGGCTAGGCAGCCTCCTAATAAGTTCCATGCGGGCCCTAAGGTGGTCTGGTGGGATAGGGTGGGTGAAACGACTGTGGCGCCCGAGAAATAAAAAATTATTCCAGCAAGACCATTTTTGAACGCGCCAACGGCGGGTTATTGGCGAAATAGCGCTTGATGCCTGCAAGCATCGCCTCAGCCAGTTTGTCCTGATAAGCGGCATTTTTCAGTTTCTTTTCTTCGTCCGGATTGCTAATGAACGCGGTTTCAACCAGGATCGAAGGAATATCAGGAGATTTAAGCACGGCGAATCCCGCCTGTTCCACATCGCTCTTGTGCAGATGGTTAATATCACCGATTTGCGAGAGAACCTCACGGCCGAGTTTGAGACTATCATTGATAGTTGCAGTTTGCGATAAATCCAGCAGAGTTTGCTTGAGATAGGGGTCTTTAATGTCCATATTGACCCCACCGATCAAATCTGCCTCATTCTCCTTTTTCGCCAGCCAGCGGGCGGCAGCGGACGTTGCCCCGCGCTCCGACAGTGCGAACACGGAGGAGCCGCGTGCATGCGGCTTAATAAAGGCATCGGCGTGCACCGATACAAACAAATCGGCGTTCAACTGCCGTGCTTTTACCAGCCGCATCGGCAAGGATATAAAGTAATCGCCTTCCCGTGTCAGGGCTGCACGCATGTTAGGTTCTTTATCTATCTTGGCTTTGAGCTTTTTGGCGATCGCCAGCGTGATATCTTTTTCATGGGTGCCACTTCGGCTTATTGCGCCCGGGTCTTCGCCGCCATGCCCCGGGTCGATGGCGACAGTTATCAGCCGTATCGTTTCCGGCTTGTTTTTCCTGCTAGTCTCGGTATTTCGTGCAGTTTTGTTATTGGCCTTTACGTTTGCCCTGCCATCGGCATTGAGATCTTGCTGTAACATTGCTGTGGTATTTTCATTCAGTAATGCCATAAGCGGATCAGGCGGGATAGCCGGATAAATATCCAGCACCAGCCGATAGCCGTAACCGCCCACTGGTTTGAGAACAAATGCTTGCGGGACAGCCTCGGTTTTGAGATCCAGCACCAACCGCAATATCGTCGGCTTAAAACGTCCGATACGTACCGCACGTATGTAGGGATCGGCGGCCTCGATTTTACCCGGCAGGCTTACGAGTTCCGGACTGAGCGTGACATGCTCCAAGTCAACCACCACGCGATCCGGATCTCTTACCATACTGAGTGAGTACCGGATAGGCGAAGCGGATTCCAGGGTGAGGCGCGTGTATTCCGGAGCTGGCCATACCCGGGCGGAACTGACTATGGTATTTGCGAATACGGCATTCCCGAATGACAGAAGCAGGAGTGCCGCTATCGATAGAAGCGTGGCGGACGAAACATACAGTCTGTGGCAATGGGCGGTTGCCGTGATCAGTGATTTTTCAGGGTTTGCCAATGCTCTAAACACCGTCTACCCGCCTCCGTGTGTGCCTGAATTTCGACGTAACGATGATCCGTTTCGGTGATATGGATAAAGAACTGTAAATCCGCTGTAGGTAGCGACCCGCCCGCTTTTTCGGCCCACTCTATTGCGCAGATAGCCTCCGGGTTAAAATATTCGCGGAAACCCGCTTCTTCCCATTCTTCAAAGTCATCGAAGCGATAAAAATCAAAGTGATAGAAGTATAACCTAGAAATTTTATAAAGTTCAATCAAATTATATGTGGGGCTTTTTACTTTTCCCTCATAACCCATGGCGCGCAGGATACCTCGTGCTAGTGTCGTTTTACCTGCGCCAAGATTGCCACTCAGAAAAATGATAAGGCCGGGATGCAATATTGTTGAGATTTCCGCGCCAAGTGCCAGCATCGCATTTTCGTCGGCGACATCGCGAGTAAAGCGATGCATGGCAGCAGAACCGGTATGATCAAGATTGCGCAAGAAAAGTTTCCCAAAGATCTGTCAGGTATTAAGGTTGGTTTTCCAGATGAACAAAAAGTAAACAATTTCGCGATAGAATTAAGTCGACACGCGATCCGCGGGGGTGGTTGCTAGTAGGCATGGCATGAAGACGATTCGATTTACCTTTGATGCGTGAACATTTTGCAATGGGCATTACGAAAGGGATGTGTTTAACGTACTATCCCGAAAACGTCAATTGCGAGCCGAATTAAGTGTGTATCCGGACTTGGCTGCATAGGGTGCATGGAAGCATAACAGACCCCATCTTGATGGGTGTACCAAGGTCCAATTTGCTCTTGCTGCCGGAATTGATACGATGCGAGTATGTGATACAAACAATTTAACTTAAATAATTTTGAGTTGTACAGTGTTTTGGTTTTATAGAGGATTCTTTCGATTCCGAACCTGATTCAATGAACTGGCATCTGCGGATATCGCATAAAATGCTATCATAGACCAAGGCTTACCGGATTTCAGCGCAATACATTGACGGATTCTCCTGAAATTGAACAATACTGTCTTGACAGAGACATTTACTTATTGCATCTTTATTCTTATTCGTAGTGGCTTACCTGCGTGACGTCCCTGACTCAACGCGTTTTCAACAAACAAAAAAGGAAATTCAGTGAACGCTCTGCATATCAGTACCATGAAATGGCTGGCTTGTTTTGCTATCGTATTTCCTATTCTCTCTATTGGCGGTTGTAAAACATATCCCCCTCTTAATCCCAACGAAAGACATCTCGCTCACGATTACCTTATAGGTCCTGGCGACAACGTGGATATTATCGTCTGGCGCAACCCGGAAGTTTCTATGACGGTACCGGTTCGCCCCGATGGAAAAATAACGACTCCTCTGGTGGAAGATCTGCCGGCCAGCGGGAAAACGTCAACGCAATTGGCACGCGATATTGAAGAGGCCTTGTCCAAGTACATCCAGCAACCTGTAGTAACGGTTATCGTGACAGAATTTATTGGACCCTATAGCGAGCAAATTCGGGTCATAGGTGAAGCCGCGAAACCTCAGGCTCTTCCATATCGTGAAGAAATGACGCTGATGGATGTTTTGATTGCGGTGGGTGGGATAACCGACTTTGCTGCTGGAAACAAGGCCAGAATTATTCGAAACATAGACGGAAAGCAACAGCAGTTTAGCGTCCGGTTGGACGACCTCATAAGGGACGGCGACATCTCGGCGAATGTTCCCATGCGCCAAGGCGATGTTCTGGTTATCCCGGAAAGCTTTTTCTAATTCCGTCTCAATTGACTTATTTACTTTTGATCAGTAGGTAGCTGTGCTCCTGCCACTTCGACAAATTCATAACACGTACATGGAATTCGTAGCAACTAGTAGTTTTTCGTCAGAATCTTTTGATTTCATTCTCTGGATTTATAAATCATCCCGGATTGGTGCCACCGCTCTAACAAGTAAAGTAACACAGGGATAACAATGCAGATGGAAATAATCGGGATTCAAGATTTATTAACGGAGTGCTGCGAGAAAACAGCTTCTAGGAATGGTTTGACATAATGGAGGAGCTGACAACCCAACTGTTTGTGTATCTGAAGGGGATATGGAAATATCGCTGGATCGCCGTAGTTGCTGCCTGGGTCGTGGCAATCTCGGGATGGGTTA
This sequence comes from Nitrosospira sp., assembly GCA_013697655.1. Lineage (GTDB taxonomy): Bacteria > Pseudomonadota > Gammaproteobacteria > Burkholderiales > Nitrosomonadaceae > Nitrosospira. The sequence continues at coordinate 17,278 of JACCWK010000234.1, forward strand.
TCGTCTATAAGCTACCGGATGATTATCAGGCATCGGCTAGAATTTATGTAGATACGCAGAATGTGTTAAAGCCGCTAATGGCCGGGATGACGATTTCTCCCGACCTGCAACAGCAGGTTTCTATCATGAGCCGCACGTTAATTAGCCGTCCAAACGTGGAAAGAGTCGTGCGCATGGTCGATTTGGATATTAAAGCACAGGACGTCAAGGATCAGGAAAAGCTTGTCAAGGGTCTTATGGACACCATCAAGCTTGGGGCAGCTGGGCGGGATAATCTCTTTACGATTCATTATAACAATCAAAATCCGAAGCTTGCTAAAGACGTGGTTCAATCCTTGTTAACCATTTTTGTTGAAGGAGGTCTGGGGGATAAAACGGATTCTTCTTCGGCCATTCGCTTTATTGATGAACAGATTCAGAGTTACGAGGAAAAATTGATTAGTGGGGAAAATAATCTTAAAACGTTCAAACAAAAGAATATCGGGATGATGCCTCAGCAAGGTACCGACTACTACGCACAGTTGTCTTTGGCTTCGGAAGATCTTAATAAAACAAGGCTGGAATTAAGAGAGGCCGAGCATGCACGCGATGCAATCAAGCGGCAAATTACCGGCGATGAGCCCGTTCTCATGGTGGATCAGAGTGATTCAGTCTCATCCATAGTCAACGTGGAGCTTGATTCCCGAATTGAAGTGTTAAATAAGAATCTGGATGCCCTCAGGCTAAATTTTACCGAATTGCATCCAGACATCATTTCAGCAAAGCGTCTAATTGGGCAGCTGGAGGAGCGCAAAAAGGAAGAAGCGAAACTGGTAAAGCATAGTTTTGATCCCGGGAAAAATTATAGTCCCATGCTGCAACAACTTAATGTGGCTCTGGCGGAGGCCGAAGCCGATGTGGCCTCCATGAGGGCTCGTGTAGAGGAATATACTTCTCGTTACGATCGCCTGAAGTCCCTCAGCAATGCGGTACCTCAAGTGGAAGCAGAGCTTGCTCAACTCAATCGCGATTATCAAGTGAACAAATCTAACTATGAGAAGCTTCTTGAACGTCGTGAATCCGCTAAGATATCAGGCGAGTTGGGTTCCGCCGCCGACTTGATGTCATTCAGAATTATCGATCCGCCAACGGTTTCGGACATACCGGTCGGCCCAAACCGCAGCAAACTGTTTTCCATAATATTTTTTGCATCCTTATTGGTCGGGGTCGGGATAGCATTCGTTGTCAGCCAGATCCGGCCCACTTTCCACAGCCAGGCCAGTTTGCGTGAAATAACCGGCCGGCCAATTTTAGGCTCTATTCCCATGATTTGGACTGATCAAGAAAAAATAAAGCGTAAAAAGCGTCTCTACGCCTTTGGTGTTTCTTTACTATCTTTGTTGGGTTTGTATGGAGCCCTAATGGTAAAGATGGCGTAACTCCAGGCTTTATAAATTGACGCGCCGTTTCTTTATCTAGTGACTAATATGAAAGGTTTTTATTGCGAGCATCTATATTGGGTTTTTTGTCGCTATACGCCGATCACTGCGAGACGTCCCTGATACAAATAATTACACTGTTTCATCGCGAAAGTCATTCAAGCGGAGTTTCCAAGGGTAGAGTGATTTGCGAAATTCGGGGGAATCGCCATGCCGCTCAGTAAGCATGTGGAATCAATAACGCAACGATTCCGTTTTTTTTAACCCCCTGCTCTGCGGAGCACGTCACAATCGCCTTCTGGCGACGTCAAATCAGATCCATCGGAGAAAGCGTGAGCATTATTGAGAAAGCCGCAGGTAAGCTTGAGAAAGAAGGAACGCCGAGCGTCAAGCAGGCGCCCGCCGTTCCTTCAAATTCCGGCAACGAGCTTGGAAGCGGAACTGACAACTCCGCGAATGAGACCCTGCAAGGTTTTTCGCCAACCTTCGCCGCTCCCCCAGGTCCAAAACGAATTACGCTCAACCTTGCCAAAATGCGTCAATATGGCATTGTCACGCCAGATGAAGGAAGAACGCAAGTTGCCGAACAGTTTCGCGTAATCAAGCGGCCATTGCTCACCAATGCGTTTAATAAAGGGGCGGGAATGATCAAAAATGGCAATTTGATCATGGTTACCAGCGCTCTGGCAGGGGAGGGAAAAAGTTTCTGCACCGTCAATCTGGCGATGAGTATCGCAATGGAAATGGATCGTACGGTTTTGCTCGTGGATGCGGATGTAGCGCGTCCCACATTACCCAAAATTCTTGGACTTGGTACCGAGAGAGGCTTGCTGGACCTTCTTCTCGATGAAAAACTTGATATGGCGGATGTCCTGATTAAGACTGATATCGAGAAACTTACTCTCCTCACGGCGGGAAAACGGCATTCACATTCAACCGAATTGCTGGCGAGCCAAAGCATGGCGTCCCTCCTGAGAGAACTTGCGCAACGTTATGCCGACCGGGTTGTTATTTTTGATTCTCCACCCATTCTGCTCACTAGCGAAGCCCGCGTATTGGCAAGCCAGATGGGACAAATTGTTCTGGTGGTCGAGGCCGAAACGACTTCCCAGCAGACAGTTAAGGAAACGCTTCGGCAGATCGAATCGTGTGATGTCGTAAATTTGATCTACAACAAAGCCAGATCATTCTCAGGCGGAGAATACTATGGCTATTATTACCATGAACCTGCCTGAGAATAAGAAATACCGAAGAGGGTTAGTCCCGGCCGCTTATCTTGCCGCCACGGCCATGCTGTTGCTGCCCGCCTATTCTCATGGGCAGGCCCAGGGTCAGATGGGTCAGGGTCAGATGAGTCAGGGCCAACTAGGCCAAGGCCAACTGGGCATGGCCGGCAATGTATCGCCTCAGTCCGCTGAGGGCGGATGGAGAATTCGTCCTAACATGAGCGTGTTTGAAACATATACCGATAATGTGACATTCGCGCGAGATGATTTAAAGAAAAGCGATTTCATAACTCAAATTAATCCCGGCCTAGCAGTCACCGGTGTTGGACGCCGCTTTAATTTCACCGGCCAGTATATGATGAATAACCTCATCTACGCCGAGCAAAGCAATTTTACCCGAACAAGGCATCAGCTGAATGCCACTGCAACTGCGGAACTGATAGAAAATCTATTATTCGTGGATGCCAGGGCATTGATGACCCAGCAAAATATTACATTATTCGGCCCCCAGGCGATAGACAACGTCAATGTCACAGGTAACCGGGCTGATGTAAGAAATTTTAGTATTAGTCCTTATACCCGTCATCGTTTCCAAGATTTTGCTACATCGGAATTGCGTTATACCCGGAATGTAACGACCTCAAGTGCGAACCCGCTTCGCAACAGCCAGGCAGACATGTTTCTGGCTGGCCTGACGAGCGGCACCGCTTTTACGGCGTTTAACTGGGGCCTGAACTACAGCAATCAGACAATCCACTTTGATGGCAGCAACCGGCCGGTTGAACTGGAACGATCTATCGCTAGTCTTGGTTACAGGGTTACGCCGCAATTCGGACTGACGGCGACCGGGGGCTACGAAAGAAATAGTTTTATTTCCATCAGGGGTAACCCTTCAAGTCCTACCTGGACGGTTGGTTTTTCATGGATGCCGAGCGAGCGAACAAGCATTGTAGCCAGCGCGGGTCAAAGATTTTTCGGCCCAACCTATTCCCTCCTGGCCAGCCACCGTACGCGCCTGACCGTGTGGGATGCGAGTTATACTCAAAACATCACGACCTTCAACCAGCAGGCTGGCTTAGGTTCCTCGGGTATGCTGGGAGGTTCCCTTAACCAGCTCCTTGCGGCTCAGAATCCCACTCTTAGCCCCGAATTTATCCAGCAAAACAGCAATGCGTTCGCTGGTCTGGGACTCACGGGTTCCTTTTTCAGCCCAACCAATTTTATGACCAACCAGGTCTTCCTGCAGAAAACCCTACAGGCTTCGGTCGCGATGAACGGTTCAAGAAATACGGCCGTATTCAGGGTGTTTGATATGACTCGCCAGGCATACACCCAAGATTCGGCGGACGTTGGCCTGGTCGGCGCCGACAACCAGGCGCTGCTCAACCACACCCGGCAAAGCGGTGTCAATGCCTTATGGAGTTATAGGATTTCTGAGTTGACCAGAGCCAATCTGAATCTTGGATTTACACGATTCAGTTTTCTTTCTACCACCCGGGTAGACGATCTCAAGATGGTCACTCTTAGCCTTACAAGGCAGCTGCCGCAAGTTCGGCCCAATCTCAACACCATGCTTCAGATCCGGCATAACCAACGGGATTCAAACCAACCCGGGGGAGAGTATCGTGAAAATGCCATTATCGCTTCCCTGAACATGACCTTTTAGTGGAAAGAGATTAATGTACCGTTCATTCTACGGGTTTAGGGTTAAGCCATTTCAGCTTAAGCCCGACCCGAATTTTTTCTTTGGGAGTAAAGGCCACAAACGTGCCATGGCCTATCTTGAATATGGTCTTTCACAGGCAGAGGGCTTTATTGTTATTACCGGCGAAGTGGGTGCGGGCAAGACCACGCTGGTACGCAATCTTTTCCGGAAGCTGGAGTCCGAGAAAATCATTGCCGCTCAAATAGTCAATACTCACCTCGACTCAGACGACACATTGAGGATGGTGGCTGCAGCTTTTGGGTTGCCCCACGAAAATTCGAGTAAGGCCTCCCTTTTAATAAGACTTGAGCAGTTCTTTCGTCAATGTGATCAGCAAGGGAAGCGGGCTTTGCTGGTAGTGGATGAAGCGCAGAACCTTTCTCCACATACCGTGGAAGAATTAAGAATGCTTTCCAATTTTCAAACGGATGACAAACCGCTGTTGCAAACATTTCTGCTCGGCCAACCGGAATTCAGGAAGACTTTACTGAGCGGCGATATGCAACAATTGCGCCAAAGAGTGACTGCGACCTATCACCTTGGACCTATGGATTTATCGGAGACACGATCTTATATTGAGCATAGGTTACAGACGGCGGGTTGGAGCGGGGACCCTTCCTTTGATGAGAATGCATTTGCTGTCGTTTACGATTATACCAATGGTATTCCACGAAAAATCAACACATTATGTGATCGCCTTCTGCTGATGGGTTGTTTAGAGCAATTGCACAGTTTTGGAAGTTCGGAGATCAACGAGGTTATTCGTGATATTCAGGAAGAGTTCGATATGCCGATTCCAGCTAACAACGCGCCGGGCATAGTTGATCCCGCACCCCAGCTTCAGAAAACAGAGTCTCTTTCTCTCGCAGATCTGCAGAATATGGAAGCCCGGGTCGACAGGCTGGAGGGATCTCTTGTTTCTTTGCTGCAATTGCTCAAGCAAATACTCTCCTTAGCGGGGGTAAACAAAAATCTCAGGAAAGACAAAGTCTAGTGTGCTTCTCAACGCGCATTTAATTACGATTAACATAGACTAGTTTGCGATAAGAACCTCGGCTTTACGGATACTGGAAAAAGATTTACAGAGCTAATAACTATTAAGGTAGCGCACGAAGGTGGTCGAATGAACTCAGCAGCGATACGCAACGCGATGACTGTCGACGTGGAAGACTATTTTCAGGTTTCCGCTTTTGCTCCCCACATTTCAAGAGAATCGTGGACCTCCATATCTTGCAGGGTGGAGCTGAACATCGACCGCATCCTTGCGCTCCTAGATAACGATGGCACCAAAGCAACCTTTTTCACCTTGGGATGGATCGCTGATCGTTATCCTGGCATGGTAAAGCGCATCGTGGCAAACGGCCACGAGCTTGCCAGTCATGGCTGGGCTCATCACCGTGTTTCTGATCAGGAACCCCATGAGTTTCGTGATGATGTGATTCGAAGCAAAAAAATTCTTGAAGATCTTGGGGGTCAAGCAATACTTGGCTACCGTGCGCCGAGTTTTTCCATAGGTCGCCATAATCTATGGGCATTGGATGTGCTCGAAGAAGCCGGCTACCGTTATAGCTCAAGCATCTATCCTATCCAGCATGACCATTACGGTATGCCGGAGGCTCCCCGTTTCGCCCATCATCCACGGACGCATCATGGTTTGCTGGAATTGCCAATTACTACTACACGCCTGTTCAGCCGGAACTTTCCCGCGGGAGGCGGAGGCTACTTCAGGCTTTGGCCTTATCCGGTTTCCCGATGGTTTTTACAGAGACTGAATCGGCTCGAACATCGCTCCGCAATCTTTTATTTCCATCCTTGGGAAATAGACCCTGGGCAGCCGCGCCAGAAGGGTATTAGCATGAAAACACGCTTCCGCCACTATTACAATCTCCATCGTATGGAAGAGCGAATCAAGGCGCTGACGCGCGACTTCAAATGGGATCGCATCGACCGGATTTTTCTGGAATAACGCGCATGAGTTGTATCGTTCACGCATTCCAGGAGGATCTGACTCCCGCTCCTCGGATGGACATGCCGTCTGTACACCCGCTTAAACCACAAGATGTGGAAAGGTGGGATGAATTTGTATCGGCTTGTCCAGACGCCACTTTTTTCCATCGAGCCGGCTGGCAAACGGTCATCGAGCGCGCCTTAGGTCACAAAACGTGGTTCCTCTATGCCGAATCAGAAGGCCAGATTCAAGGTGTACTGCCGTTAGCAGAAATCAATAGCCATCTTTTTGGTCATTCCTTGAGTTCGCTTCCATTTTGCGTCTACGGCGGCATTGCCGCAATCTCGGAGTCCGCCAGGCAAGCACTTGATTGCGCTGCCCAAGCGCTTGCGTCGCAGCTGAAAATTGACTATCTGGAATACCGGAACCTTAAGGTACAGCACCCAGATTGGCCCACCAAGGATCTATACGTAACATTTCGCAAGGACATAGACCCGGAAATAGAGCAGAACATGCAGGCCATCCCGCGCAAGCAACGCGCCATGATACGCAAGGGGATCAAAGCCGGCCTGGAAAGTACTATAGATGAGAATGTAGACCGTTTTTTTTCAGCTTATTCAGTAAGCGTTCACCGTCTCGGCACGCCCGTCTTCTCTAAAAAATATTTCAGGCTTCTCAAGGAGATATTTGCCGAGGATTGTGAACTAATGATTATTCACAAGGGTGGGCGCACCATCAGCGGCGTGATGAGTTTTTACTTTCGCGACGAAGTATTGCCTTATTACGGGGGTGGTACTAGCGAAGCGAGGGATGTGGCAGGGAACGATTTTATGTACTGGGAACTCATGCGGCGCGCTTGTGAAAGGGGATATAAAACTTTTGATTTCGGGCGCAGCAAACGTAATACCGGTTCTTTTGATTTCAAGAAGAACTGGGGATTTGAACCACAACCGCTTCATTATGAATACCAGTTGCATCGGGCCGGAGCGGTGCCCGATCATAATCCTCTCAATCCCAAGTATCAGATTTTCATCAAGGCTTGGCGGAAGTTGCCCCTGTCGGTTGCCAATTTCATTGGCCCTTACATTGTGAAGAACCTAGGCTAAATTCATGCAGGAACTTCTTTATCTCGTCCATCGAATCCCCTATCCGCCGGATAAAGGCGACAAAATACGCTCCTATCACTTGCTCGAGTATTTGAGTAAACACTACCGTATTCATCTTGGTACTTTTATTGATGACGAGAAAGACTGGAGGTATCTCGATAAAGTAAAAAATTTCTGTAGTGGCGAGACATGTTTTATTAATCTCAATCCCAAGGCGGCGCGTCTACGCAGTCTTTCCGGCTTATTTTCCGGACAACCTCTTACCTTGCCCTATTACTGGAACGGGGGTCTGCAAACGTGGGTGGACAGCGTACTCGAAACAAGGTCTATCAGAAACATCGTGGTTTTCTCTTCAGCCATGGCGCAGTATGTCAGCCACGCTGGATCCGTCCGCCGGATCATCGATTTTGTGGATATTGACTCAGATAAATGGATGCAATATTCGGCCACCAAAACCTGGCCGATGAGCTGGATCTACCGGCGCGAATCAAGATTGCTCCTCGGCTATGAAAGGAAGATTGCAAAAGATTTTGACAGTGCAGCTTTCGTTTCCGAGACAGAGGCCAACCTTTTTAAACAGCTTGCGCCGGAGGCCGCAACTAAAGTCACTTACTTCAACAACGGTGTTGATGCGGACTATTTTTCCCCTCAAAATGTCTACCCTAATCCCTACCCGGCCGGTATAGAAACCCTGGTCTTTATTGGAGCCATGGATTACTGGGCCAACGTTGATGCCGTGGACTGGTTTGCGCGCAGCATCCTTCCCGTGATTCGTGCACAGCTGCCCAAGATCGAATTCTATATTGTCGGGGCTCGTCCGATAGCAGAAGTGACGGCTCTCGCCGCCTTTCCCGGCGTAACAGTAACCGGATCTGTGCCCGACGTCCGGCCTTACCTTGCCCACGCTTCCCTGGCGGTAGCGCCATTACGTATTGCCCGCGGCATACAAAATAAAGTGCTTGAAGCAATGGCCATGGAAAAGATTGTGATTGCTTCTCCTCAAGCGGTGGAGGGGATACGCGCTGTCCGTGGTCAAGAACTGTTGGTCGCTAACGATGAGAGCGACTTTGCTCTTCAGATAATTAGCTTGTTCCAGGGTGGGCTATTTCGCAACATCGCTTGTGCCGCCAGGGCTCGCGTTTTAGAAGATTACAGCTGGAAAAGAAATCTGGGCCGGATAGATGAGCTCCTCTTCCAGCCGCAAGCAACATCTGCTGATGAAGGCTGTTCGCGTTACCTGCAAATCCATTTCCAGTCTACGGCGGATGATGTGACATGAACGCGCAAACGCCGCAAGAAATGGTGCATGATTCCAATAAAATACTTGATCAGAAAAATGTGAGAGGCGCGGCCTTACTGACACTTGCCACTATTGCGGCAATTCTGGCGGGCTATCATGAGACAACCTGGTCCATGATCTCCATATGGGAAAGGTCCGACACGTTTGCCCATGGTTTTCTGATCTTTCCCTTCAGTGCTTACCTGATTTGGAGTCAGCGCAAGCGTTTAAGTACACTTTGCCTACAGCCCAATCCTATAGCTCTTTCCGTTCTCGGTCTCCTTGGTTTTAGCTGGCTGCTGGCAACACTTGCGAGTGTTCAGGTATTTGCGCAATTCTTTCTTATAGCAATGATTCCAGCCGCGGTTTGGGCGATTTTAGGAAATCGCATGGTATGGGCTATCGCTTTTCCCCTGGCCTATCTCTTGCTCGCCGTGCCTTTTGGCGAAGCGCTTATACCCCCACTAATAGACTTTACTGCCGATTTCACTGTTAAAGCGCTCCAGCTGACTGGCATTCCGGTTTATCGCGAGGGCAGTTTTTTTTCCATTCCGAGTGGCAACTGGTCAGTGGTCGAAGCTTGCAGCGGTTTGCGCTACCTCATTGCTTCTTTTACATTGGGTACGCTTTATGCCTATATGACATACCGTAGTCTGGCACGCCGTCTGGCGTTCATCGCTCTCTCACTCATTGTGCCCATTATCGCCAATGGCCTCCGCGCATACATGATTGTAATGACCGGTCATCTGAGTGACATGCGTATGGCTGTGGGTTTCGATCATTTGATCTACGGTTGGGTATTCTTTGGGTTCGTAATGCTGTTACTGTTCTGGATCGGCTCGCTTTGGCGCGAGGATGATAGCGAGTATGACGACAGCAGCGTGGCCGGCTCTCTGTCCGGACGCAATTTCAATCCAGACATGAAGATTTCACTGAAGAGCATTGTTCTCAATGCCGGTGCGGTTCTTATCATTGCTTTTATCTGGCCGCTATCTGCTACCTACTTGGGCAATACCCCCCGCAGCACGGAACCTGTAATTGAAATCTCCGGCGTGTCGGCGAAGTGGAAGGTTGGTACAAGCCAAACTTCTGACTGGCGGCCCCTCTATGTCGGTGTTGCTGCCCAGCTTCTGAAGAATTACCGGAACAACGGCCAATCGGTGGACCTGTATGTTAGTTACTATCGCAACCAGCAGCAAGGAACGGAACTTATAAACTCCCAGAATCTGCTCGTAGCGGAGACGGGGTCCAATTGGCATAACATCAAGGAAGATATACGCGTTATTTCTCTTGGCTCCCAGCAAGAGGCCATTAGTCAGAACCAGTTGCAGTCTCCTTCAACAAAGTTGCTTATATGGAGATGGTATTGGCTTGGTGAAGAGAGAACGGCTAATCCTTATCTTGCGAAAGTTATTTTGGCTAAGAATAAACTCCTCGGCAGGGGCGATGATGGTGCGGAGATTATCATCGCTACGCGTTACGAAGAAACACCGGATGAAGCGATTCCAGTACTTCAGGGGTTTCTTGGCGATATGATGCCAACGATAACAAAGGGGCTGCAGAATGCATGGGAGCGCTAGTAGCCAGCATACTCCGAAAATATCAATGCAAAACAGTATGCCGCCTCCGCTTATCGTGCATGTCATTCACCATCTCGGTGTTGGCGGCCTGGAAAATGGTCTGATAAACCTGATTAATCATATTCCACCTGAGCGTTACCGGCATGCCATCATATGTCTCAAGGGCTACTCCGATTTTCGTCGGCGGATTACCAGAGAAGGCGTGGAAATCATAGCGCTTAACAAGCGCGAAGGGAAAGATTTCAGTCTTTATCTCAATCTTTTCAAAACACTAAGGCGGCTCAAACCAGATATCGTACACACTCGGAATCTGGGCACGATGGAAGGACAAGTAGTTGCTGCCGTTGCAGGAGCGCGGGCAAGAGTGCATGGAGAGCACGGCCGGGACATATTCGATTTGCATGGAAAAAACCGGAAGTATAATCTGTTGCGTAAAGCTATCCGTCCTTTTGTCGATCATTTCATCGCGGTCAGCAGAGATCTGGAGAGTTGGCTTGCCAATACCGTAGGGGCGACACCGCATCGTATCCATCAGATCTACAATGGTGTTGATAGTCTACGTTTTCATCCACGCAGCGGCAAAAACTTTAAAGGTGCTCCCCCGGGGTTCTTTACGGAGAATGCTTTTGTCATTGGTAGTGTCGGTAGAATGGCGAGTGTAAAAGATTATCCCGGCCTGGTTCGGGCTTTCCTGTCGCTACTGGAAGAACCTGCTGCGCAAGAACGGTTTCGGCTTTTGATCGTTGGCGAGGGCAGGTCGCGACAGGAATGCATCGAGATGTTGCGCGAGGCCGGAGCTGGAGCCCTTGCTTGGTTTCCAGGCGAGCGCGCCGATATCCCCGAACTGATGAGTGCCATGGATCTTTTTGTGCTTCCCTCGCTCGGGGAGGGAATTTCCAATACCATTCTTGAAGCCATGGCTACGGGTTTGCCAGTGGTGGCAACTAACGTCGGGGGAAATGCGGAGCTCATAAAAGAAGGGTTTACGGGCATATTGGTTCCCCCGGGGGAACCGGCGGCAATGGCACAGGCTATAATGCAATATCATAAAAACCCCGATCTGATTATTCAACACGGCATAGCAGCGCGGCAACAGATTGAAGCCAGCTTTAGTATGGAAGCCATGACGAAAGGCTACCTTCAGGTCTATGACAAAGTTTTACGTCTATGACATCGGAAAAAAGGAAATAAACATGTGTGGGATTGTCGGCCTATTTGATACTCGCGGCAAAAAAGAAATCGACCAGCAACTGCTTAGGCGCATGAATCAGACTCAGATTCACCGTGGGCCAGATGAAGGGGAGCTATATACGGAGCCCGGCGTTGGTTTCGGTCATCGCCGTCTTTCAATCATGGATGTCTCAAGCGGGCAGCAACCGCTTTTCAACGAAGACGGCAGCGTAGTGGTGGTTTTCAACGGTGAAATCTATAACTTTCAGGAACTCGCCAAGGAACTTGCCGCCGCAGGTCATGTATTTCGCACACACTGTGATACTGAAGTCATCGTACATGCCTGGGAGGAGTGGGGTGAGCATTGCGTGGACCGTTTTCGGGGCATGTTTGCCTTCGGCTTGTGGGATCGCAACCAGCAAACCCTATTTCTGGCTCGAGACCGGCTCGGTATAAAACCGCTTTACTATGGTCTGCTGGCAGATGGCACGTTTATTTTTGCTTCCGAGCTAAAAGCTTTGCTCATGCATCCCGATTTTATGCGAGATATGGATCCCCATGCCATTGAAGATTATTTTGCTTATGGCTATGTTCCAGAACCGAAAACGATATTCAGACAGGCACTCAAACTGTCCCCGGCTCATATCCTGAAACTCCATTGTGGCCAGGATGTACCGCAGCCACGCGAATACTGGGATGTACCTTTCGTCGCGCACGAGTCAATCAGTGTGCAAGAGGCGGAGGAAGAATTAATCGTGCGGTTGCGCGAATCGGTAAAGATCCATCTCATGACCGAGGTGCCTCTTGGCGCTTTTCTTTCGGGCGGAGTCGATTCCAGCGCAGTAGTAGCGATGATGGCTGATCTCACGAAGGAACCGGTCAATACCTGCGCCATCTCTTTTGGCGACCCTGCCTTCAACGAATCTCAATATGCGCAAAAAGTGGCCGATCGCTACCACACTCAGCACAGCGTAGGTCAGGTAGATCAAGACGATTTCGATCTTATAGACAAGTTGGCTACCCTATATGATGAACCCTTTGCCGACAGTTCGGCGATGCCCACTTATCGGGTCTGCGAATTAGCAAGAAAACGTGTGACTGTGGCATTATCGGGAGACGGCGGTGACGAAAACCTTGCCGGATATCGTCGCTATCGTTGGCACCTGTATGAAGAACGGATGAGATCCGTGCTGCCGCTTGGATTCCGCAAGCCCTTATTTGGTCTGTTGGGAAATTTATATCCCAAGGCCGACTGGGCGCCAAAGGTCCTGCGCGCGAAATCCACGCTCGAAGCGCTTGCCCGTGATTCCGTGGAAGGTTATTTTCATAGTGTTTCCATCCTGAAGGATGGAATGCGTCAACGTCTGTTCAGTGCTTCTTTCAATCGCAGCCTGCAGGGGTATCATGCGGTGGAAGTTATGCGTACCCATGCCGATAAATGCCCTGTAGAGGAGCCCCTGTCGCGAGTGCAATACCTGGACATGAAGACCTACCTCGTTGGAGATATTCTTACGAAGGTAGACAGAGCTAGTATGGCCCATGCCCTGGAGGTTCGTGTGCCGCTGCTGGATCATAAGCTGGTCGAATGGATATCAGGCCTCCCGGTCTCTTTTAAGCTGCGCGGTCATGAAGGCAAATACGTATTCAAAAAGGCATTGGAACCTTACCTTTCCGATGACATTCTGTACCGCGACAAAATGGGATTCTCGGTACCTTTGGCAAGCTGGTTTCGCGGCCCGCTGCGCCAAAGAGTTAGCGACGCGTTAATGGGGCCGGTTCTGGCTGATACGGGAATCTTCAACAGGACCTATCTAAAGGAGATGCTCGACCAACACCAATCGGGACGGCGCGACTATAGCGCCCCGCTGTGGACGCTGCTGATGTTCGAATCTTTTCTTCGCAATGTGCTTCATATGGATCAGCCTCGCTTGCGCGCAAATGATCTTAAGGTGGCATAACATGCATGGATGGAGTCCAGGCAGGCAGTTCCGCCTCATTTATATCTCATGCGATCAGGCGATTTAGAGACTGCAAAAAAATGGACGTATTTCTTACCGTTGACGTAGAGGTTTGGTGTGATGGTTGGGACAATATCGATGCCAAATTTCCCAATGCATTTCAACGATACATCTATGGCCCTACGTCAAGGGGAAACTATGGCTTGCCGTATCAATTGCATCAACTACAGGACCATGGCCTAACAGGCGTCTTTTTTGTTGAATCACTCTTTTCGACCCGGTTTGGGTTAGCGCCATTGTCAGAAATTATCGATCTGATTCGCGAGGGAGACCATGAAGTACAGTTGCATCTGCATACCGAGTGGGTGGACGAGTCCAAGGAACCCTTGCTCGAGAACATCGTTGGCAAAAAGCAGTTCCTGCGCTACTTTTCTTTACAAGAACAAACTATCCTGATTCAGGCAGGCGCAAAGTTGATCGAATTAGCTGGGGGAGGACATATCAATGCTTTTCGCGCTGGAGGCTTTGGCTTTAACAGAGATACGCTTCGAGCGCTTGCCAGAAATCACATCACTTTCGATAGCAGCTACAACGCGAGCATTTTTGGACTGGATAGCGGAGTTAATCCCGAAACTTCACTTGTCGAGCCAGTTGAGTGCGAAGGTGTGTACGAGTATCCCATGACGGTTTTCCATAATGGCACCAACAAGTTGCGACATGCACAGGTGACCGCATGTTCGTACCGTGAGATGGAAGGACTGCTCTGGCAAGCGCTGGAATTCGGGCGTAAATCCTTTGTTATTCTTTCCCACAATTTCGAGCTGATGAATGGCAGCATGAACCAGCCGGACGATATTGTGGTGACCCGCTTTCGCAATCTCTGCTCTTTTCTGGACCGTCATCGGGACTGCTTTCGTGTACGGGGATTCCGCGATTTGACCCCCGATCCGGTGTTTTCGCAGCCTGCTCCACTTACCTCGCCGATTTGGAAAACGGGACTCAGGATGATTGAGCAAGGCATAAGGCGGTTTCGTTGAAGCAAATATGGAATTTTCGTCAAGTGCCCATAAAGCTTCAGCTTGGGGACAGGACGTTGCTTGCATCTAAATTGTGGTTACAAGTGCGGGAAGTGGGACTTGACGATGAAACCCCTCCGGTAGCAGAGCCGGTACCGCCGGTGGATTCTCTTCAAGCGAATAGCCAAGGCTTTCTGATACGATCGCTACGCATCGCCGACAAGCAGCCCACGCTGCGAGCGCAGCATGAATACCTCTGCTACGTGTCGTCCCAGCATCAACGGTATTATATCGATATGCGTCAATCATTCGAAGAGTACAAGAGCAAGTTTTCCTCCAAGACACGCTCAACGCTCAACCGCAAGGTCAAGAAATACGCGGAACATTGCGGTGGTAAAATCTCCTGGAAAATTTACCAGTCTGTCGGGGAAATGCGGGAGTTCTTTCGATATGCTCGTACGGTTTCTGAAATCACCTATCAGGAGAAGCTGCTTGATGCGGGTTTGCCTGATTCGGAAGAGTTTCTCGGTGAAATGGAACAGCTTGCCCAACAGGGGGATGTCCGCGGGTTCATCCTTTTCCATGAGGATAAGCCTGTTTCGTATCTCTACTGCCCGGTCTCCAACGGGGTGTTGATCTATGCCTTTCTCGGATACGACCCCGACTACATGAATTATTCAGTCGGCACCGTTCTTCAGTGGCTCGCCCTGGATCATCTATTTGAAGAACGTTTATTTCGTTTCTTTGATTTCACTGAAGGACAGTCCGAGCATAAAAAACTATTTGCAACCCATAGCGTTCAATGCGCAAATGTTTTTTTTCTGCGTAATAATCTGCGTAATAAAGCCCTGTTGTATAGTCAGAGAGTTGTCGACGATTTCAGCAGGTTAGCTGGTGATACACTGAATCAGCTCGGCCTTAAGTCGAGAGTTAAAAAAATGATGCGGTTCGGAATCTAATGCCTTGCGCGCCTTGTCTCATTTCAAAGAAATGATTATGACCCAGTGGCATGTGGCTAACGTCTCGGGTAGTACCCTGGACCTCTCTCTGCTTGGCCCGGTCCCACTTGAATTGGATCCGCGCTGGTTGAGCAGCCGTATAAACGGGATAGACAAATACGTCCAATATTTCCTGCTCGGCGATCAGCAGCGTCCCCAGGGTTATGCTCCTTTTGTTATCCATCGCGGCGCACTCGCTTACTGCTTCGGGGAAACCACTGTATTTCGTATCCCGGTAGTAAGATATGCAATGCAGGAAGCGCCCCTTTGTGAAAATCAAACATTACTTGCCGGGTTATTTAAACCGCTTTCCGACGCAGTAGGTCCGCGTGGGGTGGTATTTTTTGAGGGGGTCCGCACAGGTTCGCTCCTTGCTGAGCTGCTGACATCACCGAAGAGCCCGGTCTGCGATTTATTCCATGTTGTGCCGTATGGCCCTGTTTATACAAGGCGCCTCATCGAACTCCCATCAGGGGCGCAATTCGAGGACTATTTGCGGACTCTAGGAAGCAAAACCCGTGAGGATATCCGTCGCACACGCAAGAATTTTGGTGTGAAGGCGAAGGATCCAGTAAGGATGACCCGCTATACGGAACCGGAAATGGTCAACGAGCTGGCTGCTGCCCTGGCGCAAGTATCCCGCAAGACCTATCAGTA
Organism: Nitrosospira sp.; assembly: GCA_013697655.1. GTDB lineage: Bacteria > Pseudomonadota > Gammaproteobacteria > Burkholderiales > Nitrosomonadaceae > Nitrosospira. The sequence goes on from JACCWK010000234.1 coordinate 33,339, forward strand.
TCATCTGCTCGGTCTCGGACTTGAAAATACTCCCGAGCACGTTGTACAACTAAGGGCGGCGGCAGTTGGCGGGTGGCTGCGGGCATACGTTCTGTGGATTGGCGATGCTCCCGTTGCTTTCGGGCTTGGTTATCACGACGGCCACACCTATTATGGACACCACGTTGGATACGATCCGGATATATCAAAGTTGCAACCCGGTATTTATTTGCATACGGAAGTAATAGCTGATCTCCTGGCGGACGGCATCTGTCGCTTTGATTTTCTGGCTGGAGATAATTTATACAAACAGAGAATGTCAAACAAATTAAGGGAGGAGCGGCACTACTATCTGATTCCGCGCGGCTGGCCCGGCACAATGTATGCGCGCGCCTTGGCTGGAGTTAATTTCCTGTCCGAGACAATAGGGAACTGGCTTCATAAGAGTGGCTTGAAAGAGCGCATCAAGCAGATCGTCCGCGCAGCTGCCGTGAAGCGCTCCGTGGGTAAGAACTAAAGTCATGCTGGAAGAGAAACTGGAGTTTCTGAGAGGTCCGGGCGGGCTTCGTGCTGCAGGCTATTTTGGACTGAAGCTACTTACCCGGATTGAAGTGTTTCGTATTGTCTGGATATTGGCCCAATCGAACACCTTATTGGTGCTGCCATCTGGCTGGCGCTACTTGAGCTTTCATACCGACGAGGCGCTGTCTGCGGTCTCTAACGACATGCGTGAAAGGTTAGCCGAGCAGTGCGGTTCCAGCCCCAAGCAACTTTTTGGACGCGGCGGGAGCCTGCATCTGCTGCTAACCGGAAATACATTGGTAGCGCAACTCAGCATCAAGCGTGGTCCCAGTTGCCGGATCGATTCACCGCCTCTACATCTCGGTATGGCTGAAACCGATGCCTTTCTGGGATATTTATATACTTGGCCGGCATATCGCCGACAGGGGGCTGCGAAATACTTGATTGCCGCAACCGTCAATGATCTTGCAACGCAAAATATTAATCGAGTAATTGCGCACATTCGGGCCACTAATGTGCCCTCTCTGGCTGCTTTCAAGCACGCAGGCTGGAGAACCGGCGCCACGATTCTGTGCACGCTCAATGGTCATTTATTGATGGCACCAGGTGCTACCCGGGCTGGACTTACCCTTCGCTCAGGCATGTAATTCATTACCAGCAATAACGTTATCCTCATGCAGGACTTCTCGTCGTTCTAATATGCGCTGTCTTCGCCAAACTATTCTTTCGTCTTGTGTTCACCGCAAACACAAAAAAAAGTTACGTACCTGATGCCTACGAATTAGGCCTTGGAAAATCGTTGTCCAATTTTCGTAGAAGCACCTTTTATAACGACGCTTTCATTATCCTTTATTCGGCTGCGGATGACGGCAGGCGCTCCCCACCAACACGCATATTTGACTGTGACGATGCGGACATTACCCAACCCCATAGCGGATATTGCACCATGACAATGGCCGTTATGAGAAAACTATATAGCGCGGCGTATCGAACTATCAATTCATTCGGTTGGGCCAGATGCGAACGATCGCTGCTCAACAAAAATTGCAATGCGGAAAATACCTGTCCATACTTGACGATTACCTGCTCCGTGCCGAAATAAAGCGTCAAATAGGCCAGTATGCCCGAACCAAGCACCCATGCGACTGTCCATCTTTTCCAAGCTGCTCCAAGAATTACCCCTAGAACCCCCTTGGTTCCACCGAATGATATCTCTGCTATAGCCAAACCGATCAGCAAAAACGAGCCAACGCTGCCATTGCTTGCCATCAGTTCTACCAGATTGTCCGTGGATGCCACGACTACTACGATATAATATGAAAATGGTATAAGGAGGCACGCGCCCATTACCCACCCCAATAGCGCTGATTTAGCATCAGGAAGGATGCGCCACGCGCCAACCAGGACGCCAGCTGTTGCAGCGACACTCCACAAGCTGAACAATGCCAGAAACCGGCCGAGCACCTCCCATTCCCATGGCCAAGCCAGAATTGGATATCCAACAATATCGTGAATGGCTTCGCTCGGCACAGCGGACCACAGCATCATCCAGGCGACCAACCCATGCAGCAATACAAGGGGAGGGAAGCTGAGCAGATACATCTCGCCTCGCGCCAGCCATTGTGCAATCAATACCGGAAAACCCGCCGACCAATACAACAGGGTTGCCAGTAGCAGGAGCGATCTAAGGGGGTGTCCTTCGTACACCAGTTCGCGAACGTTGTAAGGGGTTAAAGGCGACCGCATAATCAACCAGCCAATCGCTACGCAGCCTACAATTCCGGTCGCCACCGAACCAAGCGCGCGTTTTCCACTCATTCCAGCGTGGATTTCACTGATAGGCCGAGGTTGCGACACTGGCATTCGGATTTTCTGTCTAGTTGGAGTTCCTGGATTTTGCGTCGCCGACAATACCCAGCCCACCAGCAATAACAGGATAGGTTCTGTCACGTCTGCTGTGCTGCCCAGCAACCCCATCTGGATCAGCTCAATCAGGCACGACCAAATGACCAGCCCCACCATCGCTTTCTTGATGCTGAGTCCTATCTTTTGTGCAAGCCATACCAGGGCAGTGTAGATAAACAAAGACTGGGCCAGTCCCCGAATACCGAGTTCCATAGATCCCTGCAGCATGGTTGCGAAAGGAATACCATTAAAGGTTCCACCCTGAGCTGGAGAAAAAGGGGTTATCGCACTGAGGGTCCAAGCCACCAGCAGCAGCCAGAAAGCGGTTTCGAAAAGTCTGGTTTGATCGGAGCGTAGCGCAACCAGGCATCCCGAATAGCCTGCCAGCATTCCCAGGACAAGCGATGCGTCCAGTGACAAATTCACGATAGCAATCCTGCCGGCCAGGATTAATATGAAGGCCACCGCCAGCCATGAAACCGGCCGTCGTCCCAACGCCATGATAGCGCTGCCAGCGACGACTACCCCCGACGCATGCATAAAGGCTGCCGGGAAGGAAAAGTGGAATTCAAGGAGAAGCGGCTTTAGCGCATCCTTGAATTTTTGCAAATCCAGCGATGGCACTAAAGGTAATAACTCGGTGAGCAGCCACAACGCCAATACCGATAAGGGGACAAGCGAGGCCCAATCGACCGCATGCATTCTCTCAGAGGGACGTCTGCCTATCAGATGTGCTGCTGCTATACCTAGGGCCATCCCTACCATATTCCATATTACATCCGCCAGCGCTGCGGAGCGAGAAGGCAACCAAACCTGAGCTAACTGAAGGGCGAATGCGTAGATTAACGACAGGAAAATTAATCCGCTGATACGAATCCTCGCAGCTTGCTTGTGTGAAGCAAATAAGATACCTGCCATTCCTAGTGGAAAAAAAAGCGCGATATTGCCTAGCAGATCCCCTCGAGAAGTGAATAAACGCCAATCGGTCAGGAATTCCTTCATCACACCTGCCTCAGGTGCAGCAAAGTCGCCGGGATAAAGCGACCCGTAACCAATTAGCAGTGCGATAACTAAAAGAATGCGCATGGATTCAATGGATATCCATTTTTAAAAAGCGATGGGTGCGGAAATTCCATTATTGCGGAGCAGCTGCCGGCTTAATTTCAAGTGCCGGGCGCCATCGGGAGCCGGTCTTATTGATTGCAAAGGCACCTACGTTGTGCCCGGTACGCAGGTCGCCGTCGAAATCCAGATCGGCCTCCGGGTAAATGTCAAAGCGCATGCCGTCTTCAGAATGCTTTGGTATTTTAGCAACCACCGGCATCAAATTCATTTCGCCCAACGGCGCAAACGGCCGAGTAAGATATTTCCGCGCCTCGTCGAATTTACCCGTCAGGTTCTTCTCGGAGGCCGTGCCACGCACCGGCGATCCGGCGAATACAATATTGGCGATGACGAATTGTGAATACATCGGGTCATCCTCACGTCGCACTAATATTATGCCGGAGCCTTTGGTTATTACGGTATTGTAGAAAACGCTTATTGCACGTGTCGTTTCGTTGTGCGGCTGGATCCGTATTGCATCACCGAGATAATTCACGAATAAATTATTGTACAACGCGATATTGCCCTCGCCCTGGAATAACGATTCATACGGATTCTGATAGAAAAAATTACCGTAGATGAGATACCGATCATTCGCTCCCGCCCCTGTCAGCGGCCAATGACCCACCAATATATTGGGTCTCGCCACGTCTTTAGATCCCCCATTCGCCTTGCTGAAAACGTTATGGCGGATTATCGTCGTGTTATTTCCTTCCGGTATGCCGGGCAACGCGGAGCGAGCCAACTGATGTTTGATTTGCAAGTTATAGCCACGCGTGTCAATTACCAGATTGTGCTCGATCAGTCCGGCGATAAATGGTGCGCGCCCGTCAGAGTTCCCCAGGTAAAGGCCAGTACCGGCGCCGTCAATTATATTATTACGAATCACCCAGCCCCAGGCTGGGCATTTAGTGGATATGCCTACCGTTTGCTGATTATTGCCGTGGCCACGAACGCGTAGCCCATCAAGCGTGATGTGATGCGCCCAGTCCGCGTGCCCCTCACATTTCACCCCATCCACTGGCAGGTTGCGGCCATCAAGATCCAGATTGCGAACCGTGATGTAACTCGAATTAATGATGCTGACCGTGTTGTGTCCGGGTCGCGCTACAAACACTGCACGTGATTCCTTTTCCGGGCCCGAAATGGTAATGGGTGCTTGCGCACTGCCATGAAGATATTTAATAGGCAAGCCGTCTTTATATTCGCCTGGCAGTAGATGCACATGAGCTCCCGGCTCCAGTTTCTTTAGTTTTGCAAGGTAAGTGTCTGGACCTACCGTGTAGGCTGTCCCGGCGAATGCAAGTGATAGGCCCAGTGAGGGGCCGCCGAAGAACGCTACGAACAATCGAAAAAGCTGGATATGATGGGATTTAATCATAAAATGCATTTTAGTAGGACACAGGCGATAGTGACATAGTCAGATACGACATGGGTCATTTCGTTACCCGTATTTTCTGTGGATATTCTGAGTGCTGCGCTTCAATACCATTACGATTGTGGGAGTGAACCAACCCGAATACCAATATTGAGCACATGATTTTTGTGCTCTGAAATATTTTATTTTCTGAGGAAATCATGCTGATGTGTTAGCAACAAATAGAATTGTCCGGTTTGGTAGCAAATAGAGTGTCCGCTTTCTAACGCATCGAATTATGGATTCGATTCAGTGCGCGGCTGTGGCGGCGGATTTACGCCACAACCTTATTT